>JBMNNY010000209.1:0-3267 GCA_050942765.1 Bacillota bacterium | reverse complement strand
GGCAAGGAAGTAAGATACGTTTTGACCTTGAGCGATGTCAAGGTCAACGTTGGGATCCCGGATAGTATGTTTAAGTAAGGAAAATAGAGTTACTCCCGCACCCCCAAATACATGGGGTTTTCGTACAGCGGCATCCCGGGAGGGGTGGGGGGTTGGGATGCTGCCTGACCCTGCACCACCTGATGGAGGTCCTCGAAAACCTTCTCGATGTCGGCTGGCTTGATGTCGCGGCCGCCAAGTCCGTAGATATAGTTGAGGATGTGTGGGAGGGCGATGCTTGGGGGCACGTGCGCGTTCGCGCCTGAGGGAGCGTTTGTGCTGGAGTTCGGGCGCGAACCCGCGCCCGCGCCCACGCCTGCCTGATACAGCGCCGTGGTCACGTCCATACACAGCGGCGCGGCATGATTATTAAGGGCATCTGAACGATCCAGCACCGCCACCGCTTTTACGCGCCCGTTGCCCAGTGTGGCAAAAACCTCTTTTGCCGGAAACGGACGATAAACCCGCACCTTTACGGACCCGGCCTTGATCCCTGCACTGCGCATGTTATCCACGGCGGCGCGCGCTGTGCCGGCTGTTGATCCGAGTGCCACAACCGCCACTTCAGCATCCTCCATGCGATAAGTATCCAAATAGCCATAGCTGCGACCAAACTGGCGGCCAAACTCCGCACCAACCTCGGCAATAACCCGGTGGGCATTTTTCATCGCTTCCGCCACCTGACGGCGGCTTTCGAAATAGTAGTCGGTGAACATGATCGGACCAATTGTCACAGGATTATCCACATCCAGCAGGGGATAAACCGGCGAAAACGGACCGATAAAATCCTGAACTGCCTTATCCGGAATGAGGCTGACCCCTTCCATACCATGGCTGATGATAAAGCCATCCGTAGTGACCATCACAGGCAGGCGCACAGACGAGTTCTCGGCAATCCGCACCGCCTGAATCATATTATCGTATGCTTCCTGGGCATTTTCCGAAAATATCTGAATCCAGCCGGCGTCCCGCACCATCATTGTATCAGAATGATCACAATGAATATTGAGAGGGGCAGACAGCGCACGGTTAACTTCCGCCATCACGATGGGCAGGCGCAAACCAGCAGCGATATAGACCATTTCCGCCATCAAAGCCAAACCCTGAGATGAGGTGGCAGTCATCACGCGGCTGCCAGCCTGAGAGGCACCGATGCAGGCACTCATCGCGGAGTGTTCGCTTTCCACTGTGACAAACTCCGTGTCGACCAGGCCATCGGCGACAAACCCTGCAAAAATCTGCACTATTTCAGTTGCCGGTGTAATCGGATAAGCCGCCACCACGTCCGGGTTAATCTGCCGCATTGCTTCCGCCATAACTTCATTCCCGGTGCGCGCCACCATTTCGGCGGGCGTGGGTGCTTTAGTTGCCATCGATTTTGTGACGATCGCTTTCGATGCGGCGGCTTTGCCTTTAGGCGCAGTTGGCTTGGTCGCCATTGCCTTGGTTTTAGCCGAGTTGATTTCTTTGATCGATTTTGGTGTCTTGGTCACGGCTGCTTTGGGAGCCTTAGCTGCCATGGTGATCCTCCTCCATCGCCTTAATGCGTCCCTCCGGCACCATCTCAATAGCATGGACCTTTTGCGGGCACTCTTTGGCGCAGATGCCGCAGCCTTTGCAGTGCGCGTAATCGATGCCTTCCACTTTTCCGTCCTTTAGCATGATTGCCGCATCCGGACAATAGACCCAGCACATGAGACAATTAATGCACCGCTCTTTGCTATGCAGCGGCCGAATACTGCGCCAGTCGCCGGTCTGATACTCGATGGCGCTGCCGGCAGCCGAAATAGCCCCTCCAACAGGCATGTCGCGCCACCCGCGTCTGGGCTCCATCCGACCATTATTTTCGGGCACACCGCGCTCGCCAGTCATATCGAGCCCGGGCGCGCGGCCGCTTCCGCGCATACCCACGCGCTTGCGCACGGACCCGCCAGTCATTCCCTGCTTTCCCTGCTTTGCCTCACTCATCCTCCGCACACCTCCTGATAAGCCCGTTCCACCGCTGCCATATTGCCCTCCACAATTTGATCACGACCATGAAACTTTTTGGCCAGCTTTTTCCGAATACTGGCTTTGACCTCCCCATAATCCACAAAGTCGGCCACACGCATCAAAGCCCCCAGCATTGGCGTGTTGGGATGATTGGAACCCATAATTTCCTGCGAGATACCGGAAGCATCCACGGTATAAAGCCGGTATTTTTGAAGGCCCGTTTCCTGACGCACCTTTGCCGGAGGATCCGGAGAGTTAACCAGAAGCACCCCGTCATCTGGCAGCCCCTCGGTGACATCTGTCAGTCTTTTCATTAAGGAAGCATCCAGAACCACCACTACATCCGGTTTATCGATTCCCGAATGAAGATTAATAGGCGCGTCACTGACCCGGTTATAGGCTTTGACCGGTGCTCCCATGCGTTCCGGACCATATTCGGGAAAGGCCTGCATATAAAAGCCTGTCCCAAGTAAAGCATCGCCAAATAAAAGCGCGGCTGTCTTGGCTCCTTGCCCGCCGCGCCCATGCCAGCGAATTTCGGTAAGTTTGGTCATCTCATTCCCGCCTCTGAATTTCCTTTGCAGCCTCTGCGTTCTCTATAGTCTCAGCAGTCTCTGCAAGTTCATGCCTGATCTGCATCCACGGCATATTTTTCCCAAAATCCGCTAATGAATGATGACATTTTATAATTTGCCGGTTTACAACTCACCGGATATCCTTTCTCAGCCCCCAGCGCTCATACACAAAACTCTCCAGTCGTGCAAAGATCAGCTTATCGGAGATCAGTCCGATGATGATCAAAATTAGCATTACCATGACTACTTGCGCCATATCGGATAATTCCCGGCCCATCATCAGAAGGTGTCCTAATCCAAGATTGACATAGAGTAGTTCCCCCGCCATCAACGAACGCCACGCAAACGACCAGCCCAGTTTCATTCCAGTGATCATACCAGGCAGCGCCGCCGGTATGATCACATCCCAATATAGCCGGAACCCGCGCGCACCCATGTTGCGGGCTGCCTGGAGGTAAAGCGGCGGTATTTGTCGGACACCGACTTCTGTGGAAACTGCCACTGCCACAAATGCCCCCATAATGATCACAAATAGGATCGCCCGTTCCGAAAGGCCGAACCAGAGTAGTGCGAGGGGCAGCCAGCAAATGGATGGCAGGGTCTGTAGTCCAAGCATAATTGAGCCAATCGTGTCTTGCAGCAGCGTACTGCGGCCGACCAG
>JBMNNY010000024.1:0-18456 GCA_050942765.1 Bacillota bacterium | reverse complement strand
ACTGGCAAATGGCTGACCATAGACATGTTGTCGCTACTCCCGCTCCTGATCTTGGAGTTGATCTGCTTTGCGGGAGTCGGTTTTGCGCTGGGCGGGCTGATGCTTATTTTTAAGCGCATTGACAGTTACATGCAAATCGTACAATTTGTCCTGATTTTCTTTGTAGCGGCGCCGGCCAAATCATTTATGAAGCTGATGCCCGGAACATGGGGTGCGCATCTGATCCAGAAGGTGATTAATGGCGGAGAAGGGCTGTTGGAGTTTGCCTGGCAGGATTTGCTTCTTGCAGTAGTGATTTCATTGGCTTATCTGCTTTTGGGTGTGGTGATCTACCGTATTTGCGAGCGCAAAGCCATGCAGGCCGGGATACTTGGCCATTATTAATCTAACTGTAACAAAACCAGCCCTCTGCGGGCTGGTTTTTTGCCATGGCATGCCTTGTTGCTAAGGCATGTTTTTTCTAAGGTATAGATTTGGCATTGTTTGCAGATTTGCTATGGCAGACAGATGACCTGGCCAACCTGCAGATTATTAGGATCAACTCCCGGGTTGGCAGCCAGTAACTGATCCAAAGACAAATTAAAGCGCAATGCGATATTGAAGAATGTGTCACCAGCCATGACGGTATAGGTCTGACCCGGGCACGGGCCAACAGTTGGCGTCGTAGTGGGTGTCGTAGTTGGCGTAGTAGTCGGTGGTACCGGAATACAGATGCGCTGTCCAATCTGCAGACGGTTAGGATCGACACCCGGATTAGCGTTGATCAAGGCCTGCACCGTTGTATTAAAGCGCTGCGCCAGACTAAAGTAAGTGTCACCAGCCTGAATTGTGTATAAAAATCCAGCACACGGGCCGGTGGTCGGGGTAGTGGTTGGACCGGCTACCGGGATGCAAATATTCCTGCCAACTTGCAGGTTGTTGGGATCAAGCCCCGGATTGGCTGCTAAGATTGCCTGTACCGTGGTACCAAAACGGCGCGCCAGGAAGAAAAGCGTATCGCCCGGCCTAATCTGGTATATTGTACCTCCCGGGCAAAATTGACGGAAATCGCCGCTCAAATCATTCCCTCCTCTACAAACAGTATGCAATGCAAATTATTCAAGTTCAGGCAGAAATGGAACAGTCAAAAGTCCCGGCAAATCTTTGCCGGAACTCTTGACATAACGTTTTGCATAAAATATATTTTGAATAACAAACCGTATTTGAACCGTATTTGAAAACGACTCATTCTAAATACTATTGCAGGAGGGCACGGAATTGTCTAACAGCACACAAGTTCTCAACGATATTTTGGTTAAGCTGTTCAACAGGATTTTGGCGATCGAGCAAAACGCCATTGAGCGTGCCCAGACGTTCGGCCTGACAATCACGGAGATTCATGTTCTTGAGGCGGTCGGGATGGACGAACCCAAATCTATGTCAGAGATTGCGGCTCAATTGCGGGTTACTTTGGGAACACTGACGACCGCGATTAACCGTCTGGTAAAGAAGGGATACGTCACCAGAATCAGACCTGAATCGGATCGCCGTGTAGTACTGGTACAGCTGACCGAGGCCGGGAAACTTCCGTATCGCATTCACGAGCGCTTTCACAGGGAAATGGTGCATAGTATTCTCAATGATCTGCCTGAGGAAGAGGAAATTACTTTGATCAAAGCGATGCAGAAGTTATATCAGTTTTTTAACAAAGTGGACGAAAAGAAGTTTGGCGATAGGGTCATAGAAGCAGTTCACCAAGAAGAAGTGCAATAAGGCAAAATCGGGTTGACAAAATGGGCGGCATGGTTTAGACTTTGAATATCAAATTATTTGATTAACAAAATTAGTCATTGAATGAGACAGAAGGCCTTGTCAGACACAGGCCTGCATTTTGGCGATGATACCTTTATAATCAAATAGTTTTATAATCAAACTAAAGTTACCAAACACTAATACCAACATCAGGGTAAGACAGCATCAAAAACAACAACACGGCCTAGTCAGCCAATCCCTCAAGGAGGACGTTGTATGATTCCAATCGCAATTACTGGAACCGGAAGTTATATTCCTGAAAAAGTACTCACGAACGATGATTTATGCCGGATCGTGGATACTTCAGATGAATGGATTTCCACGCGTACCGGGATCAAGGAAAGGCACATTGTTACCGGAGAAGCAACCTCGGACTTGGCTGCCGCCGCTGCTGCACAGGCCCTGGCGACTGCCGGAGTAAAACCGGAGGAAGTCGATTTGGTCGTGGTGGCTACAGTCACGCCGGACCGATTCACTCCAACAGTCTCCTGCCTTGTGCAAAAAAAGCTGGGACTTAAAAACGCCACTTGTCTCGACTTATGGGCTGGATGCAGCGGCTTCATCTTCTCATTGATGACCGCGCACCGTCTGATGGGCTCCGGCTCATACCAGAAAGCTTTGGTCATTGGCGCTGAATCACTGACGAAAGTCACTAACTGGAAAGATCGCAATACTTGCGTGCTATTCGGGGACGGGGCCGGAGCAGTTGTGATTGAACCTGGCAAAATGAATGGCATTTTGAATCATATTACCGGTTCGGACGGTTCCCGGGGCGATGTCCTGGTAATCGAAGGCGTGGCGATCAATAATCCTGCATTTCAGAGTGCCGAAATGGCGCATCATATCATCATGGATGGAGGTGAGGTGTTTAAGTTTGCGGTCAATGCTATGAATGACAGCATCATGCAGGTTTTGGAGGGGACGGGCCTTGGCCTGGAGGAGATTGACTATTTTGTCCCGCATCAGGCCAATGACCGGATTATTGAACTAGTGGCCAATAAAATGAAGCTGCCACGGGAAAAGTTCTACACCAATCTGCACAAATATGGCAATACTTCCGCTGCCAGCATTCCGATTGCTCTTGACGAGATGAACAGCAAAGGGATGCTGCAGAAAGGTATGAAGCTGATCACCGTTGGATTTGGTGGCGGCCTTACCTGGGGAGCCAATTTGCTGCAGTGGGTAGTCTGATAATTTGAAAAAGGAGATATGCAAATGTTTGAACAAGTTCGTGATATCGTAGCCGAACAGCTTAGTGTCGATAAGAACCAGGTTACTATGGAAAGCCGCTTTATCGAAGATTTGGGTGCCGATTCACTGGATATGGTGGAACTAGTGATGGCCTTTGAAGAGAAACTTGGAATCCAAATCGCAGATGAAGATGCCGAAAATATTCAAACCGTCGGAGATGCCGTCAAATTTATCGAGGCCAAAAAGTAAATTGCCTTCCGGCAGGTATTTCGGATAAAAACAGTAAATCATGAAACGAAAGCGACGTGTTATCGAAGTAGGTGAAAAAGTTGCGATCGAGACTAATAGAAATGCTTGGTATCAAGTACCCCATATTTCAGGGCGGAATGGCCTGGATTGCTGATCATTCACTGGCGGCTGCCGTATCCAACGCCGGAGGCTTGGGGATTATTGCTGCCGGAAACGCTCCGGCAGATTGGCTGGCCGATCAGATTGCCAAAACGAAAGCGGCCACCAAAGAGCCTTTTGGTGTAAATATCATGCTGCTCAGCCCATACGTTGACTCGATCGTCGACGTGGTGTGCCGGGAGAAAGTTCCGGTGGTTACTACCGGTGCTGGTAATCCCGGCAAATATATGAAGCAATTCAAGGAAGCAGGCATTCGCGTGGTACCGGTGGTGCCATCCGTGGCGCTAGCCAGGCGCCTGGAGCAGAATGGCGCTGACGCTGTTATTGCCGAAGGGTGTGAATCCGGAGGCCATATTGGAGAATTAACCACCATGGCACTGGTTCCCCAGGTGGTTGAGGCGGTTTCTGTGCCGGTCATTGCCGCCGGCGGAATTGGTGATGGCCGCGGTGTAGCTGCTGCCTTTTGCCTGGGAGCGGAAGGCGTTCAAGTCGGAACCAGATTCCTGGTGGCAAAAGAATGCACAGTGCATCCGAACTACAAGCAGCGCATCCTGCAGGCCAAAGATACTGACACGGTGGCCACCGGGCGGTCGACAGGACATCCGGTGCGCGTAATCAAGAACAAGCTGACCCGCGAGTTTCAGAAGCTTGAGGCTGAATGTGCACCAGCAGAAGTTCTGGAGGCTTTGGGCGCTGGCAAACTGGCGCTGGCGGCCAAAGACGGAGATATTGACAACGGCTCTGTGATGGCTGGACAAATAGCCGGGCTGGTTCGACAGGAGCAGACTTGCCATGAAATTGTCGCCAGTCTGTTTTCCGAAGCTGCCCAGTTGCTGCGCAAAATGGCAGATAATTTGCCCGCAATGCCCGCGATGCCGGGCGCAGTATCGGGCATCACACCGGAGGAATAATGATGCAGACAAAAACGGCATTTTTGTTTTCAGGTCAAGGCGCGCAATATAGCGGCATGGGAAAAGAGCTTTATGCACAATTCCCCGCTGCCGCCTCTGTATTCAAACTTGCGTCTGAAACCCTTGGCTATGATATCGCAGAAATCTGTTTTACTGATAATGATCGCCTTAATATGACTGAATATACTCAGCCGGCGATTGTCACGACCAGTCTGGCCATATTGGCTGTGCTGCAGGAGTACGGTATGGATGCCGCAATGGCAGCTGGCCTGAGCCTTGGTGAATACAGTGCACTGGCGTTCAGTGGCGCGTTAACGCCTGCTGAAGCCATCAGGCTGGTTAGTAAGCGCGGCAAATATATGCAGGAAGCGGTGCCGCCCGGTGTTGGAACTATGGCAACAATCCTTGGCTTGGAGCGCGCGAAAGTGATGGAAGCTGTTGAAGAGGCTTCCAAGGCTGGCATCGTGGAAGCAGCCAATTTCAATTGCCCGGGTCAAATCGTCATTTCCGGTGAAGTTGCTGCCGTTGAACAGGCCTGTCGAATCGCCAAGGATAAAGGGGCCAAACGCATTGTGCCTCTGAATGTGTCAGCTCCCTTTCATTGCAGCATGCTGAAACCAGCTGCAGTCCGATTGCGCGCCGAACTGGAGGCGGTCAGTATCAAGCCGCTCCAGAAAACGGTTTACTCCAATGTTACAGCCCGACCGATTGATAGTCCGAATGCTGTCCGGGAATTGTTGACTCGGCAAGTGGTATCCCCGGTACTTTGGGAAGATACCTTGCTTGAAATGGCAGCGCAGGGAGTGCGCACTTTTATTGAAGTTGGTCCCGGAAAAGTGTTGAGCGGATTCGTGAAAAAGGTTGTTCCGGAGGCAGAAGTTTTTAATTTTGAAGACATGAGTTCTCTGAGTCAGCTGGCGAGGAGGTTTGCATGAACGTGACTATCAACGTAACAGCGAACGCGACCCTGAATGGTAAAAACGCACTGATTACGGGGTCATCCCGTGGTATTGGAAAGGCAATTGCACTACGCCTGGCGCGTGACGGGGCCACTGTGATCATTAATTATTTGCCAGGTATGGAGGATGCCGCCCGGAGTACGGTGGCAGAAATCGAAGCTCAGGGGGGCAAAGCTATTTCCCTTATGGCGGACGTAACGAACGAAGAGCAAGTGGCGGCCATGTTTCAGCAAATTGCCACGCAATGCGGCACACTCGATATTCTTGTCAACAATGCTGGTATCACGCGCGATCAATTGATTATCCGCATGAAAACCGAGGACTTTCAGAGCGTGTTGCGGGTCAATTTGGAAGGGACTTTTTTGTGTAGCAGAGAGGCTGCCAAGATTATGATTCGCCAGCGTAGTGGCAGAATAATCAGTATTTCTTCCGTAAATGGAGTGGCAGGCAGTCCCGGACAAGCCAACTATGCTGCCAGTAAGGCGGGCATCATTGGTCTGACCAAATCGCTTGCCAAAGAACTGGGAAGCCGCGGTATCACTGTCAACGCCGTGGCACCAGGCTATATTCAGACAGATATGACGGCAGTGCTGCCGGATAAGGTCAAAGAGAGCATTCTCGGGATGATTCCTTTGCAGCAGCTTGGCAAACCAGAAGATGTGGCCAATTTGGTCGCATTCCTTGCTTCCGAAGACAGCCGCTATATCACCGGTCAGGTGATTCATGTCGACGGCGGAATGGTAATGTAAGGACGGTGCTAATATGAAAAGACGGGTAGTTATTACCGGTTTGGGAGCGATCACGCCTCTTGGCACCGGAGCAGATAAGTTCTGGAATGGTTTATGCAAAGGTGAAAATGGTATTGCCCTGATTACCAGATTTGATATTTCTAATAGTAAAGCCAAACTGGCTGCTGAGGTTAAGGATTTTGAGGCGGAAAATTTCATTGATCGTAAAGAAAGGCGGCGCATGGATCGGTTTACGCAATTTGCGGTGGCTGCGACTGCCATGGCCATTGAAGACGCCGGATTCAGCAAAGGCTTTCCCTGCCCGGAGCGGACAGGTACAGCTATCAGTTCGGGAATTGGCGGGATGGAGACATTCGAGGAACAGCATGTGCGCTTTCTGGAGATGGGTCCTGACCGCGTCAGTCCGTTTTTTATTCCGATGATGATCGGGAACATGGCGGCTGGCAATGTTTCAATTATGTTCAATGCCAAAGGTCCCAGTACGGCGGTCGTTACGGCCTGTGCCTCCGGCGGCCATAGTATTGCTGATGCCGCCCGCCTTATTCAGGATGGCCATGCGGATGTCATGATTGCCGGTGGAAGCGAGGCCGCGATTACGCCTTTATCGGTGGCGGGATTTGCTGCAATGCAAGCCCTTTCCACCGCGAACAATCCGGAAGAAGCGCCCCGGCCGTTTGATTTGCGGCGTAGTGGATTTGTCATGGGCGAAGGCGCTGGAATTTTAATTTTGGAAGAGCATGAACAGGCACTGAAGCGCGGTGCCCGCATTTACGCTGAAGTGGCGGGATACGGTACTTCGACAGATGCTTATCATATCACCAGTCCTTCACCAGATGGTGAAGGCGCTGCACGTGCGATCACTGAAGCGCTCGCTAACGCTGGTATTGACGGCAGCAAGGTAGGTTATGTCAATGCTCACGGTACAGGTACCGAGCTCAATGACAAGTATGAGACGATGGCGCTGAAACGGGCTTTTGGAGAACACGCCTACAAGCTGGCGATCAGCTCCACCAAATCGATGCACGGGCATTTACTTGGCGCAGCCGGGGCTGTGGAAGCAATCGTGTTGGCCAAAGCCCTGCAAGAAGGATTTGTTCCGCCTACAACCAAATACGGCGTTTCGGATCCGGAATGTGATTTGGATTATGTGCCAAACGTGGGTCGCAAAATGGCGCTCTCTTATGGGATCAGCAATTCTCTCGGTTTTGGCGGACACAATGTGACCCTCGTTTTTAAACACTATGAAGGGCGCTGAAAAAATGAATCTTAAGGAACTGAAAGAGCTGATTGAGGTCGTGAATCGCTCGGCGATCACCCAATTCGAAATGGAGCAGGATGGCCTTAAGCTCAGTCTCAGAAAAGATACGGCGCTGCCAACAGAAGGAGCCCGGGATTCTGCGTCAGTGATTGCGTCGGCTGCAACCACACCGCTCGCCTTGTCAGCTGTGCCAGGAATGCCAGCTGTGCAAGGCGTGCCAATTGTGCCAGCGGTGCCAGGTTTGCCAGGCGTGCCAGACGTGCCCGGCGCAGTAGGCGCAGCTTCGGCCAACTTGTCAGCAGCTTCGGCGGCACCTTTCTCGGCGGTGCCAGTCACGGCATCGACATCAACATCGGCCTTGCCGCCGGCACAAGCAGAGGCAATAGAAGAGGAAGGAATTTGCCTGGTTAAATCGCCTATGGTAGGGGTGTTCTATGAAGCACCCCAACCTGGGGCGCCACCTTTCGTCAAAGTGGGCGACCGGATAAGCATCGGACAAGTTCTGTGCATCATTGAGGCGATGAAACTGATGAATGAAGTGCAGGCTGAGGTTGAAGGCACAATTGTTGAGGTCCTGATCAAAAATGAAGAAATGGCTGAATATGGTCAGCCGTTGTTTAAGGTTAAGTGCAAGTGATGAGTAGTGTAAGCAATAAAGAGGTGATTTACGCCGTGGAACTGGATATTAATGCGATTAAAAGTATTTTGCCGCATCGGCCGCCCTTTTTGCTGGTAGATCGCATTATCGAACTCGAACCCGGGCAAAGAGCGGTGGGAATCAAGAACGTAACCATCAACGAGGACTACTTCCGCGGGCATTTTCCAGAAGAGCCTGTCATGCCAGGAGTTCTTTTAATTGAAGCGCTGGCTCAGGTTGGCGCGGTGGCGTTGCTTTCCATGGAAGAGTTTCGTGGCCGTATTGCCTATTTTGGCGGCATTAACCGTGCCAGGTTCAGAAAAAAAGTAGTGCCCGGGGATCGCCTTACTTTAATTACAGAGATTGTCCAAAGGCGCGGCCCAATGGGGATCGGAAAAGCGGAAGCCTTTGTCGATAATGAAAAAGTTGCTGAAGCGGAACTCGTATTTGCGATCGGAGCAGCGCCTTCTGACGCAGCGCCTTCTGACGCAACGCCAAACTCTGGTCAGCATAAGGAATAGTGGATATGTTTAAAAGAATACTAGTTGCCAACAGGGGCGAAATCGCGGTCCGCATTATTCGCGCTGCGCGGGAAATGGGCATTGAAACGGTGGCTGTCTACTCGGAAGCCGATCAACATTCTCTGCATGCGCACCTTGCCGATTACGGCGTCTGTATCGGGCCCGGTCCGTCCAAGGGCAGTTATCTCAATATGGTCAATATCATCAGCGCTGCGCTATTGACAGGGGCGGAAGCGATTCATCCGGGATTCGGGTTTTTGGCGGAGAATGCGTCCTTTGCCAGAATGTGCGGAGAGTGCGGACTCACCTTTATCGGGCCAACGCCGGAGCAGATCGAGCGAATGGGGGATAAGGCCTTAGCCAGAAGTACGGCTGAAGAGGCCGGGGTTCCGGTGGTGCCGGGATCCAAGGGTCTGCTGCGCAGCCTGGAGGAGGCGCGCAAAGAAGCGGCTGCCATCGGCTATCCAATATTGATCAAAGCCACTGCCGGCGGCGGAGGCCGCGGGATGAGAATCGCGCATAGTGCCGCGGAGCTGGAGCAGGCCTTCCAAACAGCAAAGATGGAGGCTAAAGCGGCTTTTAATGAAGAAGGAGTCTATCTCGAAAAACTGATTCAGAACCCCCGGCATATTGAGTTTCAGATCATGGCTGATCATTACGGTAATATTGTGCACCTGGGTGAAAGAGACTGCTCTTTACAGCGCAGAAATCAAAAAGTACTTGAAGAGGCACCTTCGTATGTGCTGTCGGATGCCTTACGGCGCAAAATGGGAGAGGCGGCGACTCAAGTTGCCAGGGCGGTCAATTATCAGAATGCAGGAACAGTAGAATTTTTGCTTGATGAAGATCAGCACTTTTATTTTATTGAAATGAACACCAGAATTCAGGTTGAGCACCCGGTAACGGAAATGATCACAGGACTGGACCTGGTGCAGGCCCAGATTAGAATTGCCAATGGGGAGACGCTGCCATGGCGTCAGAAGGATATTAAGTTCATCGGTCATTCTATTGAATGTCGTATTAATGCGGAAGACCCTACGCAAGGATTCCGCCCTTCCGCCGGGAAAATCGAAAGCTATCTTTTTCCGGGAGGACCGGGCGTGCGCATAGATAGCGCTATTTATCCAGGATATAATATACCCCCGTATTATGACTCCATGATCGCCAAACTGATCGTACACGGACGCAACCGGCGCGAGGCTATCGAAAAAATGAAAATGGCTCTTGCAGAATTCTGGATTGAAGGCATTACCACAAATGTGACTTTCCAAAAGGCGATCCTGAACAATCGGGATTTTGCGGATGGCAATGTCAACACACACTTTATTGAAAACCATTGGCCGCGTTGAATGAGGTGATTAAGCGCTCATGATAGCGAATCTGTTACCCAAAACGAAATATACGGTATTGCCAATGGAACCGGTCAACAAGCCTGATTTGGAAACGAAGAAACCCGAAATTCCGGACGGCTTATTTGTTAAGTGTCCCGGGTGTTTGCGGGCCCACTATATTATCGAACTCGAAGCAGCCAGTAATGTTTGTCCCAACTGTCACCACCATTTCCGTCTGGGAGCCAGAGAGCGTATTAACACCCTGGTTGATCCAGATAGCTTCACTGAACTGGATGCTGATCTCTTGTCTTCGGATCCTTTGCAGTTTCCCGGATATGCTGCCAAACTGTCTGATCTGGCAGAAAAGTGCGGCGAGCCGGAAGGAGTTGTTACCGGTCTGGCCTTGATTCATGATCATCAGCTGGCACTGGGAGTCATGGAGCCGGGCTTTATGATGGGGAGCATGGGTGAAGTGGTCGGAGAAAAGCTGACAAAGTTAGTGGAGACGGCTACAGAGAGAAAGTTGCCGGTTGTTATTGTAACAGCCAGTGGCGGGGCACGGATGCAGGAAGGCATTATCTCCCTAATGCAGATGGCAAAGACTTCAGCGGCACTGGCCAGGCATAGCCGCGCCGGATTGCTATACATTCCGGTATTGACGGATCCGACGACCGGCGGAGTTACAGCCAGTTTTGCAATGCTTGGCGATATTATTCTGGCCGAACCCGGTGCCCTGATTGGCTTTGCCGGGCCGCGCGTGATTGAACAGACTATCAAGCAAAAATTGCCGGAAGGATTTCAGCGGGCTGAATTCTTACTCGAACAGGGGTTTGTGGACCATATTGTGGCACGCACTGAACTGCGCGAGTTTCTAGCCAAATTGTTGAAGTTTCACAGCTGCTGTGGCCGCAATAGCTGCGACAGCGGTGCCAGCCGTGACAACCGCGTTGAAACCAAGAAAACATGAAGGAATTTCTAAAGGGGAATGTCGATGACCATCGATATTGAGTTCAAATTGCGGGAAATGAAGTCCAAACTGGCTGACTTGCGGGAATTGGCGGATAGTTCGTCTTTGAATCTGGAAGAAGCTATTACTCAGCTCGAAGAAGCCATTGCCAGACAGGAAAAAGAGATCTACCAAAATCTGAGTCCATGGCAAAAAGTACAACTCGCACGCCACAAAGAACGGCCGACCACTCTGGATTACATTAGTCTGATCTTTGACGATTTTGTCGAGCTGCATGGAGACCGCCGTTTTAAGGACGATTCTGCGATTGTAGGCGGGTTGGCCCTTCTTGGGAATCGGTCTGTGACCGTTATTGGGCATCAGAAAGGGCGCGACCTGAATGAGCGCCTGCGACGCAATTTCGGAATGCCTCATCCGGAAGGCTACCGGAAGGCTTTACGCTTAATGAAACAGGCCGAAAAGTTCGGACGGCCGATAATATGCTTTATTGATACACCAGGCGCTTATTGCGGGATCGGTTCGGAAGAGCGCGGGCAAGGGCAGGCCATCGCTGAAAACCTGATGGAGATGTCAACCTTAGCAGTCCCGATCATCTCTGTAATTATTGGAGAAGGCGGTTCCGGGGGAGCTTTGGCGCTTGGCGTTGCTGATCGTGTACTTATGCTGAAGCACGCGGTCTATTCAGTGATCTCTCCGGAAGGCTTTGCCTCTATTCTTTGGAAAGATGCCAGCCGGGCAGCGGAAGCTGCCGGTGTCATGAAATTGACTGCCCAGGACTTACTGGAGCTCAATGTAATTGACAGGATTGTTGAAGAACGCGAAGGTGCACACCGCCGCAAGAAAGAGGTGGCTTTGCGTCTAAGACGCATTTTTGCCTCTTATTTACAGGAGCTATGTGCCAAGGATCCGCAGGATTTGCTGACAGAACGCTATGACAAATACCGGAGAATAGGTCCGGGAAAAACCCCCGCACCAGATAAAGCATTCGTTATGTGAGAAGACTATGCGAAATTTAGGAGAATATAGTGAAAAAAACTGTAAAAAAGGCGTAAATGCCTTTTTTTACTAAAGAAAACGTCGAACAATACCGATATAAAAACGGGAGATCTTACTCCCGAATTATTATCAGGGATTATAGGGATGTAAAATCTAGTGCGCTAGGATCATAAGGAGGTAAAAATGGAAAAGCAAATTTTTGCAGAAAATGAGTCCAGGGTCCATGGTATGCTTTTAAAAGTCAGTTGGGGCGGAGTCATTGCAGGAGTTTTGGGGTTATTGGGCATAAGAATTGCCGGGATGTCAGACTTGCTTACTTACAACCAGATAATCGGTGCGGCGTTGGCCGGGATTATTTTATTCGGATTACCCACATTTTTCTTGAGACGCAAGATACTATCGCATGAGTTGAAGTATATTTTAGTTGCCTCTTCAGTGCTTTTTGTTACTATATTATGTTATTTGCTGCCACAGTTAAATGAATCTTTTGCATTTTACTATTATGCAGTAGTTGTTACAGCTCTCTACTTGGATCCCGCATTAGCCATATTTTCAGCAGTATTATGCATAGCGGGAAACGTATTTTTGGTAATTGCGCATCCGCAGTTAATACCGACCGTTTCCACTGTAGGCGTGTTTACTGCACGATTCATTGCTTTTTCGCTGGCAGTTGCCGGGGTATATTGCTTTATCCGGCTGGCACGCAATTTGGTCAGGAAAATTGCCGTACAGCAAGGCCGGCTTCTTTCCGTCAATGAATATTTGCGGAATCTGGTAGGTCAAATTGCTGATACGTCAAGTAACTTAGCAGCAGCCGGTGAAGAATTGCTGGCGAATGCTGAAGAAACAAGTGCAGCCATTGAGGAAATTTCCAACACCACCTCCGAAATGGCGAAAGGCGCAGAGCTAACAGGAGCGCATGCGCGGCAGACAGCTGAGATTATTGCCAGCTATGCAGTTGTTTCGCAGGAAGTTGCCAGTTCTGCACAAAGTTCACAGGAAGTTGCGGCTGAGATGCGGAAGGCGGCAACACGTGGAACCGAAGCTGTCCGCACGATCATTGATGTGATGAATAAGGTCGCCAATGCCATTACTCAGGCGGAAACCACAGTTCAGGAACTGGCAGCTTATTCAGGGCAAATTGAGTCTTCGAATAAGGCTTTGGATGAAATCGCCAAACAGATTAACATGTTTGCACTGAATGCCACTATTGAGGCTTCTCGTACTGGCAGTAACGGACAGGGATTCTCCGTAATTGCCAATGAAATCAGCAAAATGTCCCGCAACTCCCATGAGATGCTTGGGAAAATTACGGGGTCATTGTTCAAGATCAAAGAAAAAATCGATGCGACTATTGCTGTCTTTGCATCCTCCCATGAGGAAGCGAGCAGGGGGGCGGAACTGGGCAGTGGCCTGGCAGGTATTTTCGAAGACTTGCTTGTAAAGGCCAAAGCAGCCAGTGACACTCTGGGTTCCATTAATGAATCGATTCAGAGTCAGTTCTCTTCTCTGGCTAACATCCAGCGTTCTTCGGAAGAATTGGCTAATGTGGCAGAAAAGAACGCGGCCGGAGCTAACATGGTGGCTGGCGTTACTGAAGAGACCGCCGCTTCGGTTGAGTATGTCACCCGCTCAGCAATGGAACTGACCAAGATTTCGGAGGCTCTGAGCCAGAGCATTCAAACATCAAAAATCTATAACGATCCTGAGTTTGAAGAGATTGGCGACTCAAAAGCAAAAGGCCGTAAGGCTGGCAAAAGCGCATAACAAATTTGGCGTGAAGAATAAAGATTCCCGGCACAATGGCGATGGCGAGGGCCCGAGGGCGAGGGCCCATAACGAAGTATTTACCAAAGGAAAGCGGTGCAGCCGAAAGACTGCACCGCTTTCCTTTTTCAGGCTGTATGTTTTCCTGACTTTGGAACACCTAATGCGCCAAGCGGCCAAGCCTATGGATTAGCCAATGGGGTAAGATGTATCAGAATATTTACCGCGTGCTGAAAAAGGGCGTATCTATATGATGTATGATTGACTTTCCATTGGCGGCTTAACAAAAGAGAGGTCAAAAATGACCTCTCTTGCCTTTTTAAAAATATTGAATTGCATAACATAATTTGCGTCACGGGCAGGAGGATGCGCGACTCTTACAGCTCTGAACAGGCCGCCACTGCTTCTGAACAGAGGGTTCCTGCTTTGATGCTTTCCGCCATGCGAATCATAGTGCGCAGGGCGAAGCCGGCAGATGTAACCTCAGAACCATAGATGAACTTAAAGGGTGGCTTGCCTTTAAAGAACTCATAGGACTGATATTGGTGAGTCAGCTTATCCCGCTTGCCAATATGCGGCTCAGGTCCCATATGCGCGATTAAACTGGCCAGAGCATCACCATGATAGTTGATTTCCATTAAGGCTCCCGCAATGTAGACATAGTCCAGTTTGCTCAGGCGCTTCGAAGCAGCATACTTGAGAAGCGTCTTTTCAATTTGGTCCCGCATTTCGTCGACTAGTCCATTGGGATCAAAGGCTTTCTTCTCTGCAGCGCTTAACTGATCATACTCATGATAGAAGCGGGCGAATTTCACGCAGAATACGATCGGCAAATAATACAAAAAGGTACGATCTTTTTCATGCATACCGGTGCGCACCAAGCCAACCAGCATGTTTAGAGTATGTTGCAGAGATTTCAGGAAATCCTGGCGCTCAAAGAGATTCCAGCGCGTCCGGTTTCTGAGAACAGAAGTTAACACGTTAATGTTGACAGTAGGATCGACATCATTTTCACGCGTGCCAATCCAGGTCATAATACCGCCATTTTCAGGATCCAGACCATTGATGGTAATGCGCGCTTTATGGCGTGACCCCGGTAATGCCTGAAACTCCAAAATTAAGTCAAGGAATGCCGGGTTATTTACCACCCCTTTAATGCGTTCAACCAGTTCATATGGTATTTCCTTGATGCGTCCGCCCGGATTGGCCTCGGTTAATTTCAGGAAATAATCGAAGGCTACCAAATTACCATAGGTACAGTCGGTATCGGGGTCAATCTTCCATGAACTCACCTGGCGATAGAAGAGCGATGATGGATCCATGCGCAGATCATTGGGAGGGAAGAAGTTAATGATTTCGACATCGCCAGCATCAGTATGGAAGGTTTCCAGGTTTCCAATCATTTTTTGCAGAATGGAAGCACTGGTGCGGTAGATGCGATTGTACAAATCATCGCTGACCAGATCGGGCATATCGGACAGGATCGTCAGCAATGCCTCCAGAATAAAAATGTCATTGAAAAAGGTATGGAACGAGGAGCACATCGGGCTAGTAAGCTTTAGCTTTCTGGAAAGGTTACGATCGGTTAAACGCTGCCATAAGAAAAACGGCCTGATTAGAAAAGAGACTATCAATTTTTTCCGCAGTCCTGGGCGGTACTTGAAATAAAGCAACTGATCACGGAACGTAAAGCTCGGGTCTCCGCAAAGCAAGACTTGAAGATATGTAGGTAGATACTCATGAGTTTCATACGTGTTTACGATGTCTTCGCAACAACTGACGATAGCTTTCTTGAGATTCTCGTGCAACTAAGTCGCTCCTTTCAATAGTTAATTTCTCCGATCAATTTTATTGTCTACCAGATGCGCTTAAACCCTCGTGGTTATTTAATTTATTCGTTTAAAGACAATTTTTGTCCTTCCAGAAAACTAATAATGTAATATGTCCAAAACATATTAGATTGACAATGTTAGGAAAAATTGACATATTGACCAAGAGGCAAGCTGCCATTTTGGAATGGGTTGCCGGTTGACACAGATACGCTGTTGTGGTATTCTTAATTGTGCGACCTATGCTGGATCTTTGGCAATAATAACAGGCCGATGTTTGGCCTAAGGCCTTTGATATTTGTGCGGGAATAGCTCAGGTGGTAGAGCGTCAGCCTTCCAAGCTGAATGTCGCGGGTTCGAGTCCCGTTTCCCGCTCCAGAATTAATCCGGCGGAACTATGCCGCCGGTTTTTAATGCAAGGCACTGCGAAATGCAGCTAATGCATTTGCACGGTACTTGCAGATTTAGGCGAATTTGGCGTCTGGCAGATATTTGTGCGACTTCCTAAGAACTCATATTTGACGTGTGGCAGGAGTTGTAGTATAATAGCAAAGCGGAACCGGTGAGCCGGTCGCAATGGATAGGATTTGCGCCTGTAGCTCAGGGGATAGAGCAACGGACTTCTAATCCGTCGGCCGCAGGTTCGATTCCTGCCAGGCGCGCCAGACTTTTATGGTGGGAGTAGCTCAGTTGGTTAGAGCGCCAGGTTGTGGCCCTGGAGGCCGTGGGTTCGAGTCCCATCTCTCACCCCAACATGTTACTCCGGGATTTCGGGATACCGCAGCCTAACTCGCAGACCCCGGCAATATTCCCGGTAATTCCATGCGAAGATTTTTGCTGGGGCGTAGCCAAGTCGGTAAGGCACGGGACTTTGACTCCCGCATGCGTTGGTTCGAGTCCAGCCGCCCCAGCCAAATATTTACGGGTCATTAGCTCAGTTGGCAGAGCACCTGACTTTTAATCAGGGTGTCCGGCGTTCGAATAGCCGATGACCCACCAGAAATTACACGGGTTCGGAGATTTCTCCGAACCCGTTTTTCTCTTCTTATTGACCAACGCCTATTTACTACTTCAGCCCTTCAAGCCACTTAGCCTTAGCTTCAAACATCTCACTGGCTTGTTCAATAATCAGATCGACATTAAGGAGTTCTTCGGCCTCAAAAAACCCTATGCTGGCCAAGGTGGGGCCGTTGACGATCAGGAAATCCCTTAGGGCTTCTTTATCGCCTGCCAAAACAAACATCGCGATTACGTAATCAGCCGATCCGTAGTCAGGATTGCTCATAAATGATTCGACAGCCGCGTCGAGCTTTTGAGTAATCAGTATTCTGGTGCAATTATATGAAGGAATGAAGGTATTACCTTTACGTTTATAGGCAGTATACTGAGGGGCATTAAACCTCACCTGTCCGCCAAATTGAGTCATGCCATGTAGCTCCATGACACCATCGTCGTCCAGATCCGCATAGGCAAAATCCTGCATATTATCCAAATATAACATTTCAACCCGTCGTTCGTTTTTCTCAAGAATCGCCAGACGGCTGGGGGAGCTGCCAAATGCCCATTCAATCATATAGATCTCTGGGAACCCGTTTAAATCATAATCATTGATGATCAGGAGCTCGGAATTATCAAAGTATTCGCCGTAAAAATCAGTGATACCCGCTTGTTCTGAATCAAATACCAATTCATCAGCACGGCCATTTTGCTCGTAAATGCGCAAGCGGTTATATACCCCTGGTCCCAGGCCATAGTCTTCCTTAATGGCATCCAGGATGATCTTTTCCAAAGCGCCATCATTGTCAAGATCAACTGTTTTTTCAAGAATTATTAGCCGCTCTTCGCCAGAAGTCAGTGCGGCTTTTACTATAGTTACGTTGGCTTTGTTTTTGCCCGCTTGATTACTTTGGCCGGTATTGCTTTGATCAGCTGAACCGCTTTGATCAGCCGGTGGCCGCTGTTGAAATCGATAAATGAAGAAAATAGCGGCTGCAACTAGAATTATGGCCAAAATTAAAAGCGACACTCTCTTCATTATTTTTGCTCCTTCCAAAAAGCGTATCCCAACAGGGATACGCTCATTCGCCTGAACCGATTCGCCTAGACCAATGGCAGTCCAGTTTGTTTGGTGGATCACTTTTATGGGGACCAGGTGGCCGTATGGTGTGATATACTGACATTAGTAACATCCATAGCATAAGGCTTGGTGTAGATGTAAGTCCGCGTGATTACAGAACCTTCGCCGATTACTTCGTTAAATTCCGGACTGGCGGTCAGTTTGCCATCGGTGGTTTCGATCACGAAGTGGACAGTGTAAGTGAGGATGTCCTTATTGCCCAGGTTGGACATGCGATACTTTATGGAGACAGAACTTTCATTTTCAGTCCAACTGACAAGGGTGCATTTGGAAAGCTTACACAGATGACCCTCCTTTCTCAGATTATGCCGAAAATCTGCGGCTGTCAAATCTTTGCCGGAGAAGCCAAATACTAACACTATACTATTATAAATATTTAAATTGGGCAAGGCAAATGTCAAATCATTTAGGCCGAGTAACGCCAAGAAAGAAGGAAAATGCATTGGAAACAACAAGTGTCACTCAAAAAGAAAGGAGTGCTTTAAAAATACTCTTGTGGATCGCGGTATTTGTGTTATTTTTTTCAGTCGTGGCATTCTTCCTTGTAAAAAATATGCATGACAAATTCTTCCCCAGGCATGATCGTCCAGATTACTCGGGTTATATTCGGTTTGACGATGTGACTAATAAAGTGGACATTACTAAAGTTAAGTTCTCCTCCGGTTCCAACACACTGGCCGGATACATCTTTGGCGCGAAAAACAACAAAGGGTTGGTTGTGATTGCTCATGGATTAGGTGGCGGCGCTGAGAGTTATCTGTCCGAAGCAATGTATTTTGTCAAACAGGGCTGGCGCGTATTTTCCTATGATTGCACCGGCAGCCATGCCAGTGAAGGCAAAAATACGCGCGGACTACCTCAGTCTGTTATCGACCTGAACGCCGCTTTGGAGTATGTGGCCAGCAATGATGCACTAAAAGACTTGCCAATAATGCTATATGGTCATAGCTGGGGAGGCTACGCTGTTACCGCTATATTAAACTTTAACCATCAGATCAATGCCG
>JBMNNY010000207.1:0-3316 GCA_050942765.1 Bacillota bacterium | reverse complement strand
GTGTGTGATTTGATCTGACGCGCGCAACAGCTCGCTCGTCTGCAGGATAATCCCTGAAACCCAGCTGGCGAATGCCCCGATTGCTGCAAAGACAAAGACAAAATCGCCGAGCGTAATGTGACCTTGTAACAGCAGATAAATCAGAAAGGCATAGGCCGCACCATCACGGATGAGTATCAGCAAGCCTTCAATGAGTTGTGACCACATATAGCGCGCCGCGATTCGGTCTTCTACCCGTTCTCTCTTGCCGAGCTCCTGAAAAAACATTTTCTGCATCCATTGTGCCATCGCATATAAGCGAATATCCTTGGCCCCCGCTGGCTGCTTCAAGCTTCTGTGCAAATATGATGTCTTTTTTATAAGCGCCGAAAGTTCCTCTTCGCTTGCTGCTTCATATTTACGGGCTGCCGCCAAACTCAGCCAGTTGATTATGGCCGATATGATCAAGAAGATAGTGATCGCCGGATGAACCGCAATAATAACGCTACCATAGAGGATAAAACCAAAGACATTGACTGCGAGCCTAACGATTGTACGCGGTACATTATGCGCCGGAGTATGATTGGATTCCGCCGCACGCTCCGCCTTATCATCAATCTCCTGGAACTCGGGATACTCCATTAGCTCGTAATCCATGTCTAAATACTTGTTACTCTTTTGTGTGACACTGTTAAAGGACGCAATAGTACCAACGGAGTGGTTGACTATTTCGTCGGTATATCCTTTAAGGCAATTCAGAATAATGAGCAACACGGCCACACCGCCAATTACGATGGCAAAATGCCCGGGCGTCGTACCTGCAGTCAGCAGGTCAATGACAATTTTGGGCAACAAGATTCCGGTGAACGGCAACAGCACCCCTACGACAATGCCAATGGCACAGAAAATGAGGGTTGATTTTTTGTGTTTCCAATAGGAATGTAATGAAAAAAGAATATTGGATCCCAGTGAATATCTTGGGACACCTGAGTTCACCTTTTCCATACAGACTCCCTCCTACACTCAGGAGTATAACATCATCGAATGAAAAACTGAGGATCCTTGCGTGAATGGTACGATTTTATGCGTGAGTTGCAGACAGGGAAGACAAGGCGAGGCCGCAGGGCGCGGGGACGCTTCAAACCGGGAGCATAACTTCGGTCGTGAATGCACCTTCTTCATCCCGGCGTTTGATATACCCGTCATATTTGTCAACAAGCCGATCTACTCTCATCAGGCCAAACCCGTGGCTGTTGCTCCTTTTGACACTTAGATAAGTCCCGTTCTGTTTGATTACCTTCCCACCGCAGGTATTGGTCACCGAAATATAGAGCTGATCACGCTTGATATCTATGTAAACCCTAATCAGGCGATCAGCTTCGTTTTCGATCCTCAAAGCCGCCTCAATGGCATTGTCGAGCAAATTGCCTAAAATCACACACAAATCAATTTCTGACACCGACAATTCAGATGGCACGGTTGCCTTGGCGCTGACATTAATCTGGCGTTCCTTGGCCAGAGAAAGCTTGGAGTTGAGAATGGCATCCACTTTCACATTACCGGATTTGATCAGTGTATCTACCTCAGACAAATCAGCATCCAGTGCTGTGAGATACTCATCGAGTTTGGCGTCCTCCCCTAGTTTGCGATATGCCTTCATGGTCTGGATATGGTTATGAAAATCATGCCGCCACCCGCGCATTTCACGATAGATGTTCTGAACTTCCTCACAGTGCTTGGCGACGAGATCATTTTGCCAGGAAGCAATGCGGCGGCTGATCAGGCGCTGCACAAAGGCGCGTATCGCGAGTCCCATAATCAGAAGAAAGGCCAATACTGCGAGCGCCGCCGCACTGACAATTAACCATGACCAGCCTGACAAGCAACACACCTCCCAGCCAACCTAAAGCGCCGCCAATGCCGTCAATTATGCCACTATCAGAATTCCTGGCAGCTGCGGATAAACTCCTGATTAGCAGCATCATACAATCTGCGCGACAGCGGTATTTCCATACCGTTGTCGAGTACCATGGCGGTACGCGTAACCCTCCGGACATGCTTCATCCCGACAATATACGATCGATGACAACGGAAAAAACCTGCCCCCAGCAATTCCTCCATGTCGGAAAGGCGCATGTTAAAATCTTGCTGCATATCTTTGGTATAAATGGTTATATAGTGTGAAAACGCTTCCGCGTAAAGAATATCTTCAGCCGGTATGCGCACATTACCGCCGCTTTTCGGAAACAAAATTGTGCGTCTGGAGGAAGCACCCAGCGCTTTCACCCGGGCGGCTGCTCTGTCAAGGACCACAAACAGCTTATGCTCGTCCACCGGCTTCATCAAATAATGCAGTGCCGAAACATCATAGCCTTCGGCAATATAATCGGAATAACCTGTAATGAAGATGATTTGCAGGATATCATTTTCTTTGCGGATTTCTTTGGCCAGCGCCACTCCGTCCATGGCTGGCATTTGGATATCAAGCAGCAGGATGTCAAAACTTTGATCCTCGGCAAATGCAAAGAGGAATGCCTCAGCGCTG
Source organism: Bacillota bacterium (assembly GCA_050942765.1). Lineage (GTDB taxonomy): Bacteria > Bacillota > UBA4882 > UBA4882 > UBA4882 > UBA4882. Next base: position 792 of record JBMNNY010000207.1, on the reverse strand, counting down.
TCAAAGGTACTAACGGCAACAGGAAACCCGACACCTGCGCTGGTGCTTGCGCTTGCGTCAGCCATTGCGTCAGCCCTTGTACCGGCACTGGCGCCTGCGCTGGCTCTGGCGCTTGCACCGGCGCCGGCACCACGTTCGCCACTACCGTCTGGCGCTTCACCCTGCGCCCAAGAATAAACCAGCTTCTGTAAGAGCTGGCGTTGTGCATATTCGTCATCGCAAATGGCTATTCTCATTTTAATCCATTCCCTTTCGCCTTTGTTGCTCCTGACGATCACGATCAGCAATGAAAGCCTAACAAAATATTATGTTCTTCCAGGGCTTTTGTCAAAGTTAAAGAATACCTGAAAAAAAAGCCCGTCCTTTGTGAGGGCGGGTATCTTTGTGGGAATCTTTAGTATCTAGGCGACACGTTTCATGCTCAAGTGCTTATACGTTCATGTTCCGGTGCGCTCACGGCTTGTGAGTTCATCACCTGCACGCTCATAATCATTGTGCTCATAATCATTGCTCTCATGACCAGCGCGTTCATTTACAAGACACTTTGGGCAAACGCCCCTGAAATAAATACTCTTATCAAGAATGCGGTAGTTTTTCAGATCGGTCGGAAGTGTTGCATCCAGGTCTATATTAAAGTTAAACACCTCTCCGCAAGATTCACATTTAATATGACCATGAGTCTTGACGATAATATCGTATCTGGCTTCACTTTCGTCGGTTTTGACCTGTTTTACCAAATTGGCCTCTACCAGTAACTTCAATGTATTATAAATTGTTGTCTTGGATAACGTT
>JBMNNY010000023.1:0-18727 GCA_050942765.1 Bacillota bacterium | reverse complement strand
GATTATGCGAAGCGCCGGCAAGCCAGTGACAGAGACGAAGGAAAACTGTTAGAAAATATTGCCTCCGCCGATATTTCCCGGGTGGATCTAATAATCCGCTGGGGTGGCAGACGTCGGCTATCAGGATTTCTGCCGGTGCAATCCATCTACGCTGACTTCTACGTTGTAGATGAATACTGGCCGGATTTCGCACCCAGTCACCTTTACGATGCCCTGCACTGGTATCAAAGTCAGGATGTAACCCTCGGCGGATAGCGATACGCCGGGCGATCCGTTGGGGACAGGTTTGTTTGGGTCATTTTGACCAGATTGGGGACAGTCCCCAACCGGAGCAAAATGACCCCATCGGGGACTGTCCCCAATCTGGTCAAAATGATCTAATTGGGGACAGACTTAAGTTCTGTCCCCATCGGTTTTCCACTTATACTTTAGTCTTTTGCGGCTTTGCGCTGCGCCTAGGCAGAAATGACCGCGTCTTGATTGGATTCAGCGCTTTTCTCTAGATTCCGGAAGCGCAGCCAGAATAGCGATGTGGCAATAATGTAAAGCAGTGCGCCTGCCACAAATACTGGCGTATAACCATAGTTTTCAATGACATTTCCACCGACATAAGGTCCGATGACCCATCCCAAGGAAAACACCATCGAAAGCACACCGCTCATCAGACCGCGCCCATTTTCGCCCACCGTTTCCATAGCGAGCACATTGAATATCCCGTTATTCATGTTCATTAGCATGGTACGCATCAAAAATGCAAAAATGGCCAAACCCGGAAGCGGTAAAAAGGCCAGAATCAAAAGGAATGGAATCGACAGGCATTGACAGCCAATAATGGTCCGCACCTTGCCAAATAACTGAGCAATGCGTGGCGCCGCCAAAATGCCGAGTGCCTGTGTAAGCGCAGAAACAGCCATCCACATTCCAATTTCAGCTGCAGACAGCTTAAGAACATCACTCATAAAGAGGTTCATAAATGAAACGAAAAGCCCGGCGCCAAGGCCGATTAGGAACTGGCTGAGACCAAACCACGAAATGGCATTGAGTGCTTGCTTTGGTATGGGGGCGGGGGCCTGCGCCTTCCTTGAAAAAATAGCCTTAACCTTCTGTGTCCATTGTGGCGCTTGCTCAGGCCATCTCTTCTCCGGCAATGATTCGACGCCGGGATCGTGTTCCGGCTCGCACTGACATGTGCTGCCCTGACGCTTTTGGCTTTCTCTGATCAATAATATCGGAATGATCGAGAAAGCTAATAAAATGGCAGCCACAACAAAGGTCAGGCGGTAAGATTGGGCGCTTTCCGCAGCCCAACCGAACAAGGACGCCATCAGGGAAGGGAGTGCTCCCCCCAGATAGCTGCCAATAACTCCGGCAGCAACCCCCATTGCCGAAGAGATGCTGAAGAGGTGTGTCCTTTCGTTCGGAGTACTGGATTGCGTCAGAAAGGGGTAAATGGTCACCTGAGTGATAGTGGATGCACAACCAACCATGAAATTGTTGAATAACAGACCAGAACGGCTGATTGCCAGAGCGCGTCCCAATGAAAATGGTATTGCCAGAGCAAACCCAATAATCATCAAACGCCGTGAGCCGGTCAGATCACAAAACCGCCCGGCAGGAAGCGCCAGAAAAACGGCGGCCAGATTAGTAAGGCTGGTAATCAGGCCGGGAAACTCGGGGCCAAATCCAAGTTCCTTAAGATAAAGGTTATATACTACCGAGAACATACTATTGGCAATACCGGCGATTAAGGCGGCTAACAGATAAAGCTTGGCATTCCGGGTAAAAGAACGGAAAGAGGAAAAATAATCTGAGATGATTCTCATGATCTAGCCCCCAAGTGCATATTAAAAGCGGGAATATAGGTGGAATTGAATATTGATTAACTCCGAGATCGCCTTGCGACATTGCTTAGTTTAATCGCTACACAAAACGCTGTACCGGACGCCCATATTCGAATTCTGCGCCTATTCCTAGTTCATTCAATTCCGTACCGCCGCGATAAATCCTGCAACGCAAGCGCTGGCAAGCGAAATATGGGATATGGGAATCCAGCTAGGTACTTGACAAATAAATATTTAGGTATTAAAATACCTAATTAGAAAGGGGTGATTTAAACGTCGGGGATTATCCATGTGCCGGAAAACATATCTCTGGCATTGCATGGTATGGCTTACATAGCTGCAAACAATAATCGCACCGCGAATATTAAAGAGATCGCCTCTAGCATAGGAGCCTCCGAGGCGCACCTTTCAAAAGTAATGCAACAATTGGCACGTGAAGGATTAGCGCACTCGGGACGCGGCCCCAAAGGAGGGTTCATCTTAGCCAGGCCTCCGGAGCAAATAACATTGCTTCATATCTACCAGGCCTTTGATAACAATAAGGGAAAGATGGACTGTCCAATGCTGCGGAGCAAGTGTCCTTTCAAGCACTGCTTGTTTGGCGGGATTTTGGGAGAACTGCAAGGGCGCCTGGACGAATTTTTGGGAAGTCAGACTTTGGCTGGTTTTGTTGAGCAAGAGCGATTGCGCGAGCATCAACGTGATCGACAACAAGATTGACAACGCGAGCATCAACGCGAGCGACAAAACGAATAATAATAAGATAGGCATGAGTGCCATCGAGTTGGGAAAATAGAGAAAGAATATAAAATAAGATAAAATAAGGGGGTAACGTCATTGGGTATGTTCTGTTTCCAGTGCGAGCAAACGGCTAAAGGAACCGGTTGTACCATCGCAGGAGTCTGCGGCAAAGATGAGCAAACAGCTGTACTGCAAGACTTACTTTTGTATGCCGCGAAAGGGATCTCCATGTATGCCTATCGCGCCGGTCAACTTGGCAAACAAGATCGCGCAATTGGCAGGTTTGTGATCGATGCGCTGTTCACAACCGTTACAAACGTAAACTTTGATCCGGAACGCCTCCAGAAATTGCTTAATCAGGCCTATGAAATCAAAGAAAAAGCCGCCGCACTATATCAGGAGGCTTGCCGTAATAAGGGTGTCACCCCGGAGAAGCTGGATGGTCCGGCACTTTGGAAGCCGGCTGCCGATTTGAATGGGCTTCTGGAACAGGGACGTATCGCGTCCATCAATTTGCGCGCTGAAGCTCTCGGCCCCGATGTTTCTGGATTGCAGGAGCTGATCATGTACGGACTAAAGGGTATGGCGGCCTATACTGATCATGCGCATGTACTCGGTGAAGAAGATGACTCCATTTACGCCTTTGTCTTTGAAGCATTGGATTTTCTGGCCGGTACGGAGACCGACCTCAATAAGTATCTGGGCATGGCGTTAAAAGTCGGTGAAGTTAATATTAAAGCCATGGAGTTGCTTGATAAAGGCAACACCGGGCGCTTCGGTCATCCGGTCCCCACTGAAGTACGGGTTACACCGGTCAAAGGCAAGGCCATTCTGGTCTCCGGTCACGATCTGGAGGATCTGGACGCGCTGCTCAAACAAACCGAAGGCAAAGGCATTAATATCTATACTCACGGTGAGATGCTACCGGCACACGGTTATCCGGAACTGAAAAAATATCCGCATCTGGTCGGCAACTATGGCGGTGCCTGGCAGGATCAGCGCAAAGAATTCGATGAATTCCCGGGCGCGATCCTGATGACCACTAACTGCATCCAGAAACCGGCCGACTCATACAAACATCGAATCTTCACCACCGGTCTCGTGGCTTGGCCAGGCGTCAAACACGTTCCGAACGGCCAGTTTGCCGAGGTCATTGAGGCTGCACTGAATGAAAAAGGATTTGAGCATGATGAGCCCGAAAAGAAGATTATGGTCGGGTTCGGCCGCAATGCGGTACTCGGAGTCGCCGACAAAGTAATCGAGGCCGTTAAAGCCGGCAAGATTCGCCACTTCTTCCTGATCGGCGGCTGTGACGGAGCCAAGTCCGGACGCAACTACTATACCGAACTGGCCCAAAAGGTACCGCAAGATTGCGTAATCCTGACACTGGCCTGCGGCAAATACCGCTTCAATAAACTGGACTTCGGAGATATCGGCGGTATTCCCAGACTCTTGGATGTCGGACAGTGCAATGACTCTTATTCGGCAGTAAAGATCGCGTTGGCGCTGGCGGATGCCTTTAATACGGACGTTAACGGCCTGCCGCTGTCGCTGATCCTATCCTGGTATGAGCAAAAAGCAGTCGGCGTGCTCTTGTCACTGCTGTCCCTGGGTGTTAAAAACATCAGACTGGGACCGAGTCTGCCAGCATTTCTCACGCCCAATGTCGTTGCCATTCTGCAGGAAAAATTCAACATTATGCCGATTACCACTGCCGAACAGGATTTGAAAGCAATCCTCGGTTAAGATTAATGGCAAGATAATAGTTAATATGTTCAATGGTAAGATGATAGCAGCGTTGCCAGCGACGCGGCGGGCACAACGCCGCTATTGCAAAGTTTAATCGCATAAACGCATAAGAGTAACAAGCACCACGGCGGGACTGACTCCAGCAATTTGAGCTGACAAGCGGTCCCGCCTTTTTAATAAATATGCGGAAGTATAGGTATTGTCATAAGTGCGAAGAATCACTTGGGGGAGGAATCAATGTGAGTGAACTAATCAGAAATCGTGAGCACCGCAAGAAAGTCCTTAAAGAACTGATCATGGAACTGCATCAAGGCAAAAGTCCTGATGAAGTGCGAGAGCGGTTCGCCAAGTTGATTGAAGGTGTTTCGGCAAATGAGATCTCTGAAATGGAACAGAGCTTAATCATGGAGGGAATGCCGGTCGAAGAAGTGCAGCGGCTTTGCGATGTTCATGCCGCCGTATTCAAAGGATCAATCGCGGAAATCCATCGATCCGAGGATCCCGGGGAGATACCCGGGCATCCGATTCAAGTATTCAAAGCGGAAAACCGGGCGATTGAAAACCTGATCAACAATCGGCTAAAACCAGATTTGGAACGCTTTAAAAATGATCATGCTCCGCAAAATGCCGCCGGCTTACTGGAGGCCGTTAACTCCCTGTGGGAAATAGATAAGCACTACAGCCGCAAAGAAAATTTGCTCTTCCCATACCTTGAGAAGGCTGGTATTACCGCACCGCCCAAGGTGATGTGGGGAGTGGACGATGAAATCAGGGCCGAAATTAAAAGGCTGCGGACTTTGCTTGCCGGTCCAGAATTAAACGGACATGAAAATGAAGCAGTTGCGGCGCTGGAAAAACTGGCTGACAAAATAACTGAAATGATTTTTAAAGAGGAAAGCATTCTCTTCCCAATGGCTGCCGATGCCGTTGCAGAAAACGAATGGCTAACAATAGCCACTGAAAGTGATGCGATCGGCTATTGTCTCTATACTCCGCAAGCAAAATGGCATTTGCCGAGCACTGACGGCACGCAGGGACCGGCAGCAGCTGCCGGTGGTGCTGGCGCCGCCATGGTGGGTGCACCCGCAGGACTGGCGGCCGACCAGGTGGATCTGCAGTCGGGAGTACTGACTGCCGGGCAGATTACTGCACTACTGAATCATCTGCCGATTGATGTCACTTTTATCGATCAGGATGACACCGTACGCTATTTCTCAATGGGTAAGGAACGTATTTTCGCGCGTACTAAGACTGTCATCGGGCGGAAAGTTCAGAACTGCCATCCGCCAGCCAGTGTGCATGTTGTCGAAAAAATCCTGGAGGATTTCAAGTCCGGCCGTAAGGACCACGAAGACTTCTGGCTCCATATGGGTGGCGTTTTCGCCTACATAAGATATTTCGCAGTGCGGGACGCTAGCGGGCAATATCTGGGCACCCTGGAGGTAACCCAGAATATCGCCCCGATTGTAGAACTGCAGGGAGAAAAGCGACTCTTATCAGAATGAAAAAGGGAAGGCGGTCGCAACAGGCAGGCGGCAACAGGCAGGTCGCAACAGGCAGGCGGCAACAGGCAGGTCGCAACAGGCAGGCGACGCGCTTTCCTCAATTTCGCCCAGAATCATTCGGGCTTCTTCGTCAAGGCCGCCCACAAAATGCCGATGATAATAAATCCTACCGCAAATAAGGCCGAGTTAAGCAGTGGTTCAAAGGATCCGCCACCCTTACGCACCGTGTTGTAAATCATCAGGGGGATGCCTGGCCACGCCAGGTGTCCCTTGCCTCCCTGCAAAGCCAGCAATCCACCGACCTGTGCCACCAAAGCCGCAGCCAGCGGTACCACGAAGTTCTTGCTGATCAAACTGATCGTCAGAGCAAATGCCAGACACGGCCAGAAGGAGGCCAATAACACGACCTTGGAAATCGCCGTAAGCCGGATCATGTCAGCCAGGGAAGAACCCGCAGCCGGACCGATGCCAAGAGCCATCGGAACCAAAATCGTAGCAATTCCGGCAACAAGCATTCCAATCGTCAATGCGATCATACCCCAGATATTCTTGCCGGCAAAAATGGCAGCATTGGACATGGGCAGGGGCAGCAGGCTTTTCATCATCTTTTGCCGGTATTCGAGGTTGACAAGATATGCGCCGATAATGGCAATCATCATGGGGCCCAGCAGCAGCGCTTCCATTTGCAGAGTCTGGTCAACAAACCAGTCCATATTCCATAAATTGCGCTCGATCAAATCATTCCTGCTGAACAGGAACATGACCAGTATCATCAAGGCGGAGCCAAGTAGTCCTGCAATGGCCAGCCAGAATATTTTGTCGCGGCGCATCTTAAAAATCTCAATCCGCAATGCTTTAAGCAATTTCATTCCCCTCCGTTAAGCGCAGAAAGTAATCTTCCAGTTCCTGAGCCGGGTGGCCGGCAGTATCGTGTTCAGCCACCAGGCGGCCATTATGAATAATCCCGATGCGATCAGTAACTTGTTGGATTTCTGAAAGTATATGGCTGGACAGGAACACTGTCACGCCGCGTTCATCGCGCAGATGCCGCAGCAAGGCCCGTACTTCGTGCACTCCGGCTGGATCCAGTCCGTTAATTGGCTCGTCCAGGATCAATAGCTGCGGATTGCCAAGCAAAGCCCAGGAAATCCCCAGACGTTGCCGCATCCCCATCGAGTAGCGGCCGACGGGTTTGGAGCTGGCCTGGCTCATGTTGGTCAGGTGTAATGATTCTGTAATGCACCTCGCCGGCAAGTTGCGGGCCATACATGCGATAGCCAAATTGTCATAACCGGATAAATGATCATAAAAACCGGGAGTCTCAACCAGAGAACCGACGCTACGCAACTGCATCCTGCCGCCGCGGGTTGCCGTATCCATACCGAAAAGCCTGATATGGCCGGACTGCGGCTTAAGCAGCCCCAGAATATTACGGATCGCCGTACTCTTGCCAGCCCCATTGCGGCCCAGAAAACCGTAAATACACCCCCGTTCGACTTTCAAGGACAAATCGTGCAGCACTCGCTGGCGGTCATAAGACATACAGAGCTTTTCTACTTGCAGGACATATTCGGGCATTAAAAAACCTCCCTCAGACTATTACGCTAACTTGGCGTTCAATCCAATCTTAGCAGGCATAGTTTAAGGGAGGTTTAGGCTAACCTAAAGATTTTCTAAAGATTGCTTATATCAAAGATTAATCATCGCTCATCGGATCATCGGCAGCTTAAATGTAAAGGCCACCTTGCCGCCCGGCAGGTTTGCGGCACTGGCATCTCCGCCATGCGCCCGGACTATTTCCGCCGCAATTGCCAGGCCTAGTCCGGTCCCAATACCTTCATTCTGTGCTTTGCCCCGATAAAAGCGTTCGAAAACATGCGGCAAATCTGTCGGATCAATGGGCACCCCTTCGTTTGTAAAGGTGAGCACAGCTTCATGGCCGACAATCTGCAGTTGCACCTGCAAACAGGTACCCTGGCGGGCGTAGCGGATGGTATTTTGAACAAGATTGGCAATCACCTGATTCATCTTGCGGACATCGATTTTGATCAGAGGGGTCTGCTCTGGAATTTCGGCCTCAATACTCAGCCCGGCCGCTGAAATATCCGGCTCATAATTGGCCAGCGTTTCACGCAGCCACTCTCCGCATGGCACGCTGGAAAGGTTCAGAGGATACTGGCCGCTTTCCAGCCTGGAATAGAGCAGCAAATCCTCCACCAGCTGTGTCAGTTCCCGGCTTTTATTGCGAATAACAGATAAGTACTGTTTAGCCTTTTGGGGATCAGTTGCCAAACCATCTTCAATGGCAGCGAGGTAGCCTTCAATTGAGGTTAGTGGTCCACGCAGATCATGGGAAACATTCGTGATCAGCTGCCGTTTCAGGCGCTCGAGTTCAGCCTCCTGTGCCCGGGATTCCTCCAGACGATCAGCCATATCATTAAATGCAGACGCCACTGCGCCGATCTCATCCCTAATCGCTGCGTTATCAATACGGGTGCGGTAGTCACCTTCAGCCATAGCTTTAATAGCTTCTGTCAAAACTGTCAGGCGCTTTTTCAGCGAACGTGCCATATAAAAACTGGCAAATGCGCCGGTGGTGACAGTGGCCATGGCGGCAATCAAAAGCAGGCTGAAGATACCGAATTTAAACTCACTGGTGGAGAACAGGAGCGCCGCCACCAGGAAAATGAAAACAGTAAGAAACGCCGCTAAAATGACAGTTGCCACTGACACGAAAAAATAGCGCCGGCTGAGATTAACCGGTTTGGCGCGACTGGTATGTTTTTTGCTACGCCTATGTTTTTCTGGATGAGTGCGCTTCACTGTTTCGGCTGATTCGGTTGAGTGGCGCGGTATCGAGCGGCGCGGCATCGATCAGGCACCTCCTTCGGTCGGGGGCACAAATTTATAGCCAATCCCGCGAATGGTGACAATCAGTGGCGATCCATCGGGATTATCGCCGAGTTTCTGGCGCAGGTGGCTCAGATGCACCATTAGTGCGGCATCGTCGCCGAAATATTCTTCTTCCCAGGCACCTGTGACCAGTTGCCTTTTGGTAAGGACTTTTCCGGGATGCTCGGCAAAGTATTTGAGCAGCAGGAACTCTTTGGCCGTCAGGTCGACAGTCTTTCCAAAACGTGTGACCTGGTAAGCATCAATATCAATTTGCAGTTCCGCGAAACTGAGGACCACGTGCCTGTTTATGGAATGAGCGGCATCACCCGCATGGCCGGAATGACCTGCATGGCCGGCATGGCCGGCAGGGTCCGCAAGACCATCATATCCAGCAAAATTCATGGAGGCATCTGCGCCTGTAGCAGCCGCCCTAGCGGCTCCGGCGCTCGCAGCCGCAGCTGCCCCGACAGCCCCGGCAGCCGCAGTCGCCCCGACCGGCGCAGACGCCGACGCACGCCGCAAAAGCGCTTTTACGCGGGCGACCAGTGTTCTGGGACTGAAGGGCTTAACAATGTAATCATCCGCGCCGAAACCGAATCCGAGAAGTTGGTCAACTTCATCATCACGGCCAGTCAGGAAGACAATGGGGACATTAGAAAGGCCCCTGATCAGGCGGCAGACTTCCATGCCGTCCATGCCAGGCATCATTACATCCAGAATCACTAAATCCGGATGACTTGCGCTAAATTGCTCTAATGCCTGGAGTCCATCGCAGGCGGCAATGACTTCGAAATGCTCAGAATGGAGATAAACCTGCAGTAAATCGCGGATGTCAGGGTCATCGTCAGCGATCAGAATACGCGGGATAGGCGCGCGCGTCCCGGTTGCCCCGGGTGTTCCTGACGTCACGGACATCATAGGAAAACTCCTTTATTCCAAAAATGCGTGTTCGTTCGTTTCTATTTCTGTTTTATTAGATGATCCCCTGCCTCGTGCGCGGGGTAAAGTAGATTCACGCCTGCGTATCCTGCCATGGCCGAACACAAAATTTCCTTCGGGTTCCTCATTAATTTTGCAGGAGTCTCGACCGGATCAGACGAAGGAAGAAAGAGCGCATGCTAGATCCACAGGAGGAGGAAAATGGTATATGAAGTCTTTGATTCGACTGTTGAAGTACACCAAACAGGACTGGCCATACTTTGTCATAGCCACCGTTTCCATATTGGCCATTACTGCGCTTAATTTATGGATTCCTTTAATTATCAAGCAAATATTATCATTGATTAGTGGCGGACAAGGTCCTGAAACACTGGCCGCAATAGGTCGAAGTGGCATGCTGCTGCTCGCTGCTTACTTGGGCAGAACATTCTGTCAGTTTATGCAGCGCTATTACAGTCATGTGGGCGGTTGGAGCCTGGTGGCGCGCATGCGGCAAAAGATCTATGATCATATTCAGAAACTGTCGTTGAGCTTTTTTCAGGATAAGCCGACCGGTCAGCTGATGTCGCGCATAATCAGTGATACCGCTAATATGGAAACCTTGACAGCGCACGCACTTCCGGATATGTTGAGTAATGTGCTGCTGCTGATCGGCGTGACCATTTTGGTCTTCTCCCTAAATACAACACTGGCGCTATATACTCTGATTCCAATGCCGTTCTTAATTATGGCGATTTATCGTTTTAACACCAAGATCCGGCCGGCACTGCGCCGAGTGCAGGCGACGCTTGGCGAGCTGAGCGCGATGGTGCAGGATAATCTATCCGGTATCAAAGAGATTCAGCTGTTTACCCAAGAACCGCACGAAAGCGAACGAATTGGCGGTTCGGTATGGAAATATACCAACGGCATGTTGGCTGCGCTCAAGAAAACGGCCTTCTATCATCCGCTTTTCGAATTCATGACCTCGATTGGCACATTGTTGGTGGTTTGGCTGGGGGCACGGCAAATTTTGGTCAATGGCACGATGGATGCTGAAACATTGGTAGCTTTCATTCTGTATTTGGGTATGTTCTATACTCCCGTGACTACCGTAGGCCGCATTGTGGAAGAAATCCAGACCACACTGGCTGGTGCGGACCGCGTTTTTGAGATTCTCGACACAGATCCGGACGTGGCTGATTCGCCTGGTGCAACGCCATTGCCTAAAATAAAAGGTTCCATTAAGTTTGACAATGTATCTTTTGCCTATCGCAAGGATGTCCCGGTGCTGGAAAAGGTCAGTTTCGAAGTTGCGCCCGGCTCTTCACTGGCATTAGTGGGTCCCACCGGGGTCGGCAAAACAACAATCGCCAGCCTGATCCCGCGCTTTTATGACCCAACTGCCGGACGCGTCCTGATTGACGGGGTCGATATTAAGACAGTCACAATGGAATCATTAAGAAGCCAGATCAGTCTGGTTCTGCAGGATGTATTCCTGTTTAATGGCACCATCGCGGATAATATCCTTTATGGTGCGCCCCATGCCGACGAAAAGGCGATGAAGCGGGCTGCAGAGCAGGCCAGGGCTTATGAGTTTATCAGTCAGCTGCCAGAAGGTTTCGATACCAAGATTGGCGAACGTGGTTTGAAACTTTCCGGTGGACAAAAACAGCGTCTGGCTATTGCCAGAGCGATCTTGCGTGATACGCCAATCCTAATCCTGGATGAAGCGACTTCAGCGGTCGATTCAGAAACTGAAACAGAAATTCAGACTGCCTTACGCGAACTGATGAAAGGCAGAACAACGATTATTATCGCCCATCGGCTTTCCACTGTTCGCGAAGCGGATCAGATCCTGGTCCTTTCCGACGGGCATATTGCCGAAATCGGCAAACATCAGGATCTGCTGCGCAAAGGCGGATTATATAGCAAGCTCTATCGTATTCAGTTTGATGATAAGCTTTCGCATAGCCGGGAGCAGATTGAGCTAGCCATCAATAACTAGAACTAGCGATAATCAGGATTGCGGTAACCAGGGCTAGCGATATGGACTAGCGATAATTAGCGCACCAGCGCAATGATTCGACCCGGAATCCATAGGGGAGGGGATGCTGAGCGTGGCTGACATGAAACGCAATTTTATGGCCAATCCGGTCATTGCGGCGGTCCGGGATGTCAGTGGACTATATAGCGCACTAAAATCACCTGTGGAATTCGTCTTCCTGTTGGATGCCTCGCTGATGAATATCCGGCAGCGGGTGCAACAAATCAAGGGTGTCGGCAAAAAGGCTTTTGTTCATCTTGACATGGTAGCTGGCCTTGGAAAAGATGCCGGTGCCCTGGAGTTTCTGTGGGAGGATTGCCGCCCTGACGGAGTAATCCTGACCAAACCGAATATGATTCAAACCGCCCGGCATTTAGGATTTATTACGGTGCAGCGGCTGTTTGTGCTGGATTCGCTATCGGTACAGACCGGCCTTAAGATTGCCAATGAAAGTCGTCCGGATTTCATCGAAGTCATGCCTGGAGCAGTAGTCGCAAAGATTATTGCCCAGATTCGCCAAAAGAGCTCTGTACCAGTGATTGCCGGTGGTCTGGTGGAAAACCGCGATGAAGTTGCCGAACTCCTGAAAGCCGGGGCGCTGGCTGTATCAACGAGCAAAACCGACCTATGGAAAGAGGTTTTTGGATGATGGCCGGTATCAAACATAACGACGCCCATAACGACATTGCCATCGACAGGCTGCGCAAAATTGAGACATTTCTGCTGGATTTAGACGGCACTTTTTATTTAGGAGATCATATATTGCCGGGTTCGCTGCGCTTTGTTGAAGCTTTGCAGCGGACAGGCCGGAATTTTTACTTCGTGACAAATAACTCTTCGAAAAATGCGGCCTTTTATGCCGAAAAGATTTCCCGCATGGGAGTCCGCATTAGTCCGCAGCAGGTTTTCACGGCAGGTGAAGCGACCGTTTATTACATTCAGAGCATAGGTATTCGCAGCGGTGCCAGGTTATATGTAGCTGGAACGAAGTACCTAAAAGAGGATTTCCGCGAAGCAGGCTATGATCCGGATTGGGCAGTGCAGCCGGAAGCCGTGATTTTGGGATTCGATACGGATTTTGACTATGCCAGATTGACGCAAGTTTGCAACCTGGTGCGCCAGGGTGTTCCTTTTATCGCTACCCATCCTGATTTAAACTGTCCGACTCCGGAGGGCCCTGTTCCAGATTGCGGAGCCCTTACCGCTGCAGTAGTCGCGGCCACAGGGGTCAAACCTGTAGTGGTCGGCAAACCGGCAGAACATATGATTGAAGCCTTCTGCGCCAAGTATGGCAAAAAGCGCAATACGCTGGCCATGGTTGGCGACAGGCTGTATACTGACATAGCACTAGGCATTAACGCCGGGATTATGTCCGTATTAGTACTCAGCGGAGAGACTACTACTGATGATCTGAAGACCGCAACATACCAGCCGGATTTGATCTTAAGCAACCTGGGTGCGATTGCGGATCTTTTGGCGCAATAGTGCAAGTTAGGCGGCGGGCGGCGGTCGCGGCAGGTGGTGCACGGCATGCAGCGTGCCCGGACGCAGCGCCAAACGTTGACATCAATGAATGATTTGGTATAATATAATGTAATTGAATAATAATGTCCGGAGAAATGAGAGGACCAATCACCGCCTTGCCAAGGTGGTAATTGGTCTTTTTCTATTTGGGAGATGATTGGATGGCACACAAAGAGACAGATGTCCTGATTATTGGCGGCGGAGTAACCGGGACGGCCATAGCCAGAGAACTAAGCAAGTATGCCGTGTCGGTCATGCTGATTGAAAAAGAAGTTGACCTTGCGTTTGGCACTTCCAAAGCCAACAGCGGGATTGTGCATTCCGGGGTTCATGATCGGCCTGGAACACTGAAAGCACGGCTGTGTGTGGAGGGGAACCGGCTGTATCCCCAAATGGCGCAAGAGTTGGATTTCTTGTACAAGAATAACGGGGCTGTGGTTGTGGCACGTCAGGAGGATGAAATACCGGCACTCAAGCGCCTGGTAGATCAAGGACGGCAAAACGGTGTTACCGGGGTGCGCTTAATCGGTCGTGACGATTTATTGACACTGGAACCGCATCTTTCTCCTGAGCTGGCTGGTGCCATTGAGATACCAAGCGGAGGTATTGTGATTCCATTTGATCTGGTCTACGCCCTGGCGGAAAACGCCGTCGCCAATGGTGCCGAAATTATGCTTGGCACTGCCGTGACAGCCATCACGGAAGAAGACGGAGCTTTTACAGTGCAAGCCACCAAAGTTGCGACAGTTGCGACGCAGGCGGCGCAGACGGCTTCGGCCGCTTATGCGTCCCAGGCAGTTCAAAAGACAGTGACAGTGCGCTCGAAATACATTATCAATGCGGCGGGCTTGCATGCCGGCAAAGTGGCCGGCATGATCGGTGATGATTCCATAAGCATTCGTCCTCGCAAAGGTGAAGAGTATTTACTGGATCGCAGGCTGGCGGGCTTTGTCAAGCGTACCATCTTCCCGCTTCCGACCCCGGTTTCCAAAGGAATCCTGATCATACCGACGGTCGAGGGCAATATTATGCTTGGTCCGACCGCCCACTCCACAGATTCTTTTGACGACTTCAGCACGACAGCCACCGGATGGCGTGAAGTGTTTGATTATGTGCGTCAATTGGCACCAGAGCTGAAAGCTTCGGATCTTATCACATCTTTCGCCGGTTTGAGGGCCGCCAGTAATCATGATGATTTTATCATCGGTCCGTCCGCTGTATCACCACGTTTCATTCATGCGGCCGGAATGGAATCACCGGGATTAACAGCGGCACCGGCTGCTGCCCGCCTAATTTGTGATCATTTGAAAGAAGCCGGACTGAGGCTATTGCCGAAGAGCAATTTTATCCCGGTTCGTAAGGTAGTGCGGATCCGCGATCTGAGTGCTGCGGAACAGGCGCAACTGATGCAACAGGATGCTGCCTATTCCAAAATTGTATGCCGTTGCGAGTATGTCAGCGAAGGCGAAATCCGGGATGCGATCCGCCGCGGAGCTACAACGCTGGATGGCGTTAAGCTGCGTACGCGCTCAGGCATGGGAAGGTGTCAGGGTGGATTTTGCACTCCGAAAATTATCGGCATCCTGAGCCGCGAACTAGGAGTGCCACCGGAGCAAATCACCAAACGTGGTCCGGGCAGTCCGTTACTGGCGGGGAGATTGCGCAGCGCAGGCAGCGGGGGCGGTGCGCATGGAGCGCATGGCGTGAGTGATGCGTCTGGTATGCACGGCGAGTATGACGCAGCTGCAGCAGAGGAGGATGGCGCGGATGCATGAGGTTAATGTGGATTTGCTGATTGTCGGAGCAGGACCAGCTGGTTTGGCAGCCGCCATCGCAGCCGCCGAGGCTGGTACCGGTGAGATTGTGCTGATAGATCGTCTGGCTGAACTGGGCGGGATTTTGCAGCAATGCATTCATAACGGTTTTGGGCTGCGCTTTTTCAAAGAAGAACTGACCGGTCCGGAATATGCGCAGCGTTTCATGGATAAACTGGCGGACTTTCCGCAGATCACAATAAAAACGGAAACCATGGTGGTTGATATTGCGCGGGACCAGCGTACAAACCGCGTAACGACTGTTAACGCACGTGATGGTCTGGTTATCTATAACGCCTCCGCAGTCATTCTGGCCATGGGCTGCCGGGAAAGGCCCCGGGGCGCCATCAACACACCGGGAACGCGCCCGGCAGGGATCTATACAGCCGGAAGCGCCCAGCGGCTCATGAATGTCGAGGGATTTCTGCCAGGCCGGCGCGCCGTGATTCTCGGCTCGGGCGATATCGGGCTCATTATGGCACGCCGCCTGACTCTGGAAGGGATCAAAGTGGAGGCGGTTATTGAGCTAATGCCTTATTCGAGCGGCCTGACACGCAATATTGTGCAATGCCTGGACGACTTTGGCATCCCCCTGTATTTAGGACACACCGTGACCGAGATTATCGGCAGGGATCGGGTGGAGGGCGTGGTAGTGGCGCCTGTGGATAGTAACAGAGTTCCGGACCTGAAGCGCGCTTTCCGGGTGGACTGTGACACGCTGGTGTTGTCTGTTGGTCTGATTCCCGAAAATGAGCTTTCATTGCAGGCTGGGGTTGAGCTGGATCAGGCCACCGGCGGGCCAACTGTGGATTCTGATTACCAGACCAACGTTCCCGGTATTTTCGCGTGCGGGAATGTAGTGCACGTGCATGATCTGGTTGATGATGTTACCGAGGAAAGCATTGTTGCCGGGCGGTCAGCGGCTGCCTTTGTACGTAATTTGCGTGCGCAACGCACGCAACACGCGCAGTGCGCGCAGAGCGAACAGCGCGTGCAGCGCGAACAGTGCGTGCAGCGCGGCGGCGGTGACAGTGGCGACAGTGGTGGCAGCGACGTGTCCTCCATCCAGCCTGCCAAGGACGCATTTATTACAATCAAGGCCGGGCGTAATGTCCGTTCCGTCGTACCACAAAGACTGAGGCGGGATCGCCCGTCAGTGCTGTATATTCGTGTAGCCAACCCGGAACAGGATGTAGTTATTGGTGCTGGCGGGCTGCGGCGCAAACTGCGTCATGTTACACCGGGAGAGACTGTGCGCTTAACAATGGCACCGGAGTATTTTCCCGAAGAATCGCAGCTTACAGTGACGGTGGAGAAAAGCGAGGCGTGAAAAATGAAGCATGAAATTACCTGTACGGCATGTCCGATGGGATGTCGCATTACAGTTGAATTGGAGGAGCCGGAGGGGGTTAGGGGTAGCGCGCTATCCGTCCCCGGACCCGTCCCCGGACCCGGACCCGGCACGGCGGATGCCAGTCATGCCAAGATCACAGGCAACAGCTGCCGCCGTGGTGCCGAGTATGCCTGGGAGGAAATCACTGCTCCCAAGCGCGTTGTGACCAGTGTCGTTGCCGTAAAAGGACGCAGTGTAATGCTTCCGGTTCGCACTGCACGACCGGTTCCCAAACAGTCTATATTTAACGTGATGGATGCGATTCGCCAGATTGAGGTTGTTCTGCCGGTCCAGGCCGGACAGGTATTGGTGGATAATATCGCCGGTACAGGTGTGGCATTGACGGCATCAAAAAACATGGCCTGATAGCACTGTATTTTACTGTTTTCCCCGCATAGCAGCTGTGATGCGCTGGGCAGTTTCGGTGACAGCCAGGCCGCCCTGGGATGTTTCCCGCAGCGTACTGGGAATGCTGTTGCCAATTGCCGCCATGGCATCAATTACTTCATCCAATGGGATCACCGTTTTGATGCCAGCGAGGGCCATTTCAGCACAGGCGACGGCATTAACAGCAGCCACCACATTACGCTTCACACAGGGCAGTTCGACCAGGCCGCCAACCGGGTCACAAGTTAGTCCTAGCAAATTTTTGAGACCAAAAGCGGCGGCGCTTTCAATGGTCGACAAATCATCAACAAAAAGCGCGGCAATCGCGGCCGCTGACATTGCGCTGGCAGAACCATTTTCAGCCTGGCAGCCATGGGTTGATCCCGAAAGTGAAGCCCGGATCGAAATAATTTCGCCAATTCCGCCCGCCACAAACAAGGAACGCAACACCCGTTCGCGTGGGATTTTATGCAATTTGGCCACCGTCAGCAGCGCTCCCGGGAGGACACCGCAGCTGCCTGCGGTCGGTGCCGCCACAATGCGGCCCATGCAAGCATTGTGTTCCGCCACAGCCATAGCGTTGCAGATCACCTGACTGAAGGCAGATCCAAGCAGTGAACCGCCTGCCGCGCTGTATTGCTGCAAGAGACTAGCTCCGCCTGCGATCATGCCGCTCTCCGTCTTGTTGGGCTGACTCAGTGCATCCGCAACTGATTCCTCAAGGGCAGTCAAGACACGTTCCATTTTGGCGATGATTTCGTTACTGGGAATGGACTTGTTCAAGGATTCATAGAGGATGAAAAAGTCCGGCAAGGTCGCGATATTTAGTCTAGGCATAAGCCGTGGGATGTCAGTAAACCCATTGACACGAATACGGCGCGCTTTCATGCTTACACCCCATCTCCCAGTTTGTTGATAGTAATAACACTAAACACATTTGGATTTGCACGCAGCTTTGCGGCGCATTCCGGAGGGCAAGGCGCGTCCAGCTTCAGGAAAGCCATGGCAGATGCCTCGACTGCGTCGCGCGCGAGCGACATATAGGCGATATTGATATTGCGCGTGCCGAGGGTATCACCAATAAAGCCAATCATGCCGGGGAGATCCTGGTAAGTAATCATCAGGACATCGTGATAACCGGAATAATCAACGCGGTGCCCGTTAATTTCGACAATGCGGACATTGCCCCCGCCGATGGAATTGCCGGTGATCGAAAATGGTGGGGCGGGGAAGGCATGGCCGCTTTCATTACCGCTCCCGTTGCTGCTCCCGCTGCTCCCACTGCCACCTTCATTATCAACATCATAAAAAAGGAATTTAACGGTATTAGGGTGCTGCGCCAGATCCTGTTTCCAGACGAACGTGTAGCGTATGCCCTGAGCTTCAGCAATCGTCAATGCATTCCGCAATTGCGGACTGTCTACCGGCAGACCCAGCAATCCGCCTACTACCGCCAGATCAGTGCCATGACCATGGTATGTCTCCGCGAACGAGTTGTACAATGTGATCTGAACTTTCTTGATCGGTTTGCCATAAATCAGTCTGGCCATATAGCCAAGACGTGCTGCCCCTGCGGTATGGGAGCTGGATGGACCAATCATCACTGGTCCCATGACGTCGAAAATACCCATGATGGCACCTCCTCTATCAGCTGTTATTTTCGAGAACGGCGGGTGTATTCCTTTAATATCGCCACCTTCCCACTTTCTCCCTGCGATTGGCATTTATTGTATCAGGAAGGGAATTAACGAAAAGGCACGAAGATATACAGGAGTACGATTCCCGTGAAAATGATGTGTCAGGTTAAGACTGAAACGAGGAGCGATTTTGATGGCAATTAAGGTTGTCACCGATAGTACCGCAGACTTATCGCCGGAGCTTGTAGAACGTTTTGATATTAAGGTTGTACCCCT
>JBMNNY010000205.1:0-3403 GCA_050942765.1 Bacillota bacterium | reverse complement strand
GGTAGGTCTGTCATCTTCTAAAGATAACAATGTCGGTCTTGCGGAAGAAATTCTAAAAAGCCGCGCCTTTGTCACGAAAATTATCAACGAGCTGGGCTTGAACTGGGATGAACAGACGATCGACAAATTCCGGAAAGATTATCTTTTTGTCAATGTACTGTCTACCGGTGCCATGCAGGTAAGGGTGTGGGACCGCGATCCGGAAGTGGCGGCGGCCATCGCCAATGGACTCGTTAATACTTTTGTCAGAGAACAGAAGTCTTATCTTAAATACGGTTCTACCAGAACCAGAGACTTTGTAGCTGAACAATTTAAAGAAGCGGAAACACGTCTTAATAATGCCCGTGAAGCCGTTCTAAAAGTTCAAAAAGAAGAAGGTATTTTTTCCGAGTCGGAGCAATTCAACAGCTATGCTTCAGCACTCAACCGCGCGGAAAACCTGCGGGCTGAAACCAAAATTCAGATCGCTGTTTATCAGACGAAACTGGCGGAGATTCAGGAAAAATTAAAAGATCAGCCGCAATTCCGTGAGGCTTCCAGGAGTTTCACACTCAGTCCGGAATACCAGGAACTCACACACCGCTTGCGTTCGCTGGAATTAGAATTGCTGGATGCGCAGCTAAAGTATACCGATCAGCATCCTACCGTTATTGAACTCAAAGCGCAGATTGCCACTACCATGGAGCAACTCGCCGGTACGGCGCGCGAACATGTTTCCAGCCGTGTTGAATCAACCAACCCCGTCTACACCGGGATGTATGAAGACGCCTTGACGACTGAAATTCAAATTATCGCTGCCGAAACCAATCTCAAAGAATTGGAAAAGCAGTTGCAGATGCTCTATGATAAAGCCGATACCCTGGCGGATAAAGGCAGTGCCTATGCCAAGGCTAAACTTGAGCTGCAAATTGCGCAGGAAATCTATGTTCTGATGGCAACCGAGTACGAAAGCGCCAAGCTTTCTGCCGAACAGGATTCCGAAATTGTCCGGGTAATCGATCCGGCGATTGTACCATATAGTCCAGCTAAGCCGAAGAAAGTTGTCAATGCATTTATTGGCGGAGCGATTGCCTTTATCGTTTCTCTGAGCGCCGCCTACATTGTGGATAATGAGCAGAGGCAGGAGGCTTAGCCTTGTCGAACGTAAACACATCTACTTCGCTAAAGCCAGAAAACGTCATGCCTCCTATGCCTGCTGATTTGTCCCGCCATAAATGGCGGGATGCGATCCTGACTTTTTTGATCTGCACGGCATCGGGGTTGACTGCTATTGCCCCGTTCGAGTCATTAGCAGTAGTTGGTGCCGCTTTGCTGATTTCATTTGTGGCCATCCTGCCCGAGATGGGCTTAATTCTGAGTTTATATGCCGGGCGCTTTGACTCGATTCCATTCAGATATTTATTTCCGAAATGGCTCTATGTGACTTTGCCGTTACTGATTCTGACCGCTCTCGGCCTGGGATTAATGAGATCAAAGTATAAGGGCGGGCTGTCCAAGCCTGTTGTTGGCTGGGGATTTCCCATTGCGATGTCTGTCGTCTTACTGGCAGGCGTCATCTATACGCAGGGTCCGGTGTATGGCACCAGCAAGGCTCTGGAATTTTTCCTTTATACCATACCACTCTATTTCCTGGTGCAATGGATACTAAGGGGCTCGTTTGAAAGGACCGCTAATCTGCTAATTTGTGCCTTTGTGGTATCAGGATTTTTTGCGGTAGCAGGCTTGGCAAGCGGGGGTGGGGCAGAATCACGCGTTGCTGCTTTTGGCGGCGGCCCCAACGTCTTCTCACGATTGGTATCATTTGGGGTGCTCGCCCTGCCGGTAGTCTGGTACCGCTTCCGGGGCGTAATTATGCGTGTTGGCATCATTGGCGGTGTGGCGCTAATGAGCCTGGCCGTACTAATGTCAGGATCGCGCGGCAGCTTTATTGCCCTGCTGATTTGCATGTTGGCGGTGCTATTCCTTTGGCCCACCAAGGGAAGAAACCTTTGGAAGATAATCTTATTCTCGATCCTGTTGGCGTTCAGTGTCTGGGCGTGTATTCGCTTTGCCGAGCAGCTGGTAATGCTGACACGGCTGTTAATGCTATTTACCGAAGAGGGTGGCGGTGCATCAGTCAGCTTGCGCGTCAACATGATTACCACTGCTTTGCAATACGCTACCGACTCCCCGCTTTTGGGACGCGGAACTGGATCATTTCCAATGTTATACTTTGGTTCCGATTTCCGATACTATCCCCACAATATTTTCGCCGAGATTTTTGCTGAAAACGGACTCTTGGGATTGGGGGTATTGGTCGGTTTTCTTTTTTTCACATTGCGCAAAGGCCTGTACTTATGGAAAAAGTGCGGCCTTCCGGCCGAACAAAGGCGTATCGTGCTTGCTGCAGGGGCCTGTTTTGTGTTCTCCGTAATTGTGGCGCAGGTTTCCGGCGATTTTTATGATAACAGGATGATCTGGTTTTTCGGTTCGGCAGTACTCGCGCTCACGCAAAACCTCCCAATTACCCGGGGTACTCAGGACATCCAAGACACCTAAAATCTAAATATTACTCAGTAAATTACCTCAAAAGGCTGGCTGATTAGATGCGTATACTTTATATTCACCAATACTTTGCCACAAGAGAATCCACTTCTGGAACACGTTCCTACGAGTTTGCCAGGCGTCTGGTGGAAAAAGGTTTTCAGGTATCGGTACTGACCGGCGGAAATACCGGTGAAAAGCTTCTGGGGCGGCCGGTGGAAAATGTCGAGGAAACAACTGTCGATGGGATACGGATCATCATCGTCGGTGTAAGATATGATCGTACGGCATCTCCGCCTAAGAAAGCACTCTCATTTTTGCGATTCATGTGGCGGGCGGCCAAAGTGGCGCTAAAAGAAAATACCGACTTGGTTTTTGCCACATCCACTCCCCTGACTGTGGCTTTTCCGGCGCTGGCTAAGAAGATATTCCAGAGAACTCCCTATGTCTTTGAAGTCCGGGATCTTTGGCCAGAAGTGCCGATTCGTATCGGCATTTTGCGCAATCCCATCATTATAGGCCTGGCACGCTGGCTTGAGAAGAAAGCTTACAAACACGCATCTCATATCGTGGCCTTGTCGGAAGGTATGCGCGATGGAATTATTGCGCGCAGCATCCCTGCCGAAAAAGTCACTGTCATACCTAACTGTGCGGACCTGGATCTGTTCGGGCCGCAAGCGCCACCGGATCCGCAACTGGCTGCCCGCCTGCAGGGTAAGTTTGTCTGTATTCATTCAGGAGCAATGGGCAGGATTAATGGCCTCGATCATGTGATTGACACGGCTATCTGGCTCAAGGAGCATGCTGCGAAAGAACAGGCCACTGAACCTAAAGAGCGCGCCGCCAATGAACGCGCCGCCAATGATATCGCGTTCTTACT
>JBMNNY010000204.1:0-3406 GCA_050942765.1 Bacillota bacterium | reverse complement strand
AAGGCTGGCCGGCAATTAATCTGCAGGGCTGGGCGGGACTGCTCTTTGTGGGAGTAGGATGCATGGCCCTTGGCTACGTTGCCTGGAATTACTGCCTGGCGCGCATGCCAGCCGGTGTCATGGCTGCCGCCATGTACCTGCATCCCGTCGTTGGAGTAATTCTGGGGTATTTGTGGCTGGGTGAAGTGCTGGCACCGCTGGCATGGGTCGGAGGAGCGCTGGTACTGGGTGGTGTGGCGCTAACCTTCCAATCGAGGATACAAAACGGACAGACCGGGGAGAGTGCGTGAATGCGCGAAAAAGGTGAAGTGCAAGATCAGGGCATTAAGGATCTGCGTCTCGGTTTCAGTTTTAATAATGAATGGTGGGACGAGTGCGCCCTTCTGGAACTGTTCCCGCTGCTGCGCGAATGCGGCATCACCGATATCGAACTCAATCCTGCGCCGCATCATATGTCCGAAGAGGCCCGCCAAGCTTATCAGGTATTGGAGGCAGGCTTCCGCTGTCATCTGCACGCACCTTATCCCAACAGCTTTCCCATTCGGGATTACCATGGGTCGGGAAAGAATACGGCGGAAGAGGTTTTTCGCAATCTGTTCGAACTGGCTTTGGAATGCGCAGTGCGCCAGGGCAGTCCAAGTGTAATCAATCTGCATGGTGCCGCCGGAAGGGCGGATCGCTACGACCCGATTGCGCTGCGCAAGGCGACCCGCGATTTCCTGCTCTGGGCTGTCAGGGTTGTCGGCGATTATCCGGTGAAAATTGCCATGGAAACAACACTTTTTTCTACTGATGTTTACCAGGTCGGGCGCTATGGCAGTGAAATTCTTGATATTGTGAAAGAAGTCGGCGGCAAATCTCTGGGACTGGGGCTTGATATGGGGCATTGCGCTATGTGCGAACGCGACCGGGGAGTGCCGTATGATCTGAGCGATGATTTCATCAAACGCGTCGTCCATGTGCACTTACATGATATTGATCAGCGAGGGGTCGATCACGCGCCGCTAATTTTTGGCAATGTCGATTATGATGGATACTTGCAGTGGCTGAAAAGGCGGCACTATCAGGACGTAGTGGTCCTGGAACTGAATTATCATCAGGTGAAGCGCTATGGCGACCTGAAGGAGATGCTGCGGGCATCGGCTAAAAGGGCCCGGCAGGCATGGATGGGGACTGGGCGCGATGAGCGCAGTTAATCATTGGATCAGTTTCTGGCGCTGAAAGAGCGCAATTGACGCGGCGGTTGACAAGACAACCGCCGCGAGCAGTATAATGCCCGCAATGACAAGGTTTTTCATCGTCATCGACAGCTGCGCCAGTCCGAACAAAAATGGCAGGGAAATGACGAGCGACCCGAAAGAGCCAATTTGCTGGGCGATGCGCGCAGACGGGACTTTCAGTGATATGAAAAGCCCCAGATTGGCAACGAGCAGGGTAATGATCCAGGCCAGCGGTCCCAGGGCAAACAGCGTTTCCTTGGGAAACATAAAGAACTGCGGGCTGCCGTCGGCAATATTTACGACGGACAGGACCGTCAGATCAACGGCAAGCAGCATGGTGGCGGTATAGACAAACACCGCGGCGAGTTTGCCCAGGAAAATGGCGCGGTCGGATAGGCGCGTGGAGAGCAGCGTTTCCAACGTTTTGCGCTCGCGTTCTCCGGCAAACGCATCCGCAGTTGTGGTCGAAGCGATCAGCGACGGGAGGAAAAAGAAATAGAACACCGTCAGCTGGTTGGGGACTTTCCAGATTTCAACCTGAGCTAACGGCAGAACCACGCCAAAGATGCCCATGTAAATCAGCAGGTTGAAAACGATCGACACCAGCCCGCCTTTGGCATACAGCCATTCCTTCATTTCTTTGCGGAAAACTGTCATAACATCACGCACTATGCTTCGGGCCTCCCTGCATCTTTGGTCAGACTCAAAAACACATCTTCCAGACTGGCTTTCTCCTGATGAACTTCCTGAATGGCGATATCGGCGGCGACCAGTGCGCGGATAATGTTCGGCACAATGTTGGGGTCGGGTTCCGTCAGCTCGATGGACAGGCGCGACAGGTGCGACGATTGGCGCGACTGGCAGGCGCCGCTGCTTTCAGGGCTCCCGCTCTCGTACTGGGCGCACTGGGCTGCGGAGTGTGGCACAGCTGCTGATTGTTGCGCGATCGGGTTTGGCACAGCCGGGTGCAGGCCGGTCGATTGCAGCGCCACGGAGTGCACGCCGGGAAAGCTTTCCAGAAGCGTCAGCGCTTTGGCAGCGCCATGATCATGGTCATGATCTTCAATTATAATGATCACTTTCGAACGGCTGAACTGGCCCCGCAACTCGGACGGACTGCCGACAGCCAAGAGATGTCCATGATCAATTACACCCACCTGATCACAGATTTTTTCGGCTTCCTCAAGATTATGTGTAGTGATGAAAATCGTCTTGCCGGCGTGTCTGACCAGTTCCAGCAACTCATCACGCAGTTGATGAGCAGCTGCCGGATCAAGTCCTGAGGTAGGTTCATCCAAAAAAACCAGCTCGGGGTCATGGATCAGTGCCCGCGCGATGGCCAGTTTCTGCTTCATTCCTTTAGACCAGTTGCCCGCCTTTTCATGGCGGCGCTCCCAGCAACCAATACTCCCCAGCAAATCTTTGATGCGTTGTTCTTTGACGCGCGTCTCCAAGTGGTAGATGTCTGCGAAATAAGCCAGATTATCATAGGCGCTGAGCCGTTCATAAAGGCCGTGATGCTCAAGTAAAACGCCGACGCGCTCACGAATGTGCGCGGCTTCACGCTCGACAGACCATCCCAATACTTCTGCGCTGCCCGCCGATGGCGACAATAGTCCCAACAGCAGCCTGATGGTTGTGGTTTTTCCCGCACCATTCGGTCCCAAAAATCCAAACACAGTGCCAGCTTTGATACGCAGATTTAAATCGCTGAGAGCTGGTCTTTCCAATGGCATTTCTTGAAATGACTTCGTGAGGTTGCTAGTGATAATCGCGTCCAAATGCAGGCACCCCCATGCAATAATTCTGTTTATATTATCCCGTTCCTGCCAGATTAATGTTTTGAGCTCGTGGGGCGCATTGCGTACATTGGGCGTGCATGGAACATATAGGGTAGGCGCAATTGGAGCAGCGGCGCGCCGTCGGCCAGCTTTCCCCGTTACATCACATTTCACTTACGCTGTAACACATCATATATTTCGCACATTATTCCATTAAATTGTTAATTAAACATAGAATGCCTAAGGAGGAAATATCAATACTCAGTAGAATTATAAAGTGTGTCTACTTATCTGACGGGCGTTTATCTGGTCCCGTCAAAATATTAAAGGAGGAAAGAGGAAAAATGGCAAAAAGACTCCTGTTAGTTTCTATCGCCTTGGTTCTTGTCATATCTTTGTCAGCGT
>JBMNNY010000203.1:0-3413 GCA_050942765.1 Bacillota bacterium | reverse complement strand
CCAGAATTACTCCAACGACGGGATGCAGGTACATGGCGGCAGCCATGACACCGGCTGGCATGCGCGCCAGGCAGTAATTCCAGGCAACGTAGCCAAGGGCCATGCATCCTACTCCCACAAAGAGCAATCCCGCCCAGCCCTGCAGATTGATTGCCGGCCAGCCTTGCGCCGCTACTTCCCACGCTGCAAAAGGCACGACCATAATAGTCGCAAACAGCTGTGACCAGGCTGTGACCTGAAAGGCGGGGAGCCGCCCGGCCAACGGCTTGCTCAGCAGTGTATAGCCGCATGATCCCAGCATCGAAAGGACCAGGAGCACATTGCCCCAAAAATCGGCGCGCGCCAGTGAAAACTGACGCAGATCACCGATTGAGAGCAGCGATACTCCCACCAGTGCAATAATCGTCCCAATGATACTGAACTTGCTCAAATGTTCTTTGAAAAGTATACTGGCGAAGATCACCAGCGCCACCGGTTCGGTAATACTCAAAATGGCTGCCACTGCGGAAGTCGTGTACGCCATGCCGACATACTGAAAAACATAGACCAACGCAATACCGATTCCGCCGATCGCCGCCAGTCTCGGGAAAGCCGCCCTCAGGGCTGGCCATTCCTCTTTCTTTGGCCAGGCAAACGGCAGCATGGCAGCAACTGCGATGATAAAGCGCAAAAACATCAGCACAAAAGGCCCCATCTGGCCCAGCAAAAACTTGCCGACACTGTAGGAGGCACCCCAAATAATATTCCCGCCGATTAAGACTGCGATTACTATCCAATTGTTGTTCTTTTTCATAAAATGATGCCTCCATGGGGTCAGACTTTAGGGGTGGCGCGATGAGCAGGGCGGGGCGCCGTGCGCGACGGGGCGCGGTGCGGCACCGCTGCGGGCGCCGAAACGCACGCACTCAGGCGCCGGGTACCGCACAATTCAAGGGCCACCTTATTCAGGCAGCCCTTTTCAACATTACTTCACCACGACATATCCTCAGCAACATCAGCTAATTATCAGCCATTATCAGCTAATTATCAAAGAGAATAAGTAAAGCAAATACATGCTCCACCAACAATTTACTTTATCATATTGCGCTACTTCTTGCCAACCACCAATTCGCCATTAACAATGACTTTCTCACACTTGGTGGATGTCTCGGTCGGATCACCGGACCAAATGACGATATCAGCGTCTTTACCTTTCTCAAGGCTGCCGACGCGATCAGCAACGCCAAGCATTTCAGCCGGATTAATAGTGATCGTCTTGAGGGCTTCTTCCTTCGGCAGTCCTTCGCGCACCGCAATGCCAACGGCAATCGGCAGAATATGCAGCGGAATTACCGGATGGTCGGTCATAATCGCGACTTTGACGCCGGCTTTGGCAAGAATTCCTGGAGTGATCAGCGAGCGATCCTTAAGCTCGTATTTGGAGCGCGTGGTCAGCGTCGGGCCGACAATCGCCGGAATCTTCTTGGCAGCGATAATATCAGCAATCTTGTGGCCTTCGGTGCAATGCTCCAGCACGATTTTAATACCGAACTCTTCCGCGATCCTGATAGCTGTCATGATATCATCGGCACGGTGCGCATGCGCCCGCAAAGGCATCTCGCCTTTCAGTACGCGCACGATGGCTTCCATGCGCAGGTCACGGTCTGGCATTTTTTCCGGATCACCCTTGGCGCGCTCGATCTTGTTCATATAATTTTGCGCCTTGACAAGAGCTTCGCGCAACTGAGCGGCAGTTGCCATCCGGGTACCCGGGGATTTCTTCTGTTCAGCATAAACCCGCTTGGGATTTTCGCCAAACGCGCTTTTGAGGCCGGCCGGGTTTCTGACGATCATTTCATCGATAACACGTCCATATGTTTTCATGACAACCATCTCGCCGCCAATGACATTGGCCGAGCCTGGGCCGGTACATATGGTTGTGATACCGCCATGCAGCGCATCACGCAAACCGACATCCTCTGGATTAATGGCATCAATGGCGCGCAGATGCGGTGTTACCGGGTCGGAGACTTCATTATAGTCGCGACCCTCAAATCCGATTCCTTCTTCCCCTATACCCGCATGACAATGGGCGTCAATAATACCGGGGGTAATTACTTTACGTCCCGCCGCAATGACCTGCGCGCCTTCCGGTATCGCAAGGTCTTTACCAATCGCCTTGATCTTACCGTTTTCGATCAGAATGATTCCGCCATCGATCACGCCTGCTTTGGACATCGTAAAGATTTTTCCGCCCTTAATGGCTAACATTTGCACACTCTCCTTTACGAAAAATTCGTTGTAACGAGTTTTCGCTAGCTGTGGAAAAAATCCTTTTTTGTTTCGTAAAGCGAAAGATTGGGATGTCGAACATGAAAGAATAAGGCCGGGCCGGGCCGGACAGGGCGGGGCGGGACAGGGCAGCGGTCGTAATCGCCACCAGTCGCCATCGAACGCTATTAACAGCAAATCAACCGCCATCAATCGCAAATCAATCGCCACCAGTCGCCATCAGCGCCATCCTTCGCCATCAGTCGTCATTTTCCCGCATCAAAAAAGGCTGCCTTTGTGGCAGCCTCAATGGATAAAGGCTAATACTTCGACAGCAACGATGCAGCTCTTGAGATGTACTTCTTCATTTGCTCTTCATAGGCGATTAGTTTAGGCGGATACGCCAGCGGCAGCCGGTACTCAAACTGCGCCCACTCGCTTATGTCAAACAGCTGATCAGGATCATAAAATCTGATAATGACGCGTTCGGTATTCTTGTTGATGTACTCCGAAATAAGGCCCGCCTTCCTGGGGAATGCGATAATAGCCGTGTCATAAACCTCATTTTCCAGCGTCGGAACGTTAAACGGGAATAGCACGGCGCCATTAATTCTTTCGGCCGCAACCATCATTATAGGCGCTTTGAAAAGGTCGGTCAGCAATATGGAACTGGGTTTTTCGGGGTTCTGTCGGGCAACCTTTACTTCAAACAAATTGTATTTGTCAGTGCCAAACCGCTTAAGATCTCCTTCCCAGGTATTGGCGATACGGCTGGGATCTGCGTCTTCAAGATACAGGCGCGATAGCAAGACTTTAGAAGTAAGCGGCAAAACTGTAACCGTCAGTTCATTACGCCAAGTCTGCGATTGAGAAAGAATCCGGGCCGTTTCCTCCCCCAGAGTCATTCCTCCGTTTGCTCCGTCAGCAGCGGCAACTGGCAACAATGTCAGGCCGATCATCAGGGCAAGCAAGCCAGTTATTACAGGTATAAAAGTCTTTTTCAAAGGGAGCACCTCCCGCAGAAAATACAAATTTACCATGACTATTTCTCCCCAAAGCCTGCATTTCCTGCCAAAAAGCGGTTTTGTTATTATATAATGATATCAAAATGTAGATTGTGGGTTGATTATTTGGAAAGGTATCGATCCAGTAGAATATGTAAG
>JBMNNY010000022.1:0-18968 GCA_050942765.1 Bacillota bacterium | reverse complement strand
ACTGCTCCGGGGGAGCTGGGTAGTCCCGGCTGAGAGGGCGATACTAAAATCGCCGACCCTGAACCTGATCTGGGTAATGCCAGCGTAGGGAGTAAATGATTTAACTTCACGCCGCAATCCAGACTGGGTTGCGGTTTTTATGTTTTGGAGGTGAAGCTAATGCCATCTGCGATGAGTATTCAGGTGTTGCCGGTCACAGATGCTAGTAAGGATGAAATTTACCGTCTCGTAGATCTGGCGATCGCGAAGATCAAAGAATCAGGGCTTGCTTACATTGTAGGACCCTTCGAAACAACGGTAGAGGGCGATTTGGAGCGCTTATTCGCCCTGGCACGCCAGGCTCATGAAGCGGTAGTTAAAGAAAGCGGAGGACGCGTCTTCACTTATATCAAAATCGCCACCGCTCCTGATCTCGGTACATCAGCAGAAAAGGTAGCTAAGTATCGCAATGAGTAAGAACAAGAGCAGCGCTTTTTTCCAGACAGTCAAAAAGGGACTTCCCGTGATTATAATGGTAATTGCCATTTTGATTTGCTGGGAAGCGGCAGTAAAGTTGTTTGATCTGCCACCCTGGCTGCTGCCGGCGCCATCGAAGGTACTGATTGAACTCTATGCCGAGCGGGCAGTGTTGATCCGGCATTCGCTGCGCACACTTTCAGAAGCGCTGCTGGGTATGAGTATCTCCATTATGAGCGGGCTGGCTCTAGGCGCGGCTATCTTCTATGCTCCGTTGCTGCGCAAGACATTGTATCCACTGCTTGTCGCCTCGCAGACGGTACCGATGGTAGTCCTTGCGCCATTGCTGGTGATATGGTTTGGTTACGGCTTGCTGCCTAAAATCCTGATCGTGACTTTGGCCTGCTTTTTTCCGATTGCGATCAACACAGTAACGGGGCTGCAATCCGTCGACCCGGATCTGATCCGGTTGTTTCAATCTTTCGGAGCCAAACCGATGGCGATTTTTCGAATTGCACAATGGCCAGCTGCCATTCCGGCAATACTGTCCGGAACCAAAGTGGCTGCCAGTTACGCTGTCATGGCGGCGGTTGTCGGAGAATGGATGGGAAGCGACAGCGGGCTAGGTGTCTATATCATTCGATCAGCGCATTCGTTTTTGACAGTGCGGGTTTTTGCCGGGATATTGCTGGTTTCGGTCTATTCGATAATTCTTTTTGGTGCCGTTGGGTTAATCGAAAAGAAGGCGACTTTCTGGCAGTATGATATTTTGCAAAATGGAGGGGTTAGCAATGAATAGCAAGATCCTGACTTTATCGGTGGTACTGATAGTCATCGCAGTAGTTTTGGTAATTGTCTTCAACTCCGGCGGGCCTAAGGCTGAAAAAGTGAGCCTGATGCTGGACTGGACCCCCAACACTAACCATACCGGCATCTATGTCGCATATGACAAAGGATGGTTTGCCGAAGAAGGTATCGACCTTGAGATTATCACCCCGGCGGGTGTCTCAGTGGAAACAGTAGTAGGAGCAGGCAAAGCAGACTTCGGAATAAGCTTTCAGGAATATGTTACTTCCGCCAGGATCGAAGAAGTCCCGATCGTATCAATCGCTGCTGTAATACAACATAATACTTCAGGCTTTGTTTCCTTGAAGGATAGCGGCATCACCAAAGCCGCTGATTTTGCAGGGCGCATCTATGGCGGTTTTGGATTACAGATCGAAAAAGAGATTATTTCCGCAATGATTACCCACGATGGGGGCGATCCAGAATCAATCAAATACGTCAATGTCGGCGAAGGCGATTTGCTGAGCATGCTTGGCCGCGATATCGATTTCGCCTGGATCTTTTATGGAGTGCAAGGGATCGAAGCCGCCCGGCGTGGTATGGATGTTGACTATGTGATGCTGTCTGAATACTTCGATGCCGTGCCGGATTACTATACTCCGGTTATTATCACATCGGAAAAATTGATTGCGGAAGATCCTCAAATTATCGAACGGTTTATGGCAGCGGTCGCCAGAGGATATGAGTACGCCATCGAAAATCCGGCGGAATCGGCGGAAATTTTACTGAAACATGTTCCGGAACTGTCACCGGAATCAATTAAAGCCGGGCAGGAATGGGTTAGTCCCCGCTATACTGATGATGCACCGCGATGGGGTTATCAGCGGGAAGAGGTCTGGAAAGACTTTGGCGACTGGATGTTTGAGAACGGCTTAATCGCCAGAGAATTTGACTATCAAAAAGCATTCACGAATCGTTTCTTGCCAGAAAAGTAAAAGTAACGCAAGAGCAAGAGGCGCGCACAAAGCAGCGCAAGGAACGAATAGTGACGCAAGGGGCGTATTTGCCGTGCATAGCGTAGAATTAAAAGAAATCAGTCATGCTTTCGTATCCGGGCGTTCCGGACGGAACGTACCGGACTTAAAAGTACTGGACCGGATCGATCTGGCAATCGAGGCCGGCCGGTTTACGGCATTTATCGGGCCGAGCGGGGCAGGAAAAAGCACACTGTTCAATATTATCACGGGCTTAATCCGGCCTATTCAAGGTCAGGTGCTGATCAACAGCAGGCAGGTAACCGGGGAAACTGGCCATGTCTCCTATATGCCGCAAAAGGATTTACTGCTGCCCTGGCGCAATGTGATTCGTAATGCCACCGCCGGTCTGGAGGCACTGGGCGTTTCGGCAACTGAGGCAGCCACACGTGCCCGGGAGATGCTGGGTCTGTTTGGGCTGGAGGGCTTTGGCGAAGCATATCCGGGGACACTTTCTGGTGGCATGCGTCAAAGAGTGGCGCTGTTAAGGACCGTCCTGCTTGATAAACCGGTGCTGGCTTTGGACGAACCTTTCGGTGCACTGGATGCGCTGACGCGTCGGCAAATGCAGCTTTGGCTGTCGGAGCTGCGTGTCAGTCTGGGCAAAACTATTTTATTTATCACCCATGACATCGAAGAGGCACTTTTATTAAGCGACGAAATTATCGTGTTAAGCAGCCGCCCAGCCAGAATCCTGCGTCGATTTTCGGTTCCAGCAGGAATAGGCAGTATTGACGATTCGTTGTTCATCAAAGCCAGGAAGGAACTGCTTGACTCGCTGAAGGAGGCGGAGCGGTTATGAGTGGAACGGCTATGAGTGAAGCGACCATGAGTGGAATGGCTATGATCCGCAAGGCGTGGATTTTTAGTCATGGCGACTTATCAGCACTGCCGGAACACTCCAAAGAAGTCCTGGCAGATCGCTCCAAAGCAGGTCAGGACGTGCTAGTCATTGCTGCTGATGCCGGAGCCCGGCATTTGCTTCAGGCGGGATATTTGCCGGACATTGCTGTCGGCGATTTCGATTCGCTGTCTCCTGATGAACTGGCTTTTTTGCAGCAATCTGGCTGTGATGTGCGCAAACACCCCTGCGCCAAAAACGAAACCGACACCCAATTGGCAGTCGATATTGCCATCGCTGCCGGTGCCAGAGAGATAACGATTTATGGCGGCATTGGCGGACGCCTGGATCATTCTCTGGCTAATATTCTGTTGCTCGTATATATACATGAGCAGGGCTGTACCGGAAAAATTACGGATGGTGCGCAAACGGCCGTGCTGCTGACGGACAGTCTGGAACTGACCGGGCAGCATCCCGGAGATATTCTGTCAATTCTGCCTCTAACTTCAAAGCTAACCGGTCTGAACATCAAAGGGTTGCGCTATCCGCTGATAGATGCGGAAATCCAAATGGGTATTACGCGCACCATTAGCAACGAGTTCACAGAATGCGGCAGCGGTTGGCTCACACTGGCCTCCGGGATGGCGACGGTTATTATTACGGACGCGCGGCAGCTTGCCAAAGAAGGCTAAGTCAGGGGTATTCAAGGCGATCAAGCGCCGCCTGCAATCCTTCCATAACGGCTTGCTGATCCACTGTGATGCCGCGGCCGGCCAGCATTATCATGGAATATCCTTTGATGCCTGCAGCCGTTATTACGGGGCAGGCTTCTTTCTTGCCGGAAAACCGCAGTGTTCCCTGAGAGACAGCAGCCTCTCCCCGAAAACCGAACAGTAAGCTCAGGTTGCCTGGCTGATATGTAGCCTTATCCAAAGCAGCCATCTGTTGGATGACCGTACTGCATTTTGCCATAGCCTCATCGAGCGGCAGACGGCATGGCACAGGGAATGAGAGCATTAGGATCCTGATTTCAGCATTTCTGTGGGCTTCAACAAGTGTCAAGCCCAATCCGGCAGAGATCATGGCTACTTCATTATCAAGTGACCCGGTTGGTACTCCAAAGTAACCCATTTGAGTACGCAGATCGACCCAGTATTTCTGAAAATCCTGTAATCCCAGTCCAGTGGCAGCAATGGTCAGGGCACGCTCCAAATCAAGCCGCTGTGGAGTGATTAAGCGAGAATAGGCTAAAAACTCAGCCGGATTAAACAATTCCACCAATGACTGGGGTGCATGCTTGAAAATGCGGGCTACAAAGTCTTTTCCCTCATGGACATAGCAGTAGTGCAGAAAGGTGCGCCCCATGATTTTTAAAGAATCTTGCTCTTCCAGTTCAGGATAATTGTGTGCGGATGGCTTTATCAGGTAACCGGAGGCCCAGTTGTCTGCCATAATGCGGCAGGTATCACTAATGCCTTCGGTCACTGCAATCCGAGCAATCATGTAAGAACCATGGCCTTCCGTAATTGCTCTAAGCCCGGCGGCGTATTCCGGATCCCTGCTACGGTGAAAAGCTGTTTTCAAGTCATAATACTGATCATCAAGAGCCCGGACTAGTTCGTTGACTAGTAACAGGCGCAGCACATTGACACGATCCGCGTCTTTGATGCCAAGCTGTGCCAAACCGTTTTCAAGGGCGACTGGGTCAATAATAATGCGTTTAGTCGCCATTTCATAACGGATCGCCAAAGTTTGGACAGCCGCATAGACCAACCGGCGCAAAGTATCATTGTGGGCGAAGTCGGGAGTGGTAAGGGCCAACTCTTCTGCAACTGCTTGCCGGAACTGACTCGTAGATAGTTTTGCAACTGTAATTCTGGCTAAGAACGGACGGCCGGTAATGGCAATAATTTCCGGAACCAGCTCATTGGCAAGAACGGCGAAGTATTTATTAGTCCAGTTTGTGGTGCCGGCGGCGGTGGCGTTGGTGGCGACGGCGGTGTGTGCCTGAACAGGGATGCTAATCAGCGATAGCAACGATAATAGCGATAGCATGGACAGTAGAATTACATTGACAGGGTGTAACCGGTTTTTCGGCTTCAGCATTGCTAATCCTCCCAAGCTTCAACATTGTTTCCATTATTGCCTGAAAATGGTCAGTTCATACCCGACGGCAATTGCTTGACACCCCTACCTTGAAGGTGCTATAATACGAAAATAGTAAATAAAAAATGTCTATTAGGACGATGATGGGAACGAGTATGCTGATCAACACAGAGAGAAAAGCCTTGTGCTGAAAGCTTTTCGCAGCGTCAGCAGAAAACCACCCCTGAGTTACGGCGAAATAAGTCGGTCGGTTTGGCTCCGTTATCAGCCTTCACGAGGATCGTTGCAGCACTTGGTGCTTATGTTTGTGAATGTACTTGCGCTTGGTGCAGCGGCGAACGAAACTGGGTGGAACCACGGGTAGATCCCGTCCCTTTTGGGACGGGTTTTTTTATTATCGGAATGCATGGAGGAAGGATAGATTACACGATGAAAGAGATTTGTGCCGGAGGGGCGGTTTTTTATAAAAACAAGCTGCTGGCGATCCGCAGGAAAAATGGAGTTTGGTTGATGCCCAAGGGACATCAGGACCCGGGAGAAACACTTGCCGAGACAGCTATCAGAGAAGTGCGTGAAGAGACAGGGTTAGAAGTAAACCTTATTGAGCCGCTCGGCAGGACATACCACGAGTATGTTGATGATACCGGTCATTTGCATCAAAAAGAAGTCTTGTGGTATCTGATGGATGCCTTACCGGATCAGACGATCGTTTTGGAAGAAGGTATGTTCACCGGCTATCAGCTGATTGGCCCCACAGAGCTGGATCTGTTTAGTTTCGCTAATGATCGGGTTATAGCCCGTGATGCATTTATCAGGAGGGATGTACAATGTCGCAGTTAACCGTAGTATTTCCGGATGGCCGGGAACAGAGCTTCGCCGCCGGAACAAGCCTGATGCAGGTGCTGAATACATTGCCGGAGAAGGTTAAACGCACCGCCATTGCCGCCGAGGTCGATGATCAGCTTGTTGATTTGGCAGCAACTCCGCAGGGCAGAGTCAGGGTGAACTTCATTACCGCTTCGGACCCGAAAGGTCTTGATATAATGCGGCACAGTACCGCGCATGTCATGGCACAGGCAGTCAGGCATATTATTCCGGAGGCAAAGCTGGCAATTGGACCGGCCATTGAAAACGGATTTTATTATGACTTTGACTTGCCGCGTCCGCTAACGCCGGAAGATCTGGCAGCCATCGAAGAGGAAATGAAAAAAATCGTGGCCGCAAATTACCCGTTCTGTCGGGTTGAGATGGAACACGAAGAGGCTTTGGAACATTTCGGAAAACAGGGCGAAAAGTATAAAGTGGAATTAATCGAAGGTCTGGATGACAACGTCTCACTGTATCGGCAGGGTGATTTCGAAGATCTTTGCCGTGGTCCACATTTGCCATCCACCGGCAAGATTGGTGCGTTTAAGCTAATGTCCCTGGCTGGAGCCTATTGGCGTGGCGATTCCAGCCGCGAAATGCTGCAGCGTATTTATGGCACTGTGTTTGCGACCAATGACGAGCTCAAGAAATACTTGACCATGTTGGAAGAAGCTGCCAAACGTGATCACCGTAAACTAGGCCGGGAACTCGATTTGTTCAGTCTGCAGGAGGAAGGGCCGGGCTTTCCGTTTTTCCACCCGCGTGGCATGATCGTCCGGAACATCCTCGAAGATTTCTGGCGGCAGGAACATCAAAAAGCCGGTTATCAGGAAATACGGACACCGATCATTCTGAGCGAGGAACTCTGGCATCGTTCCGGGCATTGGGATCATTACAAAGAGAATATGTATTTCACAAAGATTGACGACATGGATTATGCCATCAAGCCGATGAACTGTCCGGGCAGTATGCTGGTTTACAGCCAGAGACCGCACAGTTATAAAGATTTGCCGATACGTACGTGTGAACTTGGATTAGTGCACCGTCATGAAATGTCGGGCGTGCTGCACGGCCTGTTCCGGGTTAGGTGTTTTACGCAGGATGATGCGCATATTTTCATGATGCCTTCCCAAATTAAAGATGAAGTTCAAGGCGTCATCAGACTCGTTGACAAATTTTACAAGGTTTTCGGTTTCGACTACCATGTAGAACTCTCGACCAAACCCGAGGATGCCATGGGCTCGGATGAAATATGGGATCTGGCTACCGATGCCTTGCGCGAGTCGCTAGAAAGCATGCAACTTCCCTATAAAGTCAATCCTGGAGACGGCGCGTTTTACGGTCCGAAGATCGATTTTCATGTGAGCGATTCTCTTGGACGTACCTGGCAGTGTGCCACGGTCCAGCTCGATTTCCAGATGCCGGAACGTTTTGATTTGACGTATGTGGGAGAGGATAACGCCAAACATCGTCCGGTCATCGTGCATCGGGTCGTCTATGGCAGTATCGAGCGCTTTATTGGCATCTTGATCGAGCATTACGCCGGCGCATTTCCGGTTTGGCTGGCTCCTGTTCAGGCAGTGGTGCTTCCCATCGGACAAAATCATGCCGATTATGCCCGTCAAACGATGCAAGCACTGCAGGATGCCGGGCTGCGCGTAGAATTGGATGCCCGCAATGAGAAGCTTGGTTACCGGGTCCGTGAATGGCAAATGCAGAAAGTACCCTACATGCTTGTTGTCGGAGATCAAGAGGCATTCGATGGAACGGTTGCGGTGCGTACCAGAAAAGGCGGCAACCGCGGCACCATGAAAGTGGAGGCATTTATTGAGCTAGTTCGTGATCAAGTGAACCGCCGTGTCATCAATGAAGCAGCAGAAGAATGACGAAGTTTGATGGCACTTCAGTCACAAGATAAATCTGAAGAATAAACAGAAGGTATTTACAAAGAAAATATTCAATGTTATACTGTTACTGCTATGGACGCGCAAGCAGAAGCACCCGCTTCTCACCCCAGGCACTACAGCTCAAGGGTTTGGCTCCAACCGGTTTATCAAACGGTGAGTCCTTTATTTGAGGCGGGTATATACCCGCCTTATTTTGTTTGCAGCGTTCAATTATTGAGGAGGTGTCGGACGATTAGCCAAACTGAACTTAGAGTCAACGAAGAAATTCGAGGTCGTGAAGTAAGGGTCGTAACCTCAGAAGGCGAACAGCTCGGCATAATGCCAGTTCGTGATGCCCTGCGTTTGGCTCAGGAACGTGATCTTGATTTGGTGGAAGTCGCACCTACTGCGAAACCACCGGTATGCCGCATTATGGATTACGGTAAATTCCGCTATGAGCAAAGCAAGAAAGAACGGGAAGCGCGCAAAAACCAAAAGACAACCGATGTCAAAGAAGTGCGGATGACACCCAAAATTGAGGATCATGATTTTCAGGTTAAATTGAGGGCCGCCAGCAAGTTTCTTAAAGATGGAGATAAGGTTAAGGCTCAGGTCAGGTTCAGAGGCCGTGAAATCGTCCATGCAGATCTTGGCCGTAAGCTGCTGAACAGGCTAGCCGCAGAGTTGCAGGACGTTGCTGCGGTTGAACGCGATTCCAGGCTTGAAGGCAGAAGCATGGTCATGATTCTGACCCCCAAACAGGAAAAGGCAGTTGGGAAATCCGAGCAGTCTGAGAAACCCGAGCAACCCCAAAAAGTTGCTAAAGTCGCAGAAGCTGTGCAAGCTGAAAATCAACAGAAGACAGAATAAAAGGAGTGGGAAAGTTGCCCAAAATGAAAACTCACCGCGGTGCCGCCAAACGGTTTAAGGTGACCGGGTCAGGAAAAGTTAGGAAGTATAAGGCTTATCGTAGTCATATGCTGGAATGCAAATCTCCCAAACGTAAGCGGAATCTGCGCAAAGGCGATTTAGTGCACCCCGGAGATTTCAAACGCATCAGGAAAATGATCGCCAACGCTTTCTAATCTACGCAAGTTTGAATAGGGGGATTTAACTATGCCAAGAGTTAAAGGTGGATTCAAGACAAGACGCCGCCATAATAAAATTCTCAAACTGGCCAAAGGTTTCCGCGGCATGAAGGGCCGCGTATTCCGGCCGACCAACGCTCAGGTTCTGAAATCGCTAGCCTATGCTTATCGCGACCGCAGAAACAAGAAGCGCGATTTTCGCCGGCTGTGGATTGCCCGCATTAACGCCGCCGCTCGCGTTAACGGAATGTCGTACAGCACCTTTATTAGCGGTCTCAAAAAAGCAGGTGTCAACGTAAACCGTAAAGTCCTTGCTGATTTGGCAGTCAATGATGCCGGTACATTCAACGAACTGGTATCAGTTGCCAAAGCCGCCAAATAAAAATAACAGCGTTTAATTTAATGAGACCTGATATTGCAGGTCTCATTTTTTTGGAGGGCCGCGGGTGGAGAGGCGTATCAATCGTATCCAAAGTCCGAGTAATCCCGAAATAAAGCAAATTGCCGCATTGCATCGCACCAAAGAACGCAATGAGACCGGTCTTTTTTTGATCGAAGGACCCCATTTGCTTAAAGAAGCATTGGATTCGAAGCTCGCCAAAATAGAGCGTATTTACGTTACGGAACGCTATGCTCAGACAAAAGAGGGTTCGCAGTGCCTGCAGAGTGCTGCCAGGCGCGGGATTGTCCTGACCGAACTAAGCGAACAGGCTTTTGGCAAAGCTGCCGAAACGGAAACGCCACAGGGCGTACTGGCTGTGGCAGCCCAGCCTAAAATAGGGCTTCCTGATCTTCCGGCTAATCAGATGATCCTTTTTCTTGATCGCGTACAAGACCCCGGCAACGTCGGTACAATTATCCGTACAGCCGCTGCTGCCGGGGCTGGTGGCGTGATCGTGGCGGAAGGCGGGGTTGATCCTTTCTCAGGCAAAGTGGTGCGCGCCAGTCAGGGAGCAATATTTTCGCTCCCGGTTGTGGCACGAGTTCCGGTGTCTGACGCAGTGGAGTGGGCTGCGCGCAAAGGATTGCCGGTAATCTGCACATCTCCGCATAGCGGCGAGGTATACTATCAGATTGATCTATCCGGAGCAGGCCTTTTGGTGCTAGGCCATGAATCGCAGGGGGTTTCTGCAGAAATGACCAAAGCAGCAAATAAACTGGTACGGATTCCGATCATTGGACGCGCAGAATCATTGAATGTGGCGATTGCCGCAGCAGTGCTGCTTTTTGAGGCTGCGCGACAGCGCACGCAGGGCTGAGTCCATGCCCTGCCATGCCGCTGGCACCCTTGTCAACGCGGAATGTGTATGCTATAATATTTCCTAAGAACGTAGGTTGGACCGAACGCTATGAATCTTCAATGAAGGGGAGTGGTCTCCAGTATGATGCCGACCGCCGAACTAATTTGGAAGATCTTTGAGGTTACCGGTTCCATTACTGCCTATCTGCTCTATAAAAAGATTGTTTCTTCTGAGTAATACAGAAGTTGACATAGGGTTTAACTTAATAGATCCACTGCGATGAAGGAGAAAAGTAACCTGTCTGGACCCGTTCAGGGAGCAGAAGCCACCGATTGAGAGCTTTTGCCGGAGAAAGCAGGCGAAGTTCCCTCCCGAGCTGCGGGCTGAACCGTAAGCAGTAGGCCTTGCCGGAGTTCCACCGTTACAGGGAAAAGTATTAGGGTTAATCTATTTCTATTTGTGTCGCCTACGTTGGCTCTATTACTGGAAAGTGGCCTTTCAGGTCATTAGGGTGGTACCGCGGAAGTCAATCCGTCTTTCGTCCCTTGGGACGAAAGACGGATTTTTATTTTTGAAACTAAG
Organism: Bacillota bacterium; assembly: GCA_050942765.1. Classification (GTDB taxonomy): domain Bacteria; phylum Bacillota; class UBA4882; order UBA4882; family UBA4882; genus UBA4882. The sequence continues at coordinate 8,081 of JBMNNY010000022.1, read as the reverse complement.
GAGGAAATTGAATGCAGGCACAATTGGAAGCTATTGCAGAAGAAGCTCGCGGGGTCATAGGTGAAGCTAAGGACTTAGCTGAGCTGGACAATGTTCGCCTCGCTTTTTTAGGCAAAAAGGGCAAACTTACGGCTGTCTTGCGTGGAATGGGCAGCCTGCCGGCAGAAGACCGGCCTAGAATCGGTGCTATTGCCAACTCGGTCAGAGAGGAAATAGAGCGTTTGCTGACTGCCAAAGCCGACGATCTTGCACGCCTGGCTCTGCAGCAACGGTTGGAATCAGAAGCAGTCGATGTCACAATGCCAGGTCTGCCCCATAGGCTTGGGACGGTGCATCCCCTGACCAGAGTCATGGGAGATATTATCAGCATTTTTACCGGTCTGGGGTTCGAAGTTGTTGAAGGCCCCGAGATTGAGCTTGATAAGTACAATTTCGAAGCGCTCAATATTCCTAAAGGGCACCCGGCCAGAGAAATGCAGGACAGCTTTTATCTGACACCGGAAATTTTGCTGCGCACTCATACTTCACCGGTCCAGGCACGTGTTATGGAGAAAAGAGTACCGCAGCCAATTCGCATAATTTCCCCGGGACGCTGTTATCGCCGGGATGCCTTGGATGCTACGCACTCGCCGGCGTTCATGCAAGTGGAAGGGCTGGTAGTCGATGAAGGTATTACCTTTGCCGACCTGAAGGGAACACTTGAAATATTCGTAGCCGAGTTATTCGGTAAAGATCGCCGCACGAAATTTGTGCCCAGTTACTTCCCGTTTACAGAGCCCAGTGCGGAAACCCATATGTCCTGTACTGCATGCGGCGGGGCAGGATGCCGTATGTGTAAGGGTACCGGCTGGATTGAGCTTGGCGGGGCAGGTATGGTCAATCCTAATGTGCTGCGTTACGCCGGCTATGATCCAGAACGCTTCACCGGTTTTGCTTTTGGATGGGGCATTGAGCGTCTGGCTATTCTCAAATACGGAATTGAAGACATTCGCCTGTTTTACGAAAATGACACCCGTTTTCTGGAGCAATTCCGGTAATTCTCGACGTCGCATCGGTGTGATGCATCGGCGTGACGCATCAGCGTGGGTCGTATGGCGTTACTCGTTACCGTAGTAAGAAAGGAGTGCAGCAGCTACATGCGCATATCGCTTGAATGGCTGAAAGAATACGTTGAGGTTCCTTGTCAGGCGGACGAATTGGCTTCCCGTCTGGCAGAACAGGGTTTTGAGGTCGAGGCAATGACACGATTGGATGCCAATTTCTCGGGTGTGATCGCTGCCAAGATTATCGCACTGGATCCGCATCCGGAAGCCGATGACTTACAGGTTGCCCGGGTTGAGGTTGGTGCAGGTAAAGCATATCTGACTGTTGTCACGAGTGCTAAAAACATTGCCATTGGCAATGTGGTGCCTTTGGCTTTACCCGGTGCCAGACTTGGCACAATGGAAATCGGTGAACAAAAATTGCGCGGCGTAAACTCGACTGGCATGTTTTGCTCCAGTGTTGAATTGGGTCTCGGAGAGGATGCTTCCGGCATTTTAATTCTCCCCGGGGATCTGGAGATCGGCGCAGATTTAAAGCAGGCGCTGCACCTGACGGCCGATGATGTTCTGGAAGTGGCCATCCTTCAGCGGGCAGACTGCCTGGGCTACATTCATATGGCCAAAGAGGTGGCGGCTGCTCTGCGTACCAAGTGGACCGAACCGGACACTTCAGTTGCAGAGCAGGGCGGCGATGCTACTGCTGCTCTAAAGGTGACTGTTGAGGCACCCGATCTCTGTCCCAGATATGCTGCCCGGCTGATCACTGATGTTCAGCTCAGGCCTTCGCCATGGTGGATGACAAGGCGGTTATTGGCGGCTGGTATTCGTCCAATTAACAATTTGGTGGATATCACCAACTATGTGATGCTGGAAATGAACCAGCCATTGCACGCCTTTGATTATGACTCACTGCGCCAGGGACGTGTAGTTGTCAGAAGGGCCCGCCAGGGGGAAACGCTAGTAACGCTGGATGGCGTTACCAGGCAGTTGAATCCGGACATGCTGGTTATTGCTGATGCCGAAGTACCCATTGGCATCGCTGGCGTGATGGGCGGCGAAAGCAGTGAAATCACTTCCGCTACCAAAAACGTCTTATTGGAATCTGCCTGTTTTGACAGTCTGTCCAATCGTAAAACCGGTATCAGTCTGGGCCTCCGCTCAGAAGCCGGTCTGCGCTTCGGAAAGGGCATCGATCCCAATGGAGTAGTAAAAGCAATGAACCGCGCTGCGCATCTGATCGAACAGTTGGGAGTCGGCAAAGTGGCGCGGGGTTATGTCGACATCTACCGGGAACTGCCTGCCGAGAAGGAAATTGTAGTGCGGCCTCAGCGGGTTAACAAGTTACTTGGCACCAAAATACCTGTGGCAGCAATGATCGATTGCCTGGAACGGCTGCCTTTTAAACTGGAACGGCAGGGTGCGGATGAAGAATCGGCCATTAAAGTGACTGTCCCGACTTTTCGCGGAGACATCACTCAGGAAGCAGACTTGATCGAAGAGATCGCACGCATCTATGGCTATGACAATATTCCTGTGTCTTTTCCAGCTTCCTTTGCAATGGGCCGCCTGTCTGAAAGTAAAGAGCGTGAGCAGACCATGCGCTCAATTATGTCAGGACTGGGCCTTAATGAAATCTATTCCTGGAGTATGATTGATCCGGCCGTTTTTGATCGTCTGGGTTTACCGGAGGATCATCGCTGGCGGAATGCTCCCAAAATTATGAACCCGATGAGTACCGAGCAATCGATTATGCGTCCGTCCTTGCTGCCGGGAATGCTCGAAGTTGCCTCATATAATGCCCGTCGTCGTCAACAGGATCTCAGGCTGTTTGAGATTGGGCGGGTATTTGGGCCCCTGCCATCTGGCGGGCAGGAGTTGCCAGAAGAAGATACTGTCCTGGGTATGATCGCTTGCGGCAGAAGTCTTCCGGCCAACTGGCGCAATGCCGGTTTTGCGGCCGACTTCTTCGAGATGAAGGGCATCATTGAAGCGCTTTTAAGGCAATCCGGAGTCAGAGAGGTTACTTTCGAGCCGGTAGAACTGCCAGCCATGCACCCGGGAAGAACTGCCCGCATATTGGCAGGCGTGGTGGAACTAGGCTATTTTGGCGAGATCCATCCGGAAATCTGCAGCCGCTATGATCTGCCTGCCACATATTTTGCTCAGTTGAATCTGAAGCGGCTTTTTGATGCCAGCAAGGGGATCACTTATCAACCGCTGCCGAAATTCCCGGACGTTGAACGAGACATTGCTCTGCTTGTTCCGGAGAGTGTACCGGCCTCCCGTGTCACGGAGTGTGTATTAAAAGCGGGTGGGGAGTTATTGGAGAAAATCAGCTTATTTGATGTCTACCAGGGTGAGCAAATTGCCAGTGGCTGGCGCAGCCTGGCATATTCTCTGTCTTTCCGGCATCCGGAAAGGACTTTGACAGACGCTGATGTGTCCAAATTGATGGAGGCTATTCTGGACGCCGCTGCTACAGAAGTTGGTGCGCGCCGTCGTTAGCGGCGCGTTAGCGGCGAGCAGCTTAGTGCCGCAGGCAGCGCCCCATGCTGTGCCCATTTTTCGATGATTTGATACTAAGGCCCCTTTTTTCCTCATAAGATCTACCATCGCGGGAAAAGGAAGGGGCGCATGGTATGTTTAGCCAAAAACCAAACATTTTTGAACGGATCAACACCAAGCCATTCGAAGGGGCACTGTATTTTCTGGTTTTATCCTTGTTGGCAGTACTGGGATTAAGAATTCAGTTAAAGGCCGGTGTTCTGCAGCCTGAATTGGCAATGATCTGGCCAGCTTTCCTGGTGACTACGTATTTGATTCGCTATGTACTATTGCCGGGTTACCGGAAAAAGGTCTGGTTTGGCATGCTTTTCTTGACCAATCTGACCATTGGGGCACTGTTGAACTGGTTGGCTATTTTTCATTGTGATCACTGGCTAACAGGTTTTGCCGAGGGATTGCTCATACTGCTGACTGCCTTACTGCTGGCCTACAATGCGGAAGTGCTGGTTTCATTATGGCTGCAGTATCTTGACAGGCTTTATCCCTGGGGAAACCGGTATGATACCTTTGCTGGACGCAGGAAAATTATTGCCATGGTTGCTGCTGATGCCGGCCGTATGTCTCTGGCATGTGCGATACTTGGTACACTTGGGTTACGCTGGATGTATATTTATTTCGAGTTTGACTTATTTGCCTACAGTTACGTTCTAGTGCTGCTGACAGTGTTAATATATGGCATTTTGCTGGCAGGAGTGTCTCGCCGCCTTAAAAGTGGAATCACGCATGATCTGACCAATCTGGATGATAGTCTGGAAGCTACCTATGAACGAGCGCTCCGCTCCGGCTTTAATGTTCATGAGGCGGTTGAGCCTTTACAGATCAACATTGCTATGCAGGAACGGCTGGTTGCTTCTGCCCGGCTCATTGTGCCCTGGGAGAATCTGTTGACATTGATCGCCGCACTGCTGCTAGTTTTGGCGGCACCGTACATTTTTTACCTGGTTGGATCATGATAACTTGGGGGAGATACGCCAAAAAGCAGGAATATGACCTACGGTTGCCTAATTTATGTTAATGGCCAGAAACCGTGGGGGGCGGATTAATTTTGCCAGATCTGTCAAACAGGCCACAAAAGAATATTACGGTTTCCATTTTGGGGGAAGACTACATTGTGTCTGGCGGCGATTCTGAAGAATACATGCGGGAAGTCGCACGCATGGTTGATGAACGCATCCAGGGCTTTCTTAAGTCCCATCCCAAGCTGCCAGTCAGCAAAGTCGCAATTCTTGCTGCGCTTAATTTTGCTGATGAGTATCAACGACTGAAGATTAAGTACGAGGAAATCACACGGAAATCGGCGGGCAAGCGGTAATAATTTCACTCATGAAGGGGCTGGAAACCGTGGTTTTGACGGATTGGATCATTATTGCTATCTTAGGTTTCTTTGCTTTTCGTGGATTCAAGCGCGGCTTTGTTTCACAGCTTTTGGATGTGATCGGAGCCATCGTCGGGTTGATCGCGGCTTTCAGTCTGTTTACGACTGTTGGAGGCGCCATCGCAGGGGTCTTGGGCAGCTCCTCCACACTTGGGAATGTGATTGCATTTATCCTGATTGCCATTGTGGTCAGCGGGGTCATTTCATTTGGTGGCCGTCTTTGGCAAAAGGTTACCAAAAGCTCGCCCATCAGTCTGTTCGATAAATTGGGCGGTTCGGTTTTCGGAATAGTGAAAGGTGTATTGCTGATCGCCTTTATTCTGCTGATTATTGGCTCGATACCATGGCCAAAATTGCATCAGGTATTGGGAGAATCGGGACTGGCCAGTGATATTGGCAGGGTAACTCCCTTTATGTACGGTATTGTTGAGCGTGCTTTGCCAGCCAGCGTGCCGCGCCTCCTCATTACTCCAGAAGGGCCACAGCTGCGCAAAACGCGTTTTTCTGATCTGAATGGGGCAACTTGCGTGGATTGCCGCGGTGAAGTTGAGTTTAAAGGTTTCCAGTCAAGGGGCCTGGCATCTTCACCAAAGTTTATTTGCTCGCGATGCGGCCGTACTAGCGATGGATGCCAGACTTTCGAGGGGTATCATCAAATCTATGAGCGTTGCCCGGTGGAAACGAGTAATCAAGGGATCGCCATTGACTGCGATTCATGGCCGAATAACAAACCAATTTTGGCAAAAGGTCCTTGTCCTGTCTGCGGAGCGAAGTAGTGTCTTGTACTCGGGACAGTGAACTTATCATAGCTTATAGCATTATTTGTCAGAAAACGGGAGGAGGGAAGAATCGTGGGATGGCTCGAAATAGTTGTCATAATAGTGGTAGCGTCATTTATTATTGCGGCATTTGTCCTAAGTAATAAAGCGGAAAAGATCACAAAGCAGAAGGCAGAAGAGAAGCGATTGCTGGAAGAGCAGCAAAAAGGCGGCAAAAAGAAATAATTAAATGTATTGCGGGCCGGCCCACTCAGAAGAGTAGGGCCGGTTTTGTTATGGCCACCGGGCTTTGTGAACAAGCGTTTTCCGAACGGGCATACTAAGAAATGTCGACTCCAAAATGCACTATATCTGGAACTTGGCCTGGGGGTGGTAACATGAGCCTGAGCTCAGGCGGCTACTTGGTTACGCTAGCGGTGCGTACAGTCGTTATTTATTTGGTAGCGCTATTTGTCGTACGCCTGATGGGAAAAAGGGCACTAGGCACTTTGAGCCTGTTTGATTTTGTCATTATGGTGGGTATCGGAGATATCATTGTGATGGTGGGCGTGGAAGGTTCAGTCAGTTTGATCAGTGGTATCAGTGTTCTGGTGTTGCTGGGTGTCTTAGAGCTGCTTTTTTCGCTGCTGACATTCAAAAGTAAAGTGGCGGCCAGAATTCTGGAAGGGATGCCGACCGTTTTGGTTCAAAACGGCAAGCTGATGCATGAGAATATGACCAAGGAGCATGTTAGTCTGGCAGATTTGAAGCAAGAACTGCGCAAAGAAGGAGTTTCACAAATATCGTCTGTCAAAGAGGCATTGCTGGAGGCTTGCGGCAAGTTCAGCGTCATTCTGAAGGATGATGTTGAACCGATGAGCCGGGAAGAAACCAGAGATCAGTTTGAGGAAATAGCTACGCTCAAACGGGATGTTGAAGAAATTAAGAAAATGTTGCAGCAACTTTTGGAACGTGAAGCTCACTGAGATGAAGGGTCATATAGCAGAGCCGACAGGCATTACTGCAGTGTCACTGCAGGGATAGCGCCAAGAGCGGCGAAGATAATGAGTCGGTGTGCTTGCTGCACGCCTATCATTGCCTGGCGTACGGTGTACCAGGTGTATGGAAAGAGGGCCCTTCATGACTGATTTCTCATTCGATAAAGCTCATAAAGTAGAATTACTGGCTCCAGCTGGATCTGCGGATGCCTTTGAGGCGGCACTTGCCAATGGAGCAGATGCCATTTATCTTGGCGGTAGCCGGTTTAACGCCAGAGCTTCTGCGGCCAACTTTGATGATGAAAGCCTGGCAGCTGCTGTCCGCCGGGCACATTTATTCGGCAAAAAGGTTTATGTGACTGTCAATATCTTAATGGGGCAGGGCGAACTAAATGAAGGTCTCAATTACCTGGCCTTCTTGAACGATATCGGTGTTGACGCCGTGATCATTCAGGATCTCGGCCTACTACAGCTGGCGCACCGGTACTTTCCAGACCTGCCGCTGCATGGCAGCACACAAATGACGATTCATAATCATTGGGGTGCCGCTTTTTTGCGGGATGCAGGCGTTGAACGCATAGTACTTGCCAGAGAAGTTTCTCTGGCAGAAGCGGTTGAGATACGCCGCAAATCCGGGTTGGAAATTGAGATTTTTGCTCATGGAGCGCTGTGCTTCTCGTATTCCGGACAATGCCTGCTGTCAAGTATGATTGGTGGCCGCAGCGGCAACAGAGGCCGGTGTGCTCAGCCATGTAGAATGGAATATTGCCTGGAGTATGACTTGAACGGCATGCGCGGATTAACTGGCGGATGCGGTCATCTGCTTAGTCCCAGCGATTTAAACACGTTGAAAATTTTGCCGCAATTAGTTGCTGCCGGTGCTTCCGCGCTAAAGATTGAGGGGCGTATGAAGCGCCCCGAATATGTGGCGACCGTAGTTCGGATTTACCGGGCAGCCTTGGATCGCATGTATGTTGATCCGAATCATTTTAACGCCTTGCCAGAGGAACTGGCTGATTTGGAGCAGATCTTCAACCGGGGTTTTACTACAGGGTATTATCTGAGCCGGCCAGGGCTGGCAATGATGAGTCATGATTTTCCCAAAAACAAAGGGGTTTTGCTGGGACGCATCCGTAGCCGAAGAAACCGGGGCCGTTATCAGATCCTGCTGGAGAAAGATTTACATATCGGAGATGGCGTCGCCATATGGCATGCTGGTGCCGATAGTGATCAAGCCGGTACAGAAGTTAGCGCCATTTGGAGCGGACATGATCGGCTGACATACGCGCCAGCAGGTACGATAGTAGAAATCGATTTGCCTGGCAATCTGCCAGCTGGCACA
>JBMNNY010000202.1:0-3488 GCA_050942765.1 Bacillota bacterium | reverse complement strand
CATTCTTGACTGCCAGAAGTCCGAACCTGATCCCGGACTCCGTAATGGTAAATTCCGCATTACTGTAATTGACATCCGGACCATAAATCGGGATCGCCATTGTGCGGCACTCTTCAATATACTGCGCCACCTTGTCGGAAGAGCCGATCACGCTGGAAATTAAGGCGCACATATATTCCAGAGGGTAATTTGCTTTCAGATAAGCTGTTTCGTAAGATACCACAGCATAGGCAGCCGAATGCGACTTATTAAACCCGTACCCGGAAAAATACTCCATGAGCGTAAACACATGCTCCGCAACATCAGGAGCTACACCTTTGCTGGCGGCGCCAGCCAAAAAGCGCTGCTTCATAGCAGCAATCTCCTGCGGCTTTTTCTTACCCATAGCCCGCCGCAGTACATCGGCCTCGGCTAGCGAGAACCCTGCCAGCACATTACTGATTTGCATTACTTGCTCCTGATAAAGGATTACACCATAGGTCTCTTTGAGCACCGGCTCCAGCAAGGGATGCAAGTATGTTGTTTCCCGTTGCCCGTGCCGCCCCCGGATAAAATCATCCACCATGCCGCTCCCCAGTGGTCCCGGTCGGTATAGCGCCATTAGCGGCACCAGATCTTCCAGTGTTTCTGGCTTCAGATTGGCTATCAGGCGACGCATGCCGGGACTTTCTAACTGGAAAACTCCGATAGTGGCGGCATTGCTCAAAAGGGCTCCGGTCGCCGGATCATCATGAGGAATAGTCTCCGGATCAATGGCGATGCCATGGGTTTTTTGCACCAGATTTCTGGCATTCTGCAATACGGTAAGAGTGCGCAATCCCAGCAAATCCATTTTCAGCAGACCAATATGTTCAATGTCATCCATGGTGATTTGAGTACACACTTCGTCTTCGCTGGAACGCTGCAATGGAATCAACTGCTCCAATTCTTGCGGTGCAATCACGATTCCAGCAGCATGCACAGAGGCATGGCGCGGAAAACCTTCCACTTTTCTGGCAATGTCAAGCAGTTGCCGGACACGTTCATTCTCTTGATATGCCTTGGCCAGTTCGTTATTGTCTTTGATGGCTGCATCCAATGAAATGCCTATTTCCTGCGGGATTTGCTTGGCAACAGCATCCACTTCACCGTAGGTCATGCCCAAGACCCGGCCGACATCACGTACAGCAGCGCGTGCCGCCAATGTACCAAAGGTCACAATTTGGGCAACGTGGTCTTCCCCATACTTACGGCGGACATAATCAATTACCTCGCCGCGTCGTTCAAAGCAAAAGTCGATATCAATATCCGGCATTGAGATTCTTTCGGGATTTAGGAATCTCTCAAACATCAGCCCATATTCCAGCGGGTCCAGATTCGTTATACCGAGCAAATAAGAAACAATACTGCCGGCAGCGGATCCGCGTCCGGGGCCGACCATAATTCCCGCCTGTTTGGCATATTGAACAAAGTCATGAACAATTAAGAAATAACCGGGAAAGCCCATCTGTTCAATGACACGCAACTCATAATCCAGACGTTCAGTGATGGCGGGAGTTATTGTAGGATAGCGCTGCGGCAGGCTTTCCTCGCATAAATGTCTGAGATAGGTTGCCTTGGTAAAACCATCTGGAACCGGATAATCCGGCAGGCGCGGTTTTCCCAGCGTTAATTCACACTCACAGCGTTCGGCAATACGCAGCGTGTTTGTCAGCGCCTCCGGTATTTCACGAAACCGCTCGTACATTTCCTGATAGCTGCGCAGATAGAACTGATCATTTGCGAATTTCATGCGATCCGGCTGTGACAGTACCGCACCGGTCTGAATGCAGAGCAGCACATCATGCGCAGCAGCATCCTCGCGTTCCAGATAATGAACATCATTGGTGGCCACCAGAGGCGCATCTGCTGCACGAGCCAGTTCAATTAATTTGCGATTGAGAGCTTGCTGCCCCTGCAGGCCCTGGTCTTGCAGTTCGACATAGAAATTATCCCGGCCTAAAACGCCCTGATAAAAGGCGATGGCATTGCGCGCCTCGTCGACGCGGCCTTCTGCAGTCAGGGTCGCCAGTTCACCTGACAGACAAGCGCTTAAGCCAATGAGGCCTTCTCCATAGGTGGCCAAGAGCTCGCGATCGATGCGCGGCTTATAATAGTAACCCTCCAGATGTGACTTGCTGATCAGTCTGGAGAGGTTGGCAAATCCCTGCGCATTTTTGGCCAATAATACCAAGTGGTAGGGGTTTTCATCAATACCGGGAACACGATCATGGCGGCTGCGCCGGGCCATATAGACTTCGCATCCAATAATCGGCTTGATTCCGGCAGCTTTGGCTTTTTCGTAAAATTTTACGAAACCGTGCATTACACCGTGATCCGTAAGGGCAATTGCAGGCATACCCAATTGAACGGCCCTTTCAATCAACTGATCAACAGAAGCCGCCCCGTCAAGCAATGAGTATTGAGAGTGATTGTGCAAATGTACAAATGTATTCATCATGAGATCAAATTTCGCTGCCAGACAAAGAAACCCTGCCCAGTCCGATGGAGAGATCGATTGGGGACAACCGATCGATTGGGGACAGGCTTGTTTGGATCAAAATGACCTGATTGGGGACTGGTTTATTTGGACCAAAATGACCCGATTGGGGACAGTCCCCAATTGGATCAAAATAGCCCGTTGGGGACTGTCCCCAATCGGGCTGTCCCCAATCGGGCTGCTGTCCCCAATCGGGCTGTGTTTCCAATCGGGCTACAAACTTACTCACAACTGCTCAGCTCATTAAACATGGTCCGGAAATAAAGCACAGTTGGCTCATTGCGGTGGCGGGTGCGCACCCCTTGCGTCACAAGATGCAGCATCGAAGCATCATTCTTGACTTGTGTTACCTTCACTTCCACAATAGCGGCACTGTAATTGATATCCATGCATTCTTTCAGCACATAGGCTGTGCCTCTGACACTGGCGGCGGTATCTCCTTCATCCAAAATCGAGATATTGACCCGTCCATCTCTTCTGATGTTGGCCAATGTATGATGGTTCTTTGACAAAGCCATCCGAATGGTTTTTTTATCATTTGCCACAATAAAATTAACAGGTGCGGTGCGTGGCCAGCCATCTTCATCAGTTGTTGCCACAACAACCGTGGTGATCTTTTTCGAAAACAAGTCCAACAGAGCGGGAGTCAATTCCTCACCAATCAAGTCAGACAAGCCACTCACCCCTAATCCTTTCTTTTCTGTCCTTGGCAATAGTAACTTGGCATCTGTAACATGATTATGGCGCATCAGCGCGATGTATTACCAAACACGAGGCTGAAAAGCAAAAAGAAGGCTTGGTTTATATTACCAGCCTTCTCAATTGCCATAATGACGATAATCCGAGCCTCCCCCAGCGGGCCGCTATTGCATCATAGGATAGGATCACGCATCAGTCTCATCATTCACCCGCTCAATACTGGCACCCAGCTGAGAAAACTTTTTCTCCAAGTGTTCGTACCCGCGATCAA
>JBMNNY010000201.1:0-3496 GCA_050942765.1 Bacillota bacterium | reverse complement strand
GTTGCCGTAGGCTTGAAACGCCTTGGTCTGGAGACAGCGTTTTTGGGTAAGGCGGGCGGCGACACGGAAGGTCGCATCATCAAAGCGGATTTCGAAAAAGAAGGCGTGGATACCTCTTACTTAATCATTGAACAGGAAGCGCCATCAGCACAAACCTTTATTGCAGTCAATGGTCAGGGTGAACGCGTCATCTATTCTCTGGGCGGAACGGCGCTGTATGAGCAGGAAGATGAAATCAAGCAGGTGGACTTCTCCGGTTTCGACGGGCTTTATATCGGAGAGGTTCTGGAAAATGTAGCTCCAGCAGTGATTCGCCGTGCGCAGGAATGCGCGATCCCAATTTTCTATAGTCCGGGCGGATTATTCTGCAGTCTTGGTCTGGAACGCATCGGTAATTTAGCGGCTCATTGCGATTATCTGCTGGTCAATCTGCCGGAACTGAAGCTTCTGGCTGGCAAAGAACAGAAAGAGGCAGCTGTCCAGGAACTGCTTGATTACGGTGTGCGTAACCTGATCGTCACGGAAGGTGTCCTGGGTTCCGGGTTTTATTCTGGTGAGCGCCGCTACTTTGCAAACGCCTTCAGAGTGCAGGCAATTGATAGTACCGGTGCCGGAGATTCGTTCACGGCCGGTTTTATTAAAGGAGTTTTTGCGGATCTTACACCGGAGCAAAGTCTCAAACTTGGTAATGCGTGTGCTGCCTGTACAGTTACCAAAATGGGAGCCCGCACTGCGATGCCGACACTGAGCGAAATCAATAAATTTATGGAATAGGAACATGCATTATGATAGCAAACGATGTCTTTTTTGATAAGGTTTACGGGTGCCTCTGCGGACTGGCTCTGGGCGACAGCATGGGGATGCCAACAGAGTTTATGACGCCGGAAGAGATACGCAGACATTTCGGCTATGTTGACCGACTGGTGCCGCCTACGGATGATCATATTCACAACGATCTGAAATTCGGCATGATCACGGACGATACGGAGCTTACGCTGCAGATTATCACTGAAATCTTAAGATTCGGCACGTTTAATCTCGATGTGGCGGTGGCTGCGATCACAAATTGGGCCAAGCAAAAGGATGTGTTTCACAAGAGTTATTTAGGCCCCAGTTCCGCCAGAGCAATCGAGGAGCTGCTTGCGGGCACCTCACCGCGGCAGGCGGGGAAATACGGAGCGACAATCGGTGCTGCTATGCGCGCACCGGCTTTGGGTTTGATCAATCCCGGCGATATCCCAAAGGCTATTGATGATGCTGAAATTATGAGCATTCCGACGCATAATACCAATCTGGCAATAGCCGGGGCTACAGCAATGGCCGCTGCCATTGCCACCGCGATGCTAGAGGACAGTACCATGGAGAAAATTCTGGAGGCCGCCATTGATGGGGCTAAAGAGGGCGAACGCCGCGGAAACCTCCTAATGGGACCGTCCTTACATAAGCGGATTGAACTGGCACTGCTATTGGTGGAGAAAACCGCAGATTTGGCGGAATGCGCACAAATTCTTTACGACTATATTGGAGCCGGTCTGCAAACTTACGAAATCGTACCGGTAGTCATGGCACTGTTCTCTAAAGCGCAGCCGGACAACACCATGAAGATCATTGAAACTGGCATTAATATGGGAGGTGATACCGACACCATTGGTGCAATGGTAGGTGCGTTGGCTGGCGCTTACTACGGGTCCGGCAATTTGAACTTTGAGATTGTTGCGGAGATCGAACGCATTAACACCATTAATCTCAAAGAAGTTGCCGCCAAGTTGACTCGCTACATTCTGGAGCGGAACAATGTTGGGCTGAAATGTATGCCAAATTAACGGGAGGGTAATTTTGCAATGAAGAAAAGCACGTATTTTCTGGCCATTATGGTTTTGATGGTGGCGTTCATAGCCCTGACAGGCTGCGGCACAAAGAAAGAGGACACAAATGCAGCAGCAGAAGACAAACCAGCCCTGCCGACGCTGGTGACCTTGGTTAATGGCACTACCGAAGTTGCGCTGACTGCCGATGATTTTGCGGATATGAACTTCGAACTGGAAGTTACCGAAGCCAATCTTCGCAAAGATGCATTGTTTGGCGGCATTAAACTTAGTGATTTGATGACCAAAGCCGGTGCTGAGAATTGCTCGATCATCAAGATTATCGCCAAGGATAAGATGACCGTTGAAATCAAAGCCGAAGACGCGCTGAACTATCCGATCTATATCGCCAATACTCAGAATGGTGAAAAGATCCCGACCGGCGAAGGCGGACCTGTCAAACTGATCTTCCCCTATAACCAGTATCCCGATTTGGAAGAACTGTATAAACCGGCGCAGTGGTGCTGGTTTGTAGTCACCGTCGAGTTTGTGTAATAATGTCTTCCTTATCGGCTATAACTGCTAATCGCATAACTGCAGAACGTATAACTGCAGAACGTATAACTGCGGATCGAACCGAGACTAGTCGAAAGGCATATCGCTAATAGTCCAATATTGCTCCCAAACTAGTGGCTCTGCCGAATAACAGTATGTTGATGTCTCTGGCGTAGAAGGAACTTTGCTTCCGGTTTTGCTCGGGTATTGCCAGCCAGCAAAACCGGAGGCCGCCGGAGGCAGGAGAGGATGCATGCATAACATGAAAAAGCTAGCCAAGTTCATGTATTTCGGAATGCTGCTATTGCTGGTCTGCCTGTTGGCTGCATGCGGCGGCGGGCGTCCGGCCATTAAGATGGAAGATAACGGTCTGGATACATTCGGCAGCAGTGAGCGTGTGGTTTTGATTGTGCTGGACGGATTTGCATCCAGATACCTTGATTATTTAGACGAGGATTCCAGTCTTTATCAGTTGCTGCAATATGCAACGTATGACTTGCACGGCGAGACAATTTATCCTTCGCATACCTGTGCCGCCCATACTTCTTTGATGACCGGCACTTATCCCGACCGGCATGGTATTATCGGCAATGCCTATTATGATCAGGACCTGCGGATCAGTCAAAAATATATTTATGCTGATCAAATTCAGCAAAAGACCCTTTTTGAGATTGCCAAAGAGCAGGGTAAGAAAACCGCCATTGTCTCCGGCAAGAAGAATATGCTGACGCTCTTCGAAAAGGCTTGCGATGTTCAGGCTACGATGGTCGACCATCCGGACTACGTTAGTGAAGCACCTCAATTAGAAGACAGTGAAAATAATGAGCAGTACTATGATTACCATATGCAGATCACGACCTGGGTTTTTGAGGCGCTAAAGTCCGTGCTGGCGGAAGAAAATCCTCATTTGACGCTGGTTAATGTTCAGGGAGCCGATTCGATCGGACATCGGTTTGGAGCGGATTCCGCCGAAGTAAAGCAGGTTGTTGAGTTAATTGATGAGGAAATCGGGAAACTGTTCAGTTTCATGAAGGAATCGGATATGTTCAGCGACACGGCCGTCATGATCCTTGCTGATCACGGCATGTCACCGGTATCGAAAGCAATACCGATCAATGTGCTGATGAATAACAACT
>JBMNNY010000200.1:0-3528 GCA_050942765.1 Bacillota bacterium | reverse complement strand
AGCCCGCTCGTCAGCAATCAGTCCCAACGCCCGCACAGCCATCAGCCTTACTGATGCTTCCGAATCGTGCAACACTTTGATTAATGGCTCCACCGCGCTGCGCCCAAGAGCCGCACATTCTTCTGTGCGCAGCAGCGCGATTAGGAACCAGGCTTCCTCCGTCTGATTCTCCGGCCGCCAGCGTAATTTTTGCAGTGATTCAGCGGCAATTTTGCGGACTGCAGCATCACTATCCTGCAAAAGAGGTCTTAGGATATTAATGCATTCCGTACCAGTCCTGCCGGAAAGGCTGCGCACAGCTTCCATCCGGATTGCAGGATTGGTACTGGTTGTAGCTTTCTTTAGGGCCTGGATCACATGCGCCCCCTCGAGTCCCGCCAATAGGCGAATGGCTTCCAGGGCAATGGTCGTGTCCATTCCGTTCGCTGCCAGCAAAAGGTATTCCAGTGCTGCCGGACCTGCTTTTTTTAGTCCATTGGCAGCCTCAGCCCGAATGCCCTGCGCCTCATCTCCCAGAAGAGTCACCAAAACACTGATCGGCTCACGTCCCGCAAATCCGAGCAGTCTTAAGGCGTATTCAGCGATATCCTTGTCGGCGCTCGCTAATCCTCGTATGGCAGATATCTTCTCCTTGAAAAGCTTTTTGTTAGCCGCATTGATCCCCGCCTGCTCCACGGCTTTCATAGCCTGTAAAATCTCCTCGTTGGAGGCGGCAGGTGCCGTAGTTCCATTTTGCCGGCGAATAATATAAGTCTTATCAATTTCATTGCGCGCCGGGTCATCTGTTATAATCCAGACCGCAATCTGCCGGGCCGGAATACTAATATCGACAATTGCCAAATGCTTGCACAGGCGCGCCAGTTCTTTAGGCTCAGGCACCTGCCTGACATCGAAACTAAAGCTGCTGTCCGGTACGCGCTTATACATGTTAGTACCGGCAGACGGGATCATCATCCGTGCTTCAGATTTGGCGGACAGATCAATCCATGTGTTCTTAACAGCAACCATATTTAGGGCGGCGCCCCGGTTCACAAAAAAGGTTCCGGCTGGAATCGCAATCGTGATCGACTGATTAGCCTGCCGCACCAGACGGACATCAATTTCCGCCAATCCGGCACCCTTGATCTCTGCCCTCACAAGGCCATTGCTGATGGCATCAGCAAGAAGCATTTCCTGCTGAGCGCGGACATTCGCCGCAGAAAAGCTGATCACAAGTGATGCTATTACGATCAGCGCAATTAGCGCGGCAAAACTCCTTATGCTCCTGTGGTGCATCAGATACCCCCTGTTCAGCTCGTTTGGCGCAGTACAGTGCGATTTTCCAAATAACCTTTATCATGCTGTCAACTGCCTGCCGCTTTACAATTACTCCTTCTTTTTCTTCTCTGCTGAAGGCGAATTTCCTTGTTAAATTAATGGCAAGAAACCGCGTTTTGCGCGCGGTCTCTTGTCTGGAGGATACTTTGATAAGATGATTCAATGAGCTCGTCACAATGATTCAATCGACCCGTCCTCAACACCAATGGATCTCCCAATGGATCATTTGGTGCGGGGAGAAAGACCACAAGCGTTGTATAGGTTGATGGAAGCCATCAATAATTCATACTCCGCTTGTGCCACACTATAATCGGACTGCGCTAAAGACTGGGCCGCCTGGGCCAGTTCTGAGAATAGCGCTACGCCTTCCTGATACCGTAAAGCCGCCAGAGCACGAGACTCCTGTGCGATGGCGTATTCGCGGCGAGCCTGTTCCAGGCGCAGTCTGGCTGTCTCGAAGTCGTTCAGTTTTTGCCTGATTTCCAGTTTCAGATTATCTTCCGCCCGCTTTAGCGCAATGCGGGCACTATCCAGATTGGCCTGCGCCGATTTTAGCATCGCCGCACGCTCTATGGCATCCAGCGGGTTCCAGACAAAATCCAGTTTCAGAGTGAGTCCATCAGCGGCAGACATCGCTGGCTCATTTTTTTGCCATATTATGCCATCCACATTCCACTGAATGCTGGCATTTATCGGGTCAAGAGTAATACCAATCACGAAATCGCCCCAGCGTTGCGAAGCTGAAAGCTTCAAGGATGGCAGAAAGCTATTTTTCGCTTGCGCCACATCGCTTTCCGCTTTCTTAAGCCGCGTTCTGACCGACAGTATATCTGACCGATTTTGCAGGGCCTGTTCAGTCATTTCTGCAATAACGCCGCTGCCAGGCACTTCTACATTGATATCGGTCACCGGCTCAAGGGCAACCGGTGTGCCAAAATCGTAACCGATCTGCATCAACAGCGAATCGACTGCAATTTGCCAGCTAGCTTCAGCATTAATACGGTCAATACGCGCCTTTTCCAACGCACTCTGGGCTCGCATCAAATCCATGCGGGTGGCAATTCCTTCTTCGAGATTAATGCTGACCACTCGCGCATCATCTTCAGCCATTTTGTAGGCGCTGTTGTTTAACTCCAGTACTTTCTCTGCTTTGAGCACTGCCAGATACTTTTGCATTACTGAAATGATGGCACTGTTTTGCGCTTGAATTAGTGCGGCCTGTGCATCTGCCAAATTCCAAGTGGCTGTCTCAATCGCGTTAACAGTTCGCCAGCCAATGAAGCGCGGAATGATTCCCGAAATTTCCTGTGAAATCCGAATGGTAATATTGGCATCCTGTTGATAGGTACGTTCTTCTCCGGCTGCCGCTTTGTCAGGCGTGCGGCCATAATTAACCGAAATGGTAGCACTTGGGATAAAAGCGGCCAGTTCTTTTTTTAGAGCAGCTTCGCTGGAATAAACTGAATTCCTGGCTGATAAGACACTCGGATCGCATTCCAGAGCTAATGCAATTGCATCGTCCAGGGTCAAATGCAGCGGCTGCGCTGAATCCAAGGCGTTTTCGGATGCAGTTGTAACCGCTTCAACCGCTTTGACTGCTGTAACCGCATTAACCGCTTCAGCCGCCGCCACACTGACTGCTCCGGCAAAGCAAGCCACAATAATCATTAATATAATTACCAAGCGGGTTCGCATCATTGCACCTCCAATACTACTACTCCATCTTCTACTCCAATTCATGCCGCACTATTCATGCCGCAGTGCGACAATCGGATCTAGTCGGGCGGCTTTGCGAGCCGGATATACCCCGAAAAACAATCCGATCAATAGTGAGATGCCAGACGCCATCAGTATCGCTTCCATGCTGACTACTGCTTTCCATCCCAAAACTCCGGAAAGGAATACTGCACCAGTCGAACCCAACACGATTCCGATTATGCCGCCTAACAGGCTAAGTGTAGCTGCTTCCAGCAGAAATTGAATAAGAATTTCGCTTTCCTGAGCACCAATAGCCTTGCGAATACCGATCTCCCGAATACGTTCAGTGACTGACACCAGCATAATATTCATAATACCGATCCCGCCGACTAGCAGAGATATGCCTGCAATACAAGCCAACAATAAAGTCATCGTATTAGTCATATCTTCGACGACATTAATGACATCAGCCTGATTGCTTACGTTAAACGCTTCGGAATTCTTCAAGTCTGT
>JBMNNY010000199.1:0-3553 GCA_050942765.1 Bacillota bacterium | reverse complement strand
CAAAGTACTAGTTCCTCCCGACATAGCGATGGCCTTCTCTTGATCTTCTATTCCCGTAACCATTTGCCTAGATGTCTCAATTCTATCTTTGACGTGATCATAATAGAGGGAGTTGGCAGTCAAACCATATACAATCCACATCCCAAAGCTGATTCCTGGCAATAGGAAGTATAGAGCAATTCCAATTACGTAAAAGCCCAAAGCCCATCCATACATCTTCCTATAGAAAAACCATAATATACCGAAGAAAAATGCGGCCCAGTTCCAACTCAACTTTTTCTGAAGCTTTCCGTCTGGAGTAGTCCATTTTCCCAAATAGTAATCGGCATTTTCGCCAATAAACAATCGAAACGCTCGTTCCTCGTCAAGGGTGGCAGAGTTCACTTTTGAGGCGACCATTTTTATAGGATCTACTGCAGCAGCAGTCTCTTGTACAGCGGCTCCACAATTGCTGCAAAACTGAGCATTCTCAATGATCGCCGACCCACATTGTGAACATTTCTTTATGATACTGGCACCACACATAGGGCAAAACTTTGCTTGCGACGGGACATTTGCTCCGCACCCAGAACATCTGTACTCGACCAACTTAATTTACTCTCCCCTCACAAAAAAGGCTAGAAGTCATGGAATTCACAGATGTTCGCCTTCTTTAAAATATTAGAGTAAACTGTAATTTCTACATTTTGCCTTTATATCCTGTTTACTTCCAGGTGATAATTTGCCTGATCCGTGCTTGATGACCACTTTTTCCCGCCGGGATTGTTCTTCTTAAAATACTCATCGGTTTTATCCATTAATGGACTCCCCACGATCTTCCCCCTCCATTGCAAGTAATGAATGACGAGACGTTTGCTGATTGCTGCCTTCCTATCTCAGATGCAATCGAGAATTCTTTTCTTTTTCTCGTCGAACTCTTCTGGAGTAAGGATACCCAGGTCAACTAGCTCCTTCAGATTTCGCAGCAGGGTAATGGGTTCTTTTGTTGCGAGATCACCGACGCTCGCGGCAGTTTGCGGAATTTGCATGCTTTCCGGGGCTTCTTCTTCACCCGGATTATCATCTTCAGTTTGAGTTGGTAATTGCATTTGCGCGACATCAAAAGAATCAACCTGGGATTCAACCGCGATTTCGGATAAGCTCTTTTCCTCTCTAGCGCCCAACTGCGTAGTACCCTCGTGATCATCAATATGATTCTCAGTAGCCTCTGAAACAGATTTTTCTTGAGTATACTTCTGCAGTGCAATCACACGTTTTTCGATAGGTGGATGAGTCGAGAAAATGTTGAATAGCCTGGCGGGTGCGTTTATTTTGAAAGCCGCATAATTCTGTTGTTCTTGAGGTATGGTTGAAGTATCGCTGCTAAGCACCTTAAGCGCCTGAATCATTGACTGCGGATCAACAAGATAAGCCGCGCCCAAGTCAGCCTTGTATTCACGTTTTCGTGAAAAGGCCTTTTCGAGCAAGTTTCCCACGAATGCGACGGTTGCCCGAACAAGCCGACTCAAAGCTCCAAAAAGCCACGCAGCTGCAAACTCAACTCTATCCGTAGCAAACAGCATAATGAAATATTTGATAAGGGTGAACGGAAGTTTGACTATGAAGGCAAATCCGTTGATTAATGCATGCAACAGACACATTGTCACCATGTCCCCATTGACAATGTGCGAGATTTCATGTGCTGCAACTGCCTCAATAGACTTAGCATCCATCTTTTCCAGCAAAGATGAACTAAAAGCAATCATGCTGTTTCTTTTACTCATCCCCATTGCAAAGGCATTCATATCATCACTTTGATAGATGCCAACTTTAGGCTTAACTTCAAGCCCCGCTTCCTTACTGATCCTTGAAACCGCCTGATGCAATTGAACATGCTTTGGATCTGTGCTTTGGGGTGAGACCAATTTGACATTATGTGTCTTTTCAGATAAAACGGCGGCAATTAGCAAATAAATCAATGAATAGACCACCAAATATGCAGCGATTAATCCCAGACTATCCATCGGTGTGGAGAAGAAAACTACAAAGAACAGTAGAATTCCACCCAAACAGGCAAGATAAAAGGCCCAATTTTTCAACGGGCTTGACGCTAATGCTTCATTTCTCTGCAATTCCATTCCAATCACCCCTGCCATTTAATAACGAGTTCTGAACTCAGTATAGCAGGCGTTCCCGTCACAAAAGGTCGGGAACGGATGTTCGGTTGTTTTGCTCCATAGTCGCAAAATAAACAACTCCGTCTGTCGTGCAGACGAAGTTGTGAGGGCTGTCGCGGATGCTCCAGTAGGCTTTACTATATGAACAACCAAAATGCCCATACTTTGCTAGACACGTATTTGATTAATCATGAATAGAAAAAGCTGGCTCACATAAATTAAGTACAAATTGAGCATTTTGTACAAATATGATATCATGGAGGTGAGGAGGAAATGACGATGTTGCTTGAGTTGAATTTTTCTGAAGCACGTTCTAAACTCACTGAAGTAATTGATCGCGCTCAGCGTTTTGAAATGCCCGTAATTAAGCCTCGCAAAAAGTCGGAGGATTTTACCATCCTTTTGCGGCGTGAAATGTTAAAATCACTATTGGATCAAAAGCACAATTCAGTCTTAACTGTGAATACTTTTCATGAAGATGACGGATCGCTGACTATTTCAATTGACCCGTTTGATATTGCCGTTAACGGGGCGACTCTGAAAGAAGCAGCCGATCGTGCTGCCGAAGATGTGATCGAGTACGCATGTGAATATATGGATCCCGAAAATTTCACCCTATATTATCGCTCCCCAAACCGGCGTTCCCATTTGGCTCTTGTTGTCAAGACTTTACTTTGCGACTCAAAAGAACAAGTGAAAGCCTTATTGGGCCTTGCCTAAGTTTCGCGATTTATTAAACTATTGTAGGAATGCCGGTTGGGAAGAGTATAAAACGGGTGGCGATCACTATTACTTTCGCTTCATTACTGCTGATGGCACTATATTAAGAACAAAAGTAAGCCATAGCTTGGGAAAAGAGAATCCCAAGCACTTGTTTGAAGAAATACTGAAAAGCAACTCAATGTAACAAAAGCAGAATTTAATAAAATGATTTAGTGAGTTTTACGCGATAGTCCAGTACATTACTCGCTAAACAGTTTTAGGTTTTATGGCTTCAACTGGCTTTGAACTCCAATTTTCATTCTTTTCAAAAGCTATTTGCGGTTGCAGCAAAATAATGAATTAACCAGTTCGGGAGATGGTGCCTGAAATGCTCGGCGCAATTATCGGAGATATTGTCGGGTCGCGTTTTGAGTTCAATAATTGCAAAAGTAAGGATTTTAAACTGTTCACTGCGGATTGCTTTGTCACCGATGACAGTATCATGACGCTGGCCGTCGCCAAGGCGATAATGAAGGCGACGAAATCCAAGGGGCAGAGGCCGGCGGCGCTGGAGATGCCGGGAGCGCAGATGACATTGCCGGATCCCGAGGTAACAGCGACAGCGCCACCCGCATCAACTGACTATGACCCCGACTACCACGCTCTGCTATCCAAACTAACCGTCAAATATATGC
>JBMNNY010000021.1:0-19822 GCA_050942765.1 Bacillota bacterium | reverse complement strand
GCCGCTATCCCGCGTGTCATGGCTATCCCGGTCGGATGCGAAATCGCGGCTATAATAGGAAGCAGGCGTCTCTATACCGGGAGCATTGAGGACAATATCAACTTCCGCCGGCGTAAAGAGAAAAATTGACGTGTTGATACGCTGCATGCCGCCATCCAGGACATAGACCGCTCCACTGACAAAATCAACGATTCTTTTGGCGAGGCTTTTTTCTGTGGCCTCCAGATTTAGAATAACCGGTCGCTTTTCGCGCAGGTGATCCGCAATTTCCTGCACCTCGTCGAAACTACTCGGCTCCAGCACTACAACACGCATACTCCTGAACTGTTGAGTCGTCAAGCTGACGACCTTGCCTTTGGAGGCACGGTGTTTTTGCTCGGAGGATTTGCGGTCAGCCACATCGGTGACTGGCTCCTCTTCTTCTTCGACAATTTCTTCCTCAAAGCCAACTGCGCCAAGCAGCTTATCAAGCCAGTTCTTCTTCATGCCTATCCCTCCCTAACGCCTCAGCGGCCGATTATTCCAGAGTTAACATCCTTTAAATATGGCGCTGCCAATCCTGACCATCGTGGCCCCTTCTTCAATGGCGACTTCAAAGTCATTACTCATTCCCATCGACAGTTCGCGCCAATATGGGCCGGGTGCTTCCTGGCTGCGCAATTGCCCGAATAATTCTTTTAGCCCCTTAAAGACCGGTCGGGCATCTTCGGGATTGTCATAAAAGGGAGCCATCGTCATCAGTCCGCATAGCCGAATGTTTCCCATGCCAGTGGCGACCCGAACGGCAGTGGCGACCTGATCAGGACTGAACCCATATTTACTGACTTCACCAGAAATATTGACTTCCAGCAATACATTGGCTGTAATTCCCTGTGCAGCAGCCTCGCGCTGCAAAGTCTCCAGCAAAGATATTGAATCCACCGAATGAATCAAACTAAAAAGCGGTAACGCTTTCTTGACTTTGTTACTTTGCAGATGGCCAATCAAATGCCATTGCGGCCCTGTACAGACCTGCGGTATTTTCCCAAGGGCCTCCTGAACGCGGTTTTCTGCGAAAACCTCTATACCGAGCTGATACGCTTCCGCAACTGTTGCGGGTACCACGGTTTTAGTTACAGCCACCAGAGTGACTTCCTCCGGCGCGCGTCCGGAACGTCTACAGGCGGCGTTGATTCTGTCTCTAACGGAGTTAATTCTTGTTTCTAAGTCTGTCAACGATTGGACCTCCATCCGTAAACTCGTGTTATGCGTGTTAATACCTTATCAATGCCCCGGGCTTAATGCCGGTGATAATTGCCTTTTGATTATTAGCTACCTCCACTGTCACCGGCTGGAATATCCGCCGGTTACCGCGGTCAACAATAACACCTTCAATCCCCTCACGCACAGTTATGGCGGCTTTCGGAATTAGCAACCCGCTTTTTTGCGTCCAAATAACGCGCACATTAGTAAACCTTTCATTTAGAAAATCTTTGGAGAAGCTGGTCATACGCAGAATCATAGATGAAGCGGCTGGATCAAATGCGGCAACTTCAGCCCGAAAATACTCCTCTGTTTTCGGCAGCGCCACCATAACAAACTGTGGCGGTTTACCATCCTGCCCGGCATACCCTGCCCCGTTATGTGGCAGCTCTATCGCCAGCAACAGCTGAAAATTATCCACGATCCGGAACATGACATCTCCGAATTCGAGTATGTCAATGTTCCTGCTGTCTTTCGGTTTGGAGTGCTTTTCGGTCAGAGGAAAAACCAGTTTGCCCTTAAGGACATTCTCCGGTGCAAATTGCTCTTCAAGCCCGTCACTAACGGTGCTAAAAACACCTGCCTGCCCTGCATAGACAGCGCTTAGTAATCCGGAAAAAATTCTGTTGATCTCCGCCAGATAGGAAGTAAACTCAGCAGAATGCGCCGCGCCTTTCCATGACATGTCGCGCAGAATATTCACCTTTCGCTCCAGGTTCAGCCAGGCCTCTGGCTCAATTTCCGGAGACACCAAGAAAGCCACTAACTCGTCTTTCGGAACGCGGCTGCCTTCGGCGGCAACAGCCAGAAAACGGAATTTGCCTGGACTGCGGTACAGGTATTCGTGACGGAGAATGGCGGCTGGCAGCACGCTTTCTTCTTTCAGCTCGCCCCACTCAGCCACATATGTACGCAGATGCAAAATCCCGGGCAATAACAATAGCAACTGCCAAAGCAGTGCCAGCATCGACGTTACAATCAAAATACGCCAAAAGACTCTGGCTTTCTTCCCGCGCTTCGGCGTGTTTGGGGTGCTTGGCGTATTTGGCGTGCTTGGCATGATTTGCATCCACAGGCAGCCGCCTTTCCTGCGAACCGCGATTGAACGCGATAGGTAATGAAGTCCAGCTTTCCTATTTTTTTAGGATACTAGTAATTTTCTCCGGATTATAGTAAACTCCTGCCTTACTACCGCGCCGATACGCCAGTTCTTCTGAGAATCGCCAGCATCCTGCCAGTTTTGCCCCCATCGCGGCGATGCGAATAAAAATATTCGTCATGGCAGGCCGTACACAAATGGCTTTCAAAAATGTGCTCCGGTAGTATTCCGGTTTGTTCCAAAATGACCCTGTTTGCGTGCGCCAGGTTCAGACGATAGCTGTATGCTGCCTCCGGTTCCGGGGTAAGTGCGGGCCCAGTCCCCTCCGTTCCCTTCTCCGGCGTAACCTGCAGGGCCTCAGCGTAGCGTTCTCCCAGACAGTTTGCGAATGCTTTGGCAACCTCCGTCCCGACTTCGTAACAGCACTCATGGATACAAGGCCCAATGGCCGCAAATATATCTTTAGCGGCGCAGTCAGTCTCCTGCATAAAACGCGCCACCCCCTGGCGGGTAATTCCCGCAGCGCTGCCTCGCCATCCGGCATGTACGAGCATTAAAGCCGGAGTTCCGATTGCAGCCAGGTAAACCGGGGCACAATCTGCGTGCTGCGTTACGAGAACATGTCGGCCTTCACGATCGAAGAGTCCGTCTGCTCCTGGAGCGACAGCCGGGTAAGAATCCGAACCGGGATTGACTATTTCGACTCCGTGAACTTGCTTAACTCCCCTAACCGTCTGTGGATCGATTTCCAAAGCTGTCATGAGCGCTTGCAGGTTAGCATTGACTAATTCCGGGTGATCGCCGGTTTTTGGACTCAAATTCAACCCCTGCCAGGGTCCGGTACTGACACCGCCCTTTCTGGTCGTAAACAAGGCCTCGGCTCCGCAGTATTCCAGCAGAGGATTACACCTCCAGAAATAATACCCGTTTTCGGTAATAAGGCTCCAAGCTTCTGTCAAATCGGCTTCCTCCATTCTCTCCTGCTCTGCGGTCATTCCCTGCCGGTAGAGACCAAAAGGCCTACCGCCGAATCGGCGGCAGGCTCGACAGGATGGCATTAATAGCGTGGATCGGTGATTACTTTTCCTGTTTGCAGCGAATCAGGTACATTGATAATCCTTTGATTACTCGAGCCGCGAAAAGGAAGCAAGCATTTTTGCTTTTCCACAAAAGGCCCGTCAACAAGAAGGTCGATCGCAGTCAGACATTCTGCTATGCTTTGGTCTGTCGAGGCCAGCAGCTGCTCCCACAGATACCCGGTATATACCATAATATGAAAGCCTCTTCTTTTGCATTCTTTAGCAAGGTGCGCCAGTGCTTCCGATTGCTGAAACGGTTCTCCGCCGGAAAAAGTCACCCCGCTGATTAGACCGGGGTATCCTATAGCCGCCAGTACTTCCTCACTATCTGCCAGGATTCCCGAAACGGAATCCCAAGTTTCCGGATTATGACATCCCGGACAATGGTGTGGACACCCTTGAAAGAAAACTACTGTCCGCAGTCCCGGGCCGTCTACCACACTTTCCCGCACCATTCCGGCCAATCTCACCAGCACATTGACCCCTCCCCGGCGTAATATCCCTGCGTAATCCCTGCGTAATATCCCGGTATAATGTCCCGGTGTAATATTATGGATAACCTTGTCGTTCTTAAAGGAGTTTTGCATGTTTTTAGCGAAATTTAACTATCGCGTATGTTTATGGAAGAAAGGAAGGCTACTGGCATGGACAATAATTATTCCATGGTCCGATTACGCCAGTTGGGCATGGCTTTCCTTCTCGCCATTGTGATAATTGGACTATTTGCTTACATGGGCATGCGCGGCTCACGCCGCAATGAAATTCTTAACGAGCAATTCATCGGGGCATTTAATGCCTGTCGTGAATTGCTATTAACTCTTAACCATGTCGAATTTCAGATTACCATGGTCAGTATCGAATATAAAAATAGCGGTTTGGTTGCCGAGGCATCACTGGAACGCTGCCGTAAACTGGTGGCACTAATTGACGATCGTTTTGAAAATCTGGCGAATGCAGCCGAAGCTCATCTAAGCGTCTATGCTCAGTATTACGAATTCTTGCCGCTAATGCATCAACTGGGATTGCAGGTCGCCGTTTTAGAATTGGAGGCCTCCGAATCCGCTGTGGAAAGCGCTTTACAAACCGTGGCGGATTTGATCGAAATTGTGACCGAATTAAACAATACCCTGGAGCAAATTATGTCGGAAAAAGCAGAGTCCGAAAGCCATCTGCAGTCAGTCAGTCTGGGGCTGATTGCCGCAATTACTTTACTGGTAATTGCTTTTTCCCTGCCGCTGATGTTTCTGCCCGTCAAACAACGCTCCCAGCGCTCCGCAAGCGCGACTTCAAAACGCTCTAAAAAGTCAAGGCGCGACAACGTCTATCAATTCCCCAAAAACGCCCAATCGCATCGCAAAAAAACGCCTTTTGGAAAATAACCCCTCCCGGTTTTTCAAAAGCCTGGAGGGGTTTTTGATCTGCTATTGGATTTATGATTTGGGTTGGAATATTTTCAAATGCGCTTTGCGATCTTTCAGTTCGGCAACTTTAGCTTCATTGAAGCGGTCAATTGTTGAAAGATAACCGGTTATGCGGCGCACACGCCGAATATCATCAGATCCGCAGTGCGGACAGTTATCATCAAAGAGACCGCTGGCTCCGCAAAAGCGGCATTCATCAACCGGGAAATTGATGCCTGCATAACCCATATCAGATTCCGCCATTTGTCTAATGATTGTCTCAACCGCCTCCGGATTATGAAGTGGCGGGGCATCCAGCTCAACATAACTGATATGGCCGGCATTGGCATAGCGATGAAAAGCTCCTTCAATGGTAATTTTCTGAGCTGTTGAAATATCATGGGCCACCGGGACATGGAAGCTGTTCGTATAATAATCTTTATCGGTCACTCCCGGTATAGTGCCAAAGAGCTTGCGATCTATTCTGACAAACCTGCCCGATAAGCCCTCCGCCGGTGTTGCCAATAATGTGTAATTGAGATCATATTCTTCGGCAAACTCGTCAACGCGCTGTCTCATATAATTAACAATTTCCAGCCCTAATTCATAAGAATCTTTGCTCTGGCCATGATGGCTGCCAGTCAGCGCCGTCAAAGCTTCCGCCAGGCCGATAAAGCCGATGCTGAGTGTGCCATGCTTAATAGCTCCGGCAATCGTGTCTTCAGGCTTTAAGCCTTCTGAATCAAGATATAGGCCCTGGCCCATCAGAAATGGCATATCACGAACTTTTAGGCGCGCCTGGATTCTGTACCTGTGGTAAAGCTGGCGTGCAGCCAGACTCAGCAAATCATCCAGTCCGCGGTAAAAAGTATCAAGCTCGCCATGGGCTTTGATCGCCAGTCTCGGCAGATTTATCGTTGTAAACGACAGATTCCCGCGCCGCTCTGTAACTGCCGCCCCATGCCGGTCAGCGATTACTCTGGTACGGCAGCCCATATAGGCTACCTCGCTGCCGTACGACTGATTAAATGAAGAATCCATGAAACTAAAGGTCGGGTTTAATCGGCGCGAAGCAACCCTGATCGCCAGCTGAAACAGATCATAGTTGGGATCGGTCGGCTCAAAGTTGACTCCCTTTTTCAAGCGGAAAATGATATTCGGGAAAATGGGGGTCTCGCCGCGACCCAGTCCTTTTTCATGGGCTTCCAGCAGACACTTGGTCACCAGGCGGCCACCCCGGCTGGTATCAGTCCCCAGATTCAGGCTGCTGAACGGTACCTGCGCGCCAGCGCGGCTATGCATGGAGTTCAGATTATAAACCAATGCTTCCATGGCCTGAAAGACCTGATCTTCATCAGCCTGCTCTGCATACTTGCCCATATCGCGGTCGAAAAATGCGAAGGATTGTCCGCCATGCATATCATTCTGGCAGCTCTGCAGAATAATGCAGGCCAGCGCAGCTGCAGAGGCGGGGCGCTTCGGCGGCCTGATATAACCGTGTCCGTTGTTAAAACCTTTCTCTAATAGTTCACCTAGTGGAATCTGCAGACAAGTCAGTGTTTTCCCGTAAAAATCAAGGTCGTGAATATGTAGATCGCCTTCAGAATGCGCCCGTGAAAGATCTTCCGGTATCATTCTGCTCAGATAATAGCTCCGGCTGGCTGCCGATGCAATCTGCAGCATTTTGGCCGAAGGAGAGTTACCCACATTGGCATTTTCACGGCTGGTTTCGCTGAGAATGTCCTCAACAACGTCCATCAGTTCGGATTTAGCCTCACGCATGCGCGTGCGCCGATCACGATAAAGAATATAAGCTTTGGCAGTTTTGGCGTGTCCCGTTTCGATGAGTACCTTTTCTACAGCATCCTGCACTTCTTCTACCGAAGGAATACCTGAAGCCATCACTTTTGACAAATAGTTGACTACTACTTCCGCCAACTCCCCGGCTAACATCCGGTCTTCGCCGCCTACGGCACGTGCGGCTTTGAAAATGGCTTCTGTTATTTTTTCCTTTTCAAAAGGTACAATGCGACCATCGCGTTTGCGAATCGAATGAAATTTACGTTCGTTGGCGCGGTGTGGTATGGCTGCATCAAAATTATCGCGCTGTACAACAGCTACCGGAGAGGAGCTTTGAATTCCTTCCTGAATTTGATTGCGCGCTTTCAGCTGTCATCGCCTCCTAGTAATTTGTGACTGACTATTACTGGTCTTTATCCGGATCCGGCGTCAAAATTTGCTCGATCTCGCGTCTTAGGCTGTTGATATCGGCGAACTGACGGTAAACAGAGGCAAACCTGACATAAGCGACCGGGTCAATTTCCTTTAGATGATCCATAACCAGTTCGCCAATCGCGCTGCTGCTGATTTCCCGTTCGCCACTCTGCGTCAGCTCGCGCTCCACTAAAGCGGCAAGCTCCTCGAGCACCACCATGGCAATTGGACGCTTTTCGCAGGCTTTCAGAATACCCTGCAATACTTTTGCGCGATCAAAGCGTTGGCGGCTGCCATCCTTTTTGATCACCATCAGCGGAACTTCTTCGATTCTTTCAAAAGTGGTAAAGCGACGCCCACACGCAGGACATTCCCGGCGACGCCTGATGGCCGCCCCTTCCTCAGTGGGCCTGGAATCAAGTACACGCGTATCATCGTTAGAGCAGGACGGACATCTGATGTCTACCACCTCCACTCACCGCAAAACGCATTGTAAAATACAACATGTAGTGGTATAAACATCATAACATACCATATATGGGTTGTCCAGACTGTCTGACCCTTAAGCTTAAAACAGGCCGCCCTGGACCTCCGTCCCGGTACTCAGGCCCAAAATCTGAGCCATCGTTTTTGCGTTTCTGGCCGCTTTACCGGCATGACAGTTGTTAAAAAGAACAAACGTATTACGGCTTCCCGCACTGATCTGTTTTATTTTGGGCACCCATTCCTGCAGCTCTTCGTCACTGTACAGATAATCGTAACGCTCCCCGGGAAAATCCTGCTTCCACCATTTAGCCGCATTTCTCCCGTGAAAGCGCACATACCCGATTTCGCCAGCGACTGCGGCCATTGGCGGGAAAAGACCTTTCAGGCGCGGTTCATCCACGCAGCAGAATGATAAGTTCAGGCGATCCAGAAAAGCGATCGTTTCTGCATCAGCCCATTCGCTGTTACGAAACTCGACAACTACCGGAAACTGGCTTAGCTGCTCCCGCACATATTCAAGATAAGAGCGGCTGGCATCACTTTTGCGAAAAGACCATGGGAACTGGACCAGAACGCATCCAAGCTTTCCGCCTTCCACCAGCGGGCGCAGCGCCTTGCTAAAGCTGGCAAATAAGGCATTGCGCGTTTCGGAATCGCTCGGCAGCTCGTGCGTCATTTCCCGATATGTTTTGACACAAAACATAAAATTCTTTGGTGCGCGGGCTCCTAAAGAAGCCATTGTTTTTTCTTCCGGCATGCGGTAATAGGTATAATCAAGCTCCACCATTGAGAAATGACGCGTGTAATAAGCAAACATCGCATTTCTGGCTGTCCCTGGCGGATAGAAGGGCCCCACCCAGTCCGGAAAACTAAACCCGGATGTGCCAATTATCAGCATAAACGTCACTCCCTGCTATCCATTTTTCGAGGGTACCTGCAAAAAAGAGGCCCTCCTGACGACGTTGTCACCGTACTTATCTTTTAGCATGTCAACCGTTTGAACCAGTTTATCATGTTTCATATTTCCGGGGAACAACCCTAATTGCTTTTCAAGGCGCCTGACGCTCAAGAAACCGGATACACTGACCCCGATTAACCGAATCGGTTCTCCCGGCCAGTTCGCAGACAGCATCGCCGCAATGTCGCTGAAAATCTCCTCGGCGCTGTCTGTAAAACTGCTGCGTGTTCGCGACCTGGTAAACGTCTTAAAGTCGGCGCTCCGCAGTTTCAGCGTCACGGTTCTGCCGCGGTAACCAGCCTGCCGCATCCGTCTGGCAACAGCATCACAAAGAAAGAGGGCGTAACGCAAGACCAGTTCCTGATCGGCCGTATCTTCGGGAAACGTCAGTTCGTGGCCACAGGATTTGCTGGACAGCACTGCAGCAGGATCTACCGGCGAATGATCAATTCCGTTTGCCGATTGCCAGATCAGGTAACCATTGGCCCCAAACATTCTTTTTAACACATGCGGTGGAATGCGTGCAAGGTCCCCGATGGTCTGAATCCCTGCCTGTTTAAGGTTGGCCGCCGTTTTTCTGCCGATTCCGTGCAGCTTTTCAACCCCCAGCGGCCAGACCTTGCTGGCGATATCTTCCGGCCTGATGAACATAAAACCGTCCGGTTTGTGCATTTCCGTCGCAATTTTGGCCAGCAGTTTATTAGGACCAGCCCCAATACTGCAGCTCAATCGTGTTTCCGCCCGGATGCGCTCTTTGATTTTGGCCGCCAGTCCGGCCACTCCGTGCTCCTCTGCGGCAAGACACCCTGTCAGATCGATAAAAGATTCGTCAATCGAGTACGGTTCAACTTTCGGACTGAATTCACACAGGATGCTCACTATTTTGAGGGAAATCGCAATGTACTTTTGCGGATTACTCTCAATGAACAATGCCGCCGGAGCCATTCTACGGGCTTCACTGGCAGGCATGCCAGCTTTGATTCCGAATTTACGGGCTTCATACGAGGCAGTCGTTACAACGCTACGGGATAGCGGAAAACCACATACTACCACCGGTTTACCTCTCAGCGACGGCACTTCCGTCTGTTCCACCGCTGCGAAATAAGCGTCCATATCAACATGCATAATAAGACGTTCCATTCCGTGCATCGCCTCCAGGCTACAGCCATTTATGAATCTTCGTTCTGGCTGCACAGGCATCGTGCGCGAAAATCAATCGAAATAAATCTTGATCAGATTCCAACGCAAATCTTTAGTACTAAACATCAGCTCGTAAAGATTGGGAGCATCCGTTGTAACTGCATAAAAGTAGCGTCGAAACTGCCCTTCCAAATCTGTCCACATGCTGGTTACCTCTTTAACAGCATAACGCCTGCCATGCCACTTGAAGAGCCGGGGAACCAGTCGGCCTCCAAGAAAAGCTGCCATCACATCAACAGGCTCGTCAACTTTTTCGACCACTTTGTTTCACTCCCACCCGAACATATGTTCGATAGTTTTAGTATAGCGCCGCCTGCAGCGCATGTCAAGCGCTGGCAATTGCCATATATTACCGCAATGCAGCCATTGGCCTTGCCTCAAAATAATAGCGCCTGAGCAGGATTTACAGGACGTGTCACAGAATTTTTGGGAGTCGTGTTTAAGTTGCGAGGAGGTTTGTGATGATGCGTCGCGCTTTGAAGTCCTTACTCATTTTGAGCTGCCTGACCGGTATTCTTTTTTTGCCAGCCGCCGATGCTGCCGTATCCACCTCTTATAAAGCATCCAATCATAAAGTTGGACGCTATGGTGGAGCTTTTATCAGCGCGATCGTCGGCGAGCCTTCCTCATTCAATCCGCTCGCGGCGAACAACGCACAGACGCAAGAACTGCTACAGGTGGTTTTTGACTCACTGGCGGAAATTAACCCGGATAGTCTGGCTATTGAACCTGCTTTGGCAGAATCATGGACAGTCAGCAAAGACGCTTTACTATGGAAATTCGTCTTGCGGAAGGGTCTTAGCTGGTCGGATGGTAAGTTGCTCACATCCAAAGACGTCCTATTTTCTTTGGACCTTTTTATAAACAACAATAACCCGGGCATTTGTTACAACCATTTGACGTTCCTTGATCTGAAAGTTGAATACAAGGCTGTCGACGACCGCACCATCGAGATCAGACTCAACCGCCCCTGCCCGCATTTGCCGATAATACTGCCGCCCATCCTTCCGCAGCACGCTTTTGTGACCACACCCGACATGCAGCATGTCAGCCAAATCTGGCCAGCACAACTTGATCTAAGCATGATTGTCGGCACTGGGCCTTTTATCCCGCAGGAGTATAAGCCGGGCGTGAGTGTCACTTTTACGCGCAATCCTTTTTATTGGCGTGCGGATCGCTCCAAAAATGTACTTCCCTACGGCGATCGCTGGACGGTACGCATTTTTAGCTCGGAATCAGAATTACTCGCCAGCTTCCAGAGAAATGAACTGGATTGGGCGCTTATCAGCTCTAAACAGCTGGATTCATTTATGCGTAACCGGCGCGCCGGACGCTATGAATGCATCGAATCCAAGAACAGCCTGGATAGCACCTTCCTCGTCTTTAATCAGAATCTTGAAGCACCGGATTACAAAGCCAACGAGGCCCCGCTGACATGGTTCAGAGACCCCGCGTTCCGGAAGGCAATTGCCCATGCCATTGACTATAACGCAATTGTCCGTAACATTTATTCCGGTAATGCTTCCGAAAGAGAATCCATTATCCCGCCCGCTTTGAAGGATTATTACTATTCACGGGTTCCCAGGTATTTGTCGCTCACGCGCAAAGCGGAGGATTTGCTTGAAGAGGCCGGATTTATGCTGGGCAGAGACAAAGTACTCTACGATGGTAAGGGTCATCCAGTGGAGTTTTCGATTATGGTGCCTGCCGAGCGAACGGATCTGGTTGATATGGCAGGCTTGATTGCCAAGCAGCTGCAGCGCATCGGTATTACGGCTTCTGTCAAACCGGTTCCTGTGGGGGACATGAACACTGCCTTACAGGAGACATATCAATGGCAGGCGGCGATTATACCGGTAACGACTCATCCGGAACCAGCTTTACAGCTGGATCTGTGGCATTCTTCTGGATCATTGCATTACTGGAATCCGAATCAGACTACGTCTCTGACATCCTGGGAATCCAGTATTGATCAGATTCTGAATGAACTCAGCACTACCAAAGATCGTCGTCAATGTACTGAACTGTATCAAAATCTGCAGGTCATCATCGCTGAGGAACTGCCGCTGATTCCGCTCCCGGTGCAGAATGAGATATACGCTGTCCGCTCACGCATTAAGAATGCGGACGCCATCCCATTGTATGGCGGACTGGAATGCCTGCTCCCGAATCTGTGGATCGGTTTCAGTCCCTGAGTCCCCGGGACCTTTCTCTTGCGTCCCCCAGTCCCCCAATCCTTGACATAAAAAAGGCCTGCGCTCACCACTCAAGACAAGCGCCAGGCCTTTTCTTTTTGAAAGCTAGAGCTGCTAAGTTTAAAGCAACTAAAGCTAAAATTGCTTAATGAGTGCGACAAAATCCTGCAACGTTCCTTGATAATCAGGTTCAAATTTGCGTGTCGCATGCCTCTGGATCGTATACTCATTGATTACCAGAAAGGTCTTCATTCCCAGAGATGATGCCACCAGATCTTCCTCAACATCATTCCCCACCATCATGGCT
This sequence comes from Bacillota bacterium, assembly GCA_050942765.1. Taxonomy (GTDB): domain Bacteria; phylum Bacillota; class UBA4882; order UBA4882; family UBA4882; genus UBA4882. The sequence goes on along the minus strand of JBMNNY010000021.1, from coordinate 7,642 downwards.
TCCCCGGGCTGGCAGCCAATCTTTGCTAATATCTCCAGGTAGTATTGCGGATTGGGTTTGCAGGCATGCATATTCTCATAGCTCGTAATTAGTCTGAAAGGAACTTTGTCAAAGTCACCCCAGCGCATGCGATGCTGCATAGCTGCGAGCGGAAAGACCGGATTGGTGGCCAAAACTGCATCGCAGCCTTTGTCAATGACTGCGTTGACAGCTGCTGCGGCATACGGTTCCTTTTTAGTCAGCGGCTGCAGTTTGCCAAACTCCTCCTGATAGAATTGGTCGAAAAGCGGCATCCACTCCTCAGCTTTCCAGCCTGTGGCACCAAAAAAGTGTCTGCTGAATACTTCGGCATTCGTCATGGATGGATCCTCATTGGTCACCATGGCGTCAGTGGCAGCCAGTATTTGTTTGATAAAATACTGCGTATCCGCACGTCCTGCCACGAAATCCCCCAGTCGTTTCATATAACCGGGCAGGAACACCTGGTACATATCCACACCCAATAAGGTTCCGTCCATGTCAAACAGTACTGCTTTCATGTCAAACCTCTCAATCTCTGATTCTCAAACGCCTAATCCAATTACCCGCCATATACCCACTGGCCGGCAATCATCGTCCCGATCACTTTGGTCTCAAGAATGCTCTCAGGGCCTTCAGCGATAATATCATGATCCAGCATCGTAAAATCAGCTGCCTTGCCGGGTTCAATCGTTCCGCATTCTTTTTCGCGGCCTGCCGCCCACGCAGCGCCACTGGTATATGCCTTAATCGCGTTTGTGACTGAAATAGTTTCCTCCGGATGCCATCCGCCTGCCGGGGTATTGTCACGGCGTTTTCTGGTGGCTGCGGCATAGATGCCTTGCAGCGGATCTGGTACTTCCACTGGCGCATCAGATCCGAAAGCCAGTCTGACACCTGACTGCTCCACCGAACGCCATGCATAAATATGGCCGCGATTTTCTCCCCAATGTTTCTTGATAATTTCCAGGTCAGAAGTACAATGCAGCGGCTGCATGGAAGCAGTCACGCCCAACTTACTGAGCCGCGGCAAGTCCTCTTTAGAAACTAATTGCAGATGCTCAATACGGTTGCGGATTTTCCAGCGCTGTGCGGTTTCCTGAGTAGCCTCCAGACAATCCAGTACACATCTGACAGCGGCATCGCCTATGGCATGTACGGCTACGGCCAATCCACAGCGATTCGCCCTAGTAATTTGATCCTGCAGCACTTCTGGCTCTACTACAGCCATTCCCCGGTATTCGCCGGCATTTTCATAAGGAGCAAGCATGTATGCCGTTTGCGAGCCTAGCGAACCGTCTGCAAAGAGTTTAACCCCGATCACATTCAGCCATTCTCCGCCCAGCCCGGCTTGCAGGCCCAAACTTTCGGCCATTGGCAATGCTTCTTTGGGCAGCATGGCAGAAACTCTGAAGTTCAAGCGGTTTTCCCGCTCCAATTTCTGCAGAGCGCCAAGCTCTTCAATGCCTTCCGGAGTATGGACTCCCGTCAGACCATAGGAATAAAGCTTCTGAATACCATGCCCGATAATTTCGGCACGGCGGCTAATATCTATTACAGGGCGTTTCCCTTTTAGCAACTCACTGGCATATTCGCGAATGATGCCAGAGGGAAAACCGTCACTTTCACGATCAAGGCTGCCTCCTGGCGGATCCGGAGTGTTGGCATCCACACCGATCTTTTTCAGCAAAGCTGTGTTGACCCACAGGGTATGAAAATCTTTGCTGTCCAGAACCACCGGTACATTACCGGCTACACTGTCAAGCATATGCCTGTCAGGCACTCTGTCCCACAGGTTGGCGTTATAGCCTCCCCCACACAGCCATTCTCCTGGCTTAATCTTTTTGGTAGCGGCAGCAATCCGGGCTAAAGCTTCGTCCAGCAACAACCCGTCCAAATCAATCCATTCCAGCCGCTGCGCATAAGCATATAAATGAACATGGGCATCCATCAAACCCGGAAGCAATGTTGCTCCATGTAAATCTATCTTACGCATCGGCCGAAACTGATCTTTAAGATCACAGACTCTGCCGGTCGCCAGTATCTTCCCGAACCCGATTACCACAGCCTCGGCCTGAGGTGCTTTGGGATCCATAGTGTAGATATGTCCGTTGGTAAGCATTGCGAAGCTCACGGTAAGGCCCCCTGTTATTTAGTCAGATTAGTTTTGATAGATTTACCTGCACAAAAAAAATGGACCGCCCGCAGCGGTCACAAACAAAACAGAGAGTTCTCACAACTTCAGAAGACTTGTTGTTGAGATTTGGAAAGTCGTACACATTCCGGAATGCCGGCTCTCCAGACTGCGGGAACCATAATCAAAACGTGACGTCCCGCCTGACGATAGTTCCGAGGCTTTCCTTTCCTCAAAACCCGTCATCTTCTATTGTGTAAAAACAGTATAACAGATAAAGGGCTTATTGGTCAATCTTTCCTGTGCGTCTGAATTCAACCGTTTTCGGCTTTCTCAGTCGCTTTTTTCAAACTAGCTAAGCCAAGCACAAACATAATCAACGATGCTGCCATATACGCCAGTGTAATTTGCAGTGCTTTCGGAATTTGCATAGCCATCACTGTATCTTTATAGATAAACAAGGTATATCCTATGATCGCCAAAGGACAAAATGCCAGGCAAAGCAAAACGACTCTTAAAGCCGGTGCAAAACGCTTGCTGTCAATCCAAAGCATCACACCGCATATTGCTGTCAATGCCGCGTAACCGCACAAGGCAACGGTAATTGTAAGGATTGGTATTTCCGGCAAATTTGCATAGTTTTTATGGGCCATAAGTGCAACAAGGCCAGCGGTAATGAACACCAGCGCTCCCAATTTCGATTCCGATTTCTCCTGGCCTTCGTCCTCTAAATCGTTATCCTCTTCGTCGTTTTCAGATATACTGTTTACTGCGCCCAGCGCGGCGGAAGCAGATTCTGAATCGTCCGGTACAATGCCTTGCAGTTCCTTGCCAGCGCTCGGTTTCCGCACACCATATACTACATCCAGGCGCGCCATTTGTTCGCGCCAGGCTAAAGCTTCATCCGCAGAACGTTCTTTGGAGGAGGATACCTGAGTTGGGGATTCAGCAGCAGGCGACTCTGGCGGATTGGCTTCTTTGGCTTCTTTAACTTCCGCTGCCTCCGTGGCCCCCGTGGCCCCCGTGGCCCCCGTGGCCCCCGTGGCCCCCGTGGCCCCCGTGGCCCCCGTGGCCTCCGTGACCTTCATGGCTTCATTGGCAGAACTGGCCGCATCTACGGGACCGGCTTCATTGGCAGAGTCAGCTGCCTTTGTAGAATCAATCTTATTGGCAGAGCCTGCCGTATTGGTAAGCCATTCTACCGGTGGCTCCATATCTAATGCGTCACTCATGTATCCCAGCGAAGTCGGAAAGCTGTCTGCACTGGCGTTGTCAGCAGTAGAAGCATCTTTCCCGCCCCAGTCTTTCTGTTCGTTTGGCAGATCAGGTTCTCCCTTTAAACCGGTATTGTAATTGATCAGTTCTTCAGGATGCGGACCGTTGGCGACGAGCAAATCGGGGAGTTTATCTTTACTCTTGGTTGCGGACGGCTGATAATCCAGGTCCGACATCATCCCTTCCATTAGCTCATTCGTAGTGGAATCGACTGCAAAATCGGACTTTAATGGATCAGGAGCAACATCCGGAACGGAGGAGGCCATGCTCCCGGCTTCTTGTTTGTCAGAATCCTGCGCAGATAAAACACTGTCTTCTGAAAACACAGGGCTCTCCACAGCCTCATCCATTTGTGCTTTTCTGGCTTCCTTAAGGCGTGAAAGCCTTTCGCTCCAAGATTCTGAGGCTGAGGGCGCGGATCCAGCGGAGGCGTGTGTCTCCGGTGCAGTAAAAGTGCCTTGCATCGCGGAAGTGCCTTGTGCCGCATAGGGGTTCTGTGTCACATAAGTACTCTGCACAGCTTCCATTTCCTGTATGGCAGAGGTTTCTGATGATACTCTGCCTGTACCATGAGACGCCGGGCTTTGCGCCTGCCCGACAGGTTGTGGAGATGGCTGCGACATCACGATTGTGGTATTGTTTTGGGTTGCTGCATCGGTTTGAACTACGGCGTTACTCTCGACTTCTGCCTGGTTATTGGCAGCAGCAGGACTTTCAGCCAGCAATCTGGTAAGGCTGAATAATTGATTGGACTGCTCTTCATAGATCTGATCACTTTTCAGGACTCCGTCCAGATAGAGTTGTTTCAACTCCTGGAGCTCAAAAGGTCCATAGCGATAGCCTTCCATTTCAATATAGTAACGTGCCACCGGGTGCACCCCCTTAAATCTGATAATTCCCCCAAATTCCATTTTTTCCTGCAAAAAACTGAGGTATCATCAATCTGATACCTCATTGATCTACCCCTGACAACGTTTCCGCGTCAGGCATATTACGTTATTGCCAGTATTCATTGAACTCCTGTTCCTGATAGCCTTGGGGAACCTTGAAGATCGCAATCTTGGAAAATGGCCAAAACCTCAAAACGGCCTTGCCAATGACCAGGTCTTTACTCACAAAGCCTACCGAACCTCTGCTGTCTTCGCTGTTATTGCGGTTATCGCCAAGGACAAAATAGTGATCTTGCGGTACAAAGACGGGCCCGTAATCGGCAAAGGCGTTTTCTGGAATAAACGCTTCATCCAGTGGATAGCCATTGATATATACTACTCCGCTACGAATCTCAACCAAATCATCCGGCAGACCGATGACCCGCTTAATTAGGCGCCGGCGATCCCCTTGATTAAAGACAATAATCTCGCCGCGCTTTGGTTCGCGAAAACGGTAGCTGATTACTTCAACAAGCAGTCGCTGGCGATTTTCCAAAGTCGGGTACATGGACGAGCCATCGACAACAAAAGACCGCGCAACAAATAAGAGAATAAAAGTCGTTAGAATTGCGGCAATCGCAAAGGATTCTATAAACTCACGGACTGAGGCCGCGACATCTTCCCACTGAATTGATCTCCACCACATGCCGAATCCAGCCATGGCGTGTTCGAAAGTCTTTAACTCACTATTTCTTGCTGTTTTCACTTACTGCTAGTCCCCTATCTTATCACCTATTGCGCACATATCATAACTGCGAATACTTCGGCATCATCTACGCTAAACCTGCCAAATCTCTTTTCCACCTGCGCGATTAAATTCCTGCCTTGCCGGTCATCCAATCGCCACAAAAGCAGGAAGGGAATGCGCATTTGGGCAAGAATAAAACAAGATTAGATGTTTGGCAGTTATTGATTAGCTACGTAGCGATCACAAGACAGACACTGTCAAGACAATATATAGTGGGGGAGCAACGATATCATGCCGACAATCCGCCTCTTTTATGATAATCCGTACACCCGTGAATTCACAGCGCGAATCACAGGTATCGCGTCCAGCAACCTTGGAACTGAAGTGACTCTTGACCGGACAGCCTTTTACCCGGAATCCGGAGGGCAGCCCTGTGACCATGGCCTCATTGCCGATCAACCAGTGCTTCAGGTCTTTGAACGCGATGGCGAAATTATTCACATTCTCGACAAAGACTGCCAGTTGCCCGATGGTCTGGTCCATTGCCGTCTGGACTGGGAGCGCAGATACGATCTGATGCAGCAACATTGCGGTCAGCATATTTTATCGGCGGCCTTCGATAAGCTTTTCGGAGCCGCCACCGTAGGATTTCATCTGACCGAAGAACACACGCAGATTGATCTAGACACTGAGGAATTGACTGATGCCATGATCAAGAAAGCCGAGGAGCTTGCCAACCAAATCGTGCACTCCCCGGCGCGCATTCACGTTCATTATCCTGATGCCGCTGCTTTGGCTGCCATGCCGCTGCGCAAGCAACCGACTGTGACGGATGACATCCGCATCGTGGAAGTAGAAGGATTTGACTGGTCTCCGTGCGGCGGAACGCATCCGGAATATGCCGCAGAAGTCGGTTTGATCAAAGTAATACGTCTGGAAAAGATCAGAAAGCAATGCCGCGTAGAATTCCTCTGCGGTCAGCGTGCTTTGCGCGACTATGACGCCAAAAACCACCTCGTGCTTGAACTGTCTGCGATGCTTTCAATCGGTGCCGATCAAATTCCGGTGCAAATCAATCGCCTGCAAGATAATAATAAATCGTATAAAAAAGAGCTACAGGAATACCGGGAAAAGCTGCTGCATTATGAGGCAGACCAATTACTTGCTGAAAGTTCCGAATCGGGATTGAATCTGCATATTGTGAAGCGTATTTTCCGTGATCGGCCGGTCGATGAGTTGCGCCTGCTGGCAGGCTTCATTTGTGCCCACCCATCAGCAGTCGCGATCCTGGCCGGAACTTCCGGCGAAACCGCCCACATAATACTAGCGCGATCCAAGGACCTCGATATCCATATGGGAGAAATCTGCGCCCGCATCGCCCCCATTGTTGCGGGGCGCGGCGGCGGAAGTCCGCAAATGGCGCAATGTGGATGCAATGATCTATCCGAACTGCCGCGCGCCATGGCAACGGCAGCGGACCTCATTACGAAGGCATAAGGAGTTTTCGCATGGATACATTTAATGAAGGCGAGAAAGAGGGACGGTTTCTGCGTCCTGCTGAGGGTGCCGAAGGTACCGAGAATACCGCGCCGCCAAGACAACTCCCGCGACTTCCAATCGTAACCGTGTCACTAATCGGGATCTGCGTGGCCGTCTTTATCATCCTGACACTAAAAGGCGGTTCTCAAAACACACAGGTCTTACTGCGCTACGGAGCCAAAGACTCCGGCCTGATTTGGGAAGGACAGTATTGGCGGCTGATCACGCCAATTTTCCTGCACGCCGGATTAACCCACTTATTGCTAAACGCATTTTCTCTTTTCCAAATGGGCGGCCTGATCGAGTTAATGTACGGTAAACTGCGCATGCTGGTCATTTTTATGGCCTCCGGGTTTCTCGCCACAATGGCCAGTACGATCGCCAGTCCCAATATTTCCGTAGGGGCTTCCGGTGCCATCTTCGGACTGTTTGGGGCGTTGCTCTATTTTGGCTTGCGCAACCCGGCCATCTTTAGATCAGTATTTGGTATGCGTATCTACATTGTGCTGGCCATCAATCTGGTCATGGGGGTAGTGATACCGAATATTGATTCTGTTGCTCATTTGGGGGGACTGGTCGGAGGTTTCGTGACTGCCAGTGGACTGGGTCTCCCGATGGAGCGACGCCCGTTCTCTCTCCGCAAGCGAATCGTCTTTGCCGCATTGGCAATCACTTTTTTTGCCGGATGCACACTTTTCGTTTTAAACCCATCAGAAGACAACTGGCGCTATCATTACTATAGCGGACAGTCACTGCTGATGCGCAGCAATTATACGCGCGCTGCCGAAAGACTGGAGCGCGCCAATGAACTGAAGCCTGATCATAAAAAAGTGGCGGAACTTACCGCCTTTGCATTATACGCCGATGTTGCCACCCAACCGATTACAAGCGCCAATATTTTAACTGTCCGTGCCAGGCTGCAAAAAGCACTGCAGCTGAATCCGCAATTGGAAGAGGCTCAGACTCTTCTGGATAAAATCAATCAGTTTATCCCGTAGCGTGCTTCCGTTTTCAGCTTTAACGCTCAATTTATGACTTTTTTAGTTTATTCACTTCATT
>JBMNNY010000028.1:0-16789 GCA_050942765.1 Bacillota bacterium | reverse complement strand
CAGTATAGCGTTCATCGGCAAAGCGGTCATCTATCAGCAGCACGACACCTTTATCATCCGGTGTCCGAAACACGCGCCCAGCTGACTGAATCACTTTGATCAAGCCCGGAACCAGGTAAGCATAGAAAAATCCGTTCCCATTGCGCTCATCAAAATACATGCGAATCAGTTCCTGTTCATCACTCAAACCTGGAAGGCCGGGACCGACAATCATTACTCCGACTAGTTTATCGCCGGGCAAGTCGACTGCTTCACCAAACAGGCCGCCCAGAACCGCCAGTCCCAAATTTGAACGCCCCGGAGTGTTTGCGGTGACTCTGCGGATAAACTCTTGCTTCTGCCGCTCCGTCATCGCCGGCCGCTGGGTGTAGACAGCAATTTTGTCTGCGGCCTGCGCCTTAATGTAGGGCTCGGTTTCCCTGAGGTAGGTGTAAGAAGGGAAAAACACCAGATAATTGCCATAGTGAGACTTGGCCATATCAATGGCGCATCGCGCCACCTGTCCAATGGAGGCTGTGCGGGCGCGATAGCGCGTGTCCACTCCTGGTATATGCAAGTAGAGCCGGTTTTCCTGAGGGAATGGAGAAGTCAGCCGCGCATTGAGCGCGTCCGGTTTGGCGCCCAGTAACTCCTGAAAATAATCAAAAGGAGATAAAGTCGCGGAAAAGAATAGCGTACAGCTGCTGAAATCCAAACGCTTGCGCAGCAGTGGGCCCGGGTTCAGACATTGCAGATGCAGGACATCGTCGCCGTCTTCTTTTTTGACGTAAAGCGCGTAATGCTCATTAATCATCGAGACGATGCGATTAAAATCTGAAATTTTGAAGTACAGTTCCAGCAGGCGATCCAGCATTGGCCCCATCGGAACCCCTGGCAAGTTTTTTTGCGTGCGATCGAGCAAGCGCTCTAGAGATGGCGGCAGCATTTCAGGCAGCCGTCTCATCAGGACACCGGCCCGCTCCTCCTGCTCCATCTCTTTGCGCCAGCCGCCGAAAAACTGATCGACAGCATCACAAGCCTGATCCATACCGCCATTTGTTCCGGTTTCATTTAGCAAGGCCGCTAAATCGCTGCGGGACAGCGTTGCCGAATACATGTCACGACCTCTGCTCACCAGGTTGTGCGCCTCATCCACCAGAAAAAGAAAGCGGCCCTTCGCGCCAGTCATAAAAAAGCGCTTCAGATAGACCCGTGGATCAAACACATAGTTATAGTCGCAGACAATTAAGTCGGCATGCAAAGTCAGGTCCAGCGTCAGCTCAAACGGGCAGGCTTCTGCCGCCCGCGCAACCTCCGCCACTGCTTCTGGCAGAATCAGCTCCTCTGCCAGCAGCGTTGGCAGGACTTCGCGCGCTTTTTCATAGTAGCGGGCGGCATAGGGACAAACTGCCGGATGGCAGCGGCTGCCCGGGGAGAGACAGACGCGTTCCTTGGCTTCAATGAATACCGTGCGCAAGCGCAAGCCTTTTTCCATGGCCGCGGCAATTGTTTTGCGCACGATTTCCTTACCGGCAGTTTTGGCAGTCAGGAAGAAGATCTGATCATAGCGATCCCCAGCGCATAGGCGCTTCAGTGCCGGGAACAGCACGGCAATGGTCTTGCCGATACCGGTAGCGGCCTCTGCGATTAGGTCCCGCTCTTGATCAATAGCCAGCGCTACCAGGTCCATCAGCTCGTCCTGCCCGACGCGTTGCTCGTCGAAAGGGAACTCAAGGGCGCGGAGCGACTGATTGCGGATGGCAGCCCATTGATCCCGGTTACGCAGGGTCGCCAGAAAAGCCTCCGCCATCCTTTCGAATAGGCGGCGACACTCGGTGGCGGAATACTGAATCGTAAATGACTTTTCCTCCAGCGTATCCAGGTTAAGGTAGGTCAGTCGGCCGGCAGTGGGCTGCTGCTCGTTTTCGGAAAAGAAGTACATATACAGCTTCAGCTGAGCGGCATGTACACCGTTTTCGTCCAAGGTGATGTCTGCCAGATTCAGATAAGTTGTTTTGATTTCTTCCACGACCAGGGTGCCAGATTCCTCATATAACCCGTCCGCGCGGCCTTGAACAATAAGGCGATAGTCGCGGGTGCCGCCTTGGCGGCCTTCATAGCAAAACTTTACCGTCACTTCCCGGCGGTACCCTTCCGGCCGTTTGCCGGTGAGAAACTGATGTCCTTCCGTACCTTCGGTGCCCCGGGCGCTGGCGGCGTTTTTGGTATTCAAATCCTGCGGCAGGAAGACCATTTCGAGCAGTTCGCGCACGCCGACTTTAATCTCTTTCAAGTGTTTTCCCTTCCGGTCTATGCGTTATTTTGGGGAGCTCTTTTCTTTTTATTTTTCATGGTTACTCTACGATTCTCTCTGTAGTTCGCGCTGTAATTCGCATTGTAACTCGCGCTGCACAATACGGTCCAAAATCTCGGCAGCTTTTTCAATAATATCGCGACATTTACGTTCTTCGGTGCGGTATTGTGCTTTGAGAGGAGCACAATCGAAGGCGCCCATCTCGGCTTCGAAAGTCTTGATTAATTCCTGAGTCAGTTCCTTAATACGGGTGCTCTCATGGGCACGCTCCTTTACAAAGAGCCGGCTAAGCACCATGATTGCGGCAGTCAGCGTTCCACAGACATTCTCCATTGCCATCCCGCTTCCAAACCCGGCGGCCAGCTTCAGAGCGTCCGCATCCAGCCCAAGCTGATAGGCTTGGTTCGCCCCAGCCAGAATGGTTTCCGCACAGTTCAAATCCTCCGCAATCCCAAAACCCTGCTTCATCATCTCTACCAGCATTAACATCCACCTCTTTCCGCTCGATTGGGAACAGCCGATCGATTGGGGACAGGTTTAAATCGATCGTTTTGACCCATTTGGGGACAGGTTTAAATCGGGTCATTTTGGACTATTGGGGACTGTCCCCGATTGGGTTGTTTCGATCCATTGGGGACTGTCCCCAATCAGGTCGTTTTGACCCATTTGGGGACAGACTTGCTCTCCCCGTCCCCATCCATTATCTGCCGTCAGAAAAATTCTCATCTGTCCCGGAACATTCTGCGCTCTTCCGTCGTCATATAGACAGGAATCATAAATAAAGCCTAAGGAGGTTTCCTTAAATGCGTATTGATAAAAGCAGTTCTCTTATTGTCGGTGGCATGTTCCTTTTGCTAGTTTTGCTTGTAGTCATACTGACTGTTCGGCCAGGTGTTGCCAAAACCAAAGCCGCCCCCACTCAAGAACCTCGTGAAATCCATGTTAGTGGCGAAGGCATTGTCAGCGTCAAACCCGACATGGCCTACTTGTCTCTCGGTGTTGAAACAAAAGGCTCTACCGCCAAAGAAGCTCAGCAATCCAACAACAAAATTTCTTCCAAGTTAATTGAAGCGCTCAAAAATATGGGCATCGCCGAAGCAGATATCGCCACCCAGCATCTCCAACTCTATCCGGAAACGCGCTATGATTCAAAGACCAATGAAAGCGTCCTGATCGGTTATCGCTCCAGTCACATCCTGAGGGTTACCGTTCGCGATATCGACCAGACAGGCGCAGTCATCGACGCACTCACCAACGTCGGAGGCAATGTTGTCCAGAACATTTCCTTTGGAATCTCCGACGATACCAGCGCTCGCGATCAGGCTATTGAAAAAGCGGTTAAGGATGCCACTCATAAAGCGGAAATCCTCGCCCGGGCTTCCGGAGTTAAACTCAGCGGCGTGATGCTGATCAGCGACAGCACCGTCATTGCGGTGCAGCCGCTCCAGAATTACCGGAAAGAAATGCTCACTTCTGTGGCGGCAGATACTCAAGTCGCAGTTGGCAGCATCGACGTTAGTGCCTCTGTTCAGATGGTGTTTGGATTCTAGCGGCTTTTGCTTTGCGCCCCGCCCGTAGCAGGCCTTGCCGCGCCGCCACAGGCGACCACCATGCCATTCCATTCTACTCACCCCGACCCCGCCATCCCGGCGGTCGGGGGTTTTTTTTCAGATTCGCAATGCGGCCGCGCGTCACAGCATGCTCGCCCAGCTTGTCTTTGATTTGATCAACAGTCTGATGCAGCTTTTTAAGCCGAACACGGTCTTCGCCGTTGAATAAAGTAAGCTGCTCGTCCCCGCCCCGTGTCAGATTACTGGCACTCACTCCCAGCAGGCGCACCTTCTTGCGGCCCCATTCCACTTCCCGTGCCAGTTCTAATGCGGTGTTAAAAATGATTTCTTCAAAATCGGTCGGGTGCATCAAAGTCCGCCCCCGCGTAATCGTATGAAAATTGGCATCGCGCAATTTCAGAGTAATCGTACGTGCCTGAACCTGATAGCGACGCATCCGGCGCGCCACCATATCGGAGAGCTCCAGCAAGACCGCAGTCAAATATTCGCGATCATCGGTATCCTCCTGAAAAGTGGTTTCGTGCCCAATACTCTTGGCATCCTCCGCTGTAACAACCGGTCGGTTATCAATGCCACGACTCAGCTGGTACAGATGCTCCCCTGTTTCCTTGCCAAAGTTGCTGACCAGTAAATCCAGTGGCACTTCACGCAAAATGCCAATCGTCGGAATGCCCAGACTCAATAATGCCTGCTCCGTCTTGGGGCCAACGCCCCAAATCTTCTTAACCGGCAAGTCCTTCAACAAATCGCTGACATCTTCGGGATTAATCACCACAAAACCCTTGGGTTTGCGCAGATCAGATCCCAGTTTCGCCAGAAACTTATTCGGTGCCACACCAATTGAAGCTGTCAGCCGTTCCTCTTTTTCAATGCGATCTACTATTTCATGCGCAATCTTTTCCGCCGTCCCAAACAGCGTCTGACATTGCGTAACATCCAAAAAAGCCTCATCAATGGAGATCGGCTCAATCAATGGTGTATAATCGCGCAGAATCTCCATAATGCGGCTTGACGATTCTTCATATTTACGCATATGACCTACAATAAAAATGCCATTAGGGCATAACTCTTTGGCCTGGCGAAGCGGCATGGCAGAACGCACACCGTACTTACGCGCCTCATAGGAGCATGTCGAAACGACCCCCCGATAACGCGGGTCTCCGCCAATGATGACCGGCTTGCCCCGCAGTGCCGGATTATCACGCTGCTCCACGGCGGCAAAGAACGCATCCATATCGATGTGAATAATCCTGCGCATCTGTCTGATACCCCACCGATTTTCCGCTCTTCCTCATTCTTCCTAGTTCTTCCTCACTCTTCTACCGTGCCGCGGAAAACTCCTGCACCCGGCGCACAATCACCGTCGGTTCCTGTTCTGTGCGATCGATGCGTCCCCAGACTAGCAGCGGCTCGCCGTCATAATCCGCGAAAAGATGCCCGTATACTTGCAGTACCGTCGGAAAAATAACCAGATCCGCGCGTCCCTGCTTATCTTCTAAAGTGGCAAACAGCATCCGTTTTCCGTCGCGGGTACGATTACCGCGCACCGCGCCGACACACCCGCACAAAAATACGGTATCGCCATGTTCCAGCTCGGCGACATCCGGAGCTGGCAGGGCGCCTAACTTCCGAATAGCTTCTTCATATGGATCCAGCGGATGACTGGTTAGATAGAAACCGAGCAGCTCGCGCTCCATCTTAAGTCTCTCGGAAGCACTAAACTCCGGAGGACAATATTCCACCCCCACCTCCTGCACACCATTGGCCTTGTCCCTGCCACTTTCCTTACACACCTGCCCCACGCACTCCGCCCCGAGCAGCGTCAACTGTCCTGGCATCAGACGCGCCCGCTCCGCCGCCTTACGCCCGCTATCCCAGAGACCTTGCAACGCCAGCAACTTTCCCGGCCTGGTACCACCAAAAGAATCAAATGCTCCCACTTTGATCAGATGCGTAATCGCCTTCTTGCTTAGTGCGCCGCTCATTCGGCCGCAAAAATCGGCAAATGACTGATATTCGCCGCATTCTCTCTCCGCCAGAATCGCAGCCACAGCCTTCTCTCCCAAATCGCGCACAAACCCCAAACCTGCCCTAATTGATCCCCCTTCTGGAGTGAACAATACTCCGCTGCGGTTAATATCCGGCAATAGTAACGGAATTCCCAGATAATGCACCTCACTCAGATACTGATCAAACCTCTCCCGCCAGCCATAATTCAACGAAAGCAGGTTGGCAAAATAGGGTACAGGATAATATTGACGCAGCCATGTCGTACGAATGGCGGTACGCGCATACGCTGCCGCATGCGCCTTGGCAAAACCATAGCTGCCAAACTCCCGAATCAATGCAAATACTTTGGCGGCTGTTCCGCCGGGAATACCGTTTTCGCGCGCTCCCGCCACAAAATGATCACCCTCGCGATCCAATGCAGCCGGATCTGTCTTAGCGATCGCCTTGCGCAAAATGTCGGCTCTCCCCAGAGAATACCCTGCCATCACCTGTGCCACTTGCATTACTTGTTCCTGATAAAGGATCACTCCGTACGTATCCTTCAGAATCGGCTCCAGACTCGGATGGAAATAGGATACCGGCTCCAAACCATGACGCCGCCTGATAAATGACTCATCCATGCCGCTGCCCAGCGGACCAGGCCTGAACAAGGCGCAGACACACATAATGTCTTCCAGGTTTTCGGGACGCATGCGCCTGATCAACCGCCGCATTCCGGAACTCTCAAGCTGAAAAGTGCCGATGGTCTCGCCCCTGGCAATCGCTTCAAAGACCGCCGGATCGTCGAGCGGAATATCTTCAATCTTGGATATGGCGCTCCCTCCTGCGCCGCCAGTAGCACCGCGGCTGCCTGCGCTCCCACCACCACTGCCGCGCACATCGCCATCGCCGCCCGCACCTGCGCCACTCGCACCCGCGCCGCCCCCGCCGCCTTCATGCTCGGCAATCCAGCGCACCGTCCGATCAGCAATCGTCAAATAGCGCAGACCGAGCAAGTCAATTTTAAGCAGCCCCAGGTCTTCGACCGTGTGCATATCAGCCTGGGTAATGATCTCTTCGCCACCGGCCCGCTGCAAAGCTACATAATTCGAGAGCGGACCATCCGCCAGTACAATTCCGGCAGCATGCTGTGTCATATGTCTGGGCAGCCCCTGAATATGGCCGGCAATCCGCACGATTTCACTGGCCTGCGGTTCCTCCCGCAGCATATTCTGTAAACGCGGCGATTCCTTAATAACCTTGGCAATATCGCGGCTAAAGGAAGGTATCGCTCCAGCCAGCCGATCAATCAGTTTCTGATTAACTCCCAGAGCACGGCCGACATCCCGTACTGCCGCCCGCGGGCGCAGTTTCGTAAAGGCTCCCAAGTGCGCCACATGTTCACGTCCCCAGCGCTTTCTAATATATTCAAGCACCTGATAACGTCCTTCGTGACATAAATCGATATCAATATCCGGCATGCTAACGCGTTCCGGATTAAGAAAACGCTCGAAGATCAGCCCATGATCGAGCGGATTAACTGTGCTGATATCTAGCAGATAAGAAACCATACTGCCGACGCCGCTGCCCCTGCCAGGACCTACCGGAATACCATTGTGCTTGGCATAGGATACAATGTCATGCACGATTAAAAAGTATCCGGCAAATCCCATCTCACCGATGATCTTCAATTCATACTCCAGACGCCCACTGACATTGTCCGGAATTTGCGTCCCCCACTTTGACGCCGCGCCGCTCAGGCACAGTTCCCTAAGATGCGCAAAGGTATCGCCGTCAGTTTTGCCATGACCATCAGCCGGCGTATAAACCGGAATATGCAAGTGCCCCAAATCAAGCTTTACATTACAGCGCTCAGCAATTGCGACCGTATTATGCAGCGCTTCGGGAAGATCACTAAACAACCGTTCCATTTCCTGCGGACTTTTCAGATAATATTCCGAACTTAAAAGCCGCAAACGGTTTTTCTGCGT
Source organism: Bacillota bacterium (assembly GCA_050942765.1). Lineage (GTDB taxonomy): Bacteria > Bacillota > UBA4882 > UBA4882 > UBA4882 > UBA4882. Next base: position 8,945 of record JBMNNY010000028.1, on the reverse strand, counting down.
CAAAGTGCTCAAAGTCTGCACTGCCAGCAAAACATCATGCACGCGCCAGTCCTCGCGCGCCACATAATGCACATCATTGGTAGCCACCAGACCGACTCCCGTCGCAGCCGCCATCGCGACTAAAGCGGCGTTGACCCGCTCTTCCTCCGGCAAACCATGCCGCTGGATTTCCAAAAAGAAATGCTCCCGCCCAAAAATAGCAAGATAGCGCTCCAAAATCCGGCGGGCACTGGCGACGCCGGCCGCATCCCCTGCTAAAATACGGTTCGCTATTTCCCCCTTCAGACATCCGGAAAGCGCAATTAGACCTTTACTGTGGTCTGCCAGCCAGTCGAGTTCCACACAGGGTTTGCCATGAAAACCGTCCAGGTGCGCTTTCGTAGACAGCCGCAGCAAATTACGATAGCCTTCGGTGTTCTCCGCCAAAACAGGCAAATGATAAGGTTGCCCGCCATGGTTTCTAATATATAGTTCCGTACCAAAAATGGCTTTAATGTTCTTGGTGGAAGCTTTCTTATAGAAAGGTACGAGTCCATAAACCGCACCATGGTCCGTCAGTGCCAGAGCAGTGTGCCCTGATTGAGCCGCGGTCTCAATCAAGTCGGGAATACGGGCACAACCATCCAACAGACTATACTCGCTGTGGACATGCAGATGCACAAACTTCGCATTCTCAGTGCCATTTAGCATATTTCGTCCCTGCCTTTTAATCCGTCAACAGAACATATGTTCGACTATCAATATATATTATGTCAGATCACAGACTCTTCCTGCTGGTTGCCACCAAAAAGGTCATGGAAATTCTCTACAGGGAGAGCGTTTTTGATGGCGAATTATCTGCGGTAATGCTTTTTACGCATGGCAATTAGCTGATTCTTGCCAAGCGGCGAGCCCGCCAGCTCGCTCGCTACGCTGACTGCGTTTTCACATATTAATACATTTATACAATCATACAATGGAGGGATTCCGGTTGTTCACTGTCGATACCACCGGCGCGCGTTTGATGTTGAAAGCGCTCGCCAAAGCATCTCAGACAGGCAAGCTGCCCGACACTGAATGGCGGCAAGCCCTAAAAAGCGGCGGATATGAACTCTTTTTCGCACATCATAATCTCACCCAGAATTCCGCCCGTAATTCCACCTGCTATTCGACCCGCTATTCAGCCGCTCATGCGACCTATTCAGAAAAAAGCGTCTTAACTCCAGAGATATTCGGTGCGATGATCCGCTCTGTCATCGAAAAAGGCGCCTCATCAACCGCCTATGCCGCCCCCCATGAAAAAGCTGCCCGCATGTGTAAGGCTTTTGAAAACGCTCTACAAAACCTGCCGCAGCTGCAACGGGATTTGGAACAGCTGTCCAAGAGCGACTGGTCTGACAATGCCCTATGGCGCGCCGCTGAATGGCTGCCCGAAGATGCCAGGATCGAAGCCACCGTCTATATCGTTTTAGACGGCACCAGCGACATTTATTTGGATCATAACCGAATCGCCCTTGATTTACTGCAATACAACGGCGAGCCCACGTCTTTGGAAAAGCCCATCGCCCATGAGTTACACCACATTGGATATTGGTCCCTATGCGATCCTGCCTTGCTCTGTGGCACCAATCCGGAATCGATCGCATACCGGCTGGCTGCGCTCTTCCTTGCGGAAGGCTGCGCCACCACTTTTATCTCCGGATTACCGGAACCTCAGGACCCGCAGTACGTGGTATGGCAGGATCACATAGCGCGCCTGCCGGAATACTTCGCACTCACCAGGGATTATCTGGCCAGGATTGCTGACGGATGTATTACAAATGATCAGTTTATGGATGAAATACCGCATCTTTATTTACAGGAAGACCCAAACGTCGCCTGCGTAATGGGAGTTACCATGGTGCAGGCCATCTGGAAAGCCTTCAGCAAAGGCGGCATTCTGCACACTCTGCGCAACACCGCTCTGTTCTTTGAAATATATCGCCAGGCTGTTGATCAACTGCGCGCTGAAGGAATTGGCGAAGGCCTTTACGACCTATAAACAACACCTTAGTCTTGCGCAGCCGACACCTTTGCGGTAAATTAAGATGTATAATCAATACGTTGTTACCTGCAAACTGTCATTAGCAGTGACCACCATCACCGCTAATCTGCAGGCTGTGGTTTTACATGTGCTATCAGTTTAAAACAGTGATAAAAGGAGCGATCATATGCCCACCACCAATGAAATCAGACAGCAATTCCTGGACTTTTTTATGCAGCGGGGACATACATTCGTGCCAAGCGCTTCATTGATCCCAAAGGACGATCCAACCTTGCTGTTTACTAATGCTGGCATGAATCAATTCAAGGATATTTTTCTCGGAACCGGCACGCGTCCGTATGTACGCGCCGTCAACTCCCAAAAATGCCTGCGGGTCAGCGGCAAGCATAACGATCTTGAAGAAGTTGGCCGCGATACCTATCACCACACCTTTTTCGAAATGCTGGGCAACTGGTCTTTTGGTGACTATTACAAGAAAGAGGCCATCAGCTGGGCCTGGGAACTGTTGACCGGCATCTGGAAACTACCTAAAGACAAGCTTTACGCCACCGTCTATAAAACTGATGATGAGGCAGCCAAGCTATGGGCTGAAGTGACCGATATCAACCCCGACCACATTATGCGTTTCGGCGATAAGGAAAACTTCTGGGAAATGGGCGATGTCGGCCCCTGTGGTCCCTGTAGCGAAATTCACATCGACCTGGGTCCGGATCGCTGTGACAAGGCTGATGTACCAGGCCACAAGTGCGCTGTCAATGGAGACTGCGCCCGCTTCATCGAACTGTGGAACCTGGTGTTTATTCAGTACAACCGTCTGCCAGACGGTAGTCTGGTTGATCTGCCCAACAAGCATGTTGACACCGGTATGGGTTTCGAACGCATTTGCGCAGTTCTGCAAGGCAAGCGTTCCAATTATGATATTGACCTATTTGCCGCCATCATTGCTGCGATCGAAAGGGAAACCGGACGTAAGTACTCCGATCCTGCCAACCTGGTCGCTATGCGCGCCATTGCGGATCATATCCGGACTCTGACTTTTGCCATCGCAGACGGCGCTCTGCCCGGCAATGAAGGGCGTTCTTATGTACTGCGCCGCATTCTCAGAAGAGCTGCGCGATTTGGACGGACTCTCGGCCAGACTGAACCGTTTCTCTATAAGCTGGTACCTGATCTGACGGCGGTTATGGGGGATGCCTATCCCGAAATCAAAGAACGCCAGGCGCACTGTATTCAGGTCATTAAAGCTGAAGAGGAAGGCTTTGGCCGCACCCTTGACAATGGTATTGAGCTTTTCGAGGAAATTGCCGCCAATTTGAAGCAACTAGGCCAGAACGTGATTTCCGGCTCGGATGCCTTCAGACTTTATGATACTTTTGGATTCCCACTGGATCTGACTGAACTAATGGCTCGCGAACACGGTCTGACAGTTGATCTGGACGGTTTTAACAAAGAAATGGATCAGCAGCGTGAACGGGCCCGCAGCGCAGGCCGGTTTACCCGCGATGATGCTGATGTACACTGGCAGTCCATAAAATTCGATGATGATCAGGAATGCAATTTTGTAGGATATGACACTCTCGAAGCCCGTTCCACAGTACTTGGCTGGGGCGAGGCTCCGGATCATTACCGGCTCATCACCTCCGAAACGCCGTTTTATGCTGAGATGGGCGGCCAAGTCGGTGATACCGGTTTTGTGGAATTTGGCGGCAAGCGCTATCGCATCACTGGCACTCATCGGGACGGTTCCCGTATTGTACATCGCATCGAACGTCCCGCAGATGAGCAAAAACCCGTGTCTGCTCCCGAGGAATGCCAGCTCAGCGTAGATCCGAAACGCCGACTGGCAATCGCCTGCCACCATACCACAACGCATTTGCTGCACGCCGCGCTGCGGGCTGTGCTTGGCGACCATGTCAATCAGGCAGGTTCTCTGGTAGCTCCGGACCGTCTGCGTTTTGACTTTACGCATTTTGAAAAAGTCTCTGCTGCGCAGCTGCGCGAAATCGAACGGCTAGTCAATGAACAGATTGCTGCCGCCAAGGCAGTTGAGACTACTGAAACAACTTATGATGAAGCCGTGGCGCAGGGTGCCACAGCCCTGTTTGGCGAGAAATACGGTGACCGGGTCCGCGCTGTTAAGGTTATGGACTTCAGCCATGAGCTCTGCGGCGGAACCCATGTCCGCAACACGGCACAAATTAGATACTTCCGCATTTTGAGCGAGAGTAGTATTGCTACTGGTGTCAGGCGCATTGAAGCTGTGGCCGGCACTGCCGCTATTGAAATGGCAGAACTGGAAAGAGAGGCCATTACCAAAGCGGCGGCGCTCTTGAAAACGGAAGTGGAACATGTACCGGAACGTATTGAGACTTTACTGGCTGATCTGGCGAAAGCGATGCGCGACGCTAAATCCGCTGTTCAGGCACGTGCCGGCGCTCAGTCCGCGGAGCTGTTAGAAAACGCCGAGCAAATTGGCGGTGCGCATCTCCTCGTGGCACGTATGGATGGGCTTACTGCAGATTTGCTGCGCGAAGCGGTGGATCGCTTTAAATCCCGCTACTCCACTGGCGTAGTGCTGCTGGGTGGTCTGGTGGAAGATAAACCGTTTTTCGTGGCCGGTGTCACCAAGGATCTAACATCCAAGATTCAAGCTGGTGCCATTGTTAAAGAAGTTGCTGCCATAACCGGTGGTGGTGGTGGCGGTCGTCCCGATATGGCACAGGCTGGCGGCAAAGACGCCTCCAAACTGGATGAGGCCCTGGCTAAAACCAAGAATCTCATCATCGATAAGTTAAGTTAAGTTAAAAAAGCCAGATAAAAAAAGTCAGGCTAAAGATCAAATAAGACCGGCTGCCGCTCTCCCCTGAGCGCAACCGGTCTTTTGCTTTTCTTTTAGCTATTTAATGCGCATTCTCTTCAGCCTGAGCGAGTTACTGACTACTGAGACTGACGAAAACGCCATGGCGGCTCCGGCAATTACCGGACTCAAAAGCCCCAGCGCTGCCACAGGAATACCGACTGTGTTATAGAAAAATGCCCAAAACAGGTTCTGCTTAATAACACGCAATGTCTGCCTTGACAGCAGCAGCGCCTGCGGAATGCTGCGCAAATCGCCATGCATCAGAGTAACATCCGCAGCTTCAATCGCCACATCCGTTCCCGTCCCGATAGCCATACCGACATCAGCTGCCGCCAAAGCCGGGGCATCGTTAATACCATCGCCAACCATCCCGACTTTATGACCTTCCGCTTTCAACTTGGCAACTTGCTCGGCCTTGTTTTCCGGCAAGACCTCTGCCAGAACACGTTCTATTCCAACCTGGGCCGCGATGGCCTGCGCTGTACGCTCATTATCGCCGGTGATCATGACCACTGTTACGCCCATGCCTTTTAAAGTCTTTACTGCTTCTGCAGATCCCTCTTTGACAGTATCCGCCACCGCGATAATGCCAGCGGGCTGCCCGTCAACAGCTACCAGCATGGCCGTCTTACCTTGTGACTCAAAGAGGGCGCGCTGTTCCTGAAATGCCCCAACCGCAATACCTTTGGATTCCATTAATCTGGTATTGCCAATTAGCAGGGATCGGCCCTCCACGGCTGCAGCCACACCATAGCCTGGCAAGGCTTCAAAGTTGATTGCATCAGGTATCGCAATTCCATCGTTCTGCGCCTTAACCACAATTGCCTGGGCCAGTGGATGTTCGCTGTTTTTCTCGACAGCCGCTGCCAAGCGCAGCAACTCTCCCTGCTCTCCCTGCCGCACAGCGCCACCACAGCCGCCGTCGCCAGTGTCGCCACAGCCACCGTCACCCGCGTCGCCAGCGTCACCACTGCCCGCGCAACCCGCGCCGCCGCCACGGCCAGCAGCGCCACCGATATCGCCCGCCCCGCAAATTGTCACATCGGTAACCTGCGGCTCCCCTTTGGTGATTGTTCCAGTCTTATCGAGAACGATCGCTGTCAGGCTGTGTGCGCGCTCGAGATGCTCGCCGCCCTTAAATAAAATTCCATTTTCGGCCCCTTTGCCAGTACCTACCATGATCGCTGTGGGAGTCGCCAGCCCAAGGGCGCACGGGCAGGCAATCACAAGCACCGAGGTGAAGTTGACCAGCGACCTGGCAAAATCGCCTGTCACGATGAACCAAACAATAAACGTCAGTAGCGCTATACCCAGCACGGACGGCACGAAATAGCTGCTAATCACGTCCGCCAGTCTCTGAATTGGCGCCTTGGACCCCTGTGCCTCCTCAACCAGGCGGATGATCCTGGCCAATACTGTATCTTTGCCGGTTTTTTCGGCTCTAAATTTCAACATGCCATGCTTGTTTATTGTGGCGCCGGTCACCGCATCCCCAGGCCCTTTTTCAACGGGCAGGCTTTCTCCGGTAAGCATCGATTCATCAACAGCCGAGTGCCCTTCGAGCACCTGACCGTCCACGGGAATGCGCTCACCGGGCCGCACGATCACTACATCCCCCGGCACTACTTGCGCGACCCCAATTTCAAGCTCCTGCCCGTCCCTGATTACCCGGGCTGTCTTTGGCACAAGGCCCATCAGCTTTTTAATTGCTTCCGATGTGCGCCCCTTGGCAACCGCCTCCATCAACTTTCCAAGCAGAACTAATGTAATAATAATGGCTGAGGACTCGAAATAGACGTGCCCCCTGGTGGTGAAAGTAATCACCACGCTATAAAGATAGGCTGCGGAAGTCCCCATCGCCACCAGAACATCCATGTTCGCGCTGCCGCTCTTTAGCGACCGATAAGCTCCGCGGTAAAACTGAGCGCCGCTATAAAACTGCACCGGCGTAGCCAGCAAAAAAGGAATATACCCGGTCATCAGCCAGTCAAATCCCATCACGCCAAACATGTGCAGGATCATTGCCAACAGCATCGGCAGCGAACAGATCGCTGCCACAAAAAAACGCCGCTTTTGTCTGGCAATCTCACGTGCGCGTTCTTTCTGCTCCCGATCTACGGCGTCATCCTCAGCCTCAAATGCTGGATAGCCAATATCAGTTACTCTCACGGCCAGTTCTTCCAGAGAAGTCTGGTCCGCATCGTACTCAATCGTCGCCTTATTCGTTGCCAAGTTGACCCCCGCCGAAATCACGCCATTTGCGCCGTTCAGCACCTTTTCCACTCGCGCTGAGCAGGCTGCACAAGACATCCCACTGACAACCAATGTTCCCTTACGTACTTTTTTTGCAGTTGTTTTATCAGCCATGGACGATCCTCCTAAGATCAGTCTGTCCAATTATCTATCGATAAGTTTCTATGCTTTTGAGACAGTCACCTTCCTATGCGAGATTATGCGGCGTTTTATTTGTGCAAAAAGCGCTTCCTGCCGGGGCATAATAACCCAGAAAGAGGAGGGGTTCCTTTGCGTACACTCTGGAAAGGTGCGATCAGCTTCGGGCTGGTTAATATACCGGTGCGCATGTACACCGCCACCCAGCGCAATGAAGTTAAATTTAACTACCTGCATAAGGCGTGCAACACACCCCTGCGTTATGTGCGTTATTGTCCCAACTGCGAGGCGGAAGTTGACAGTGACGACATTGTCTGGGGATACGAATACCAAAAAGGGCAATATATTGTTCTCAACGAAGAAGATTTCGACCGCCTTCCGGATGAAAAAAGCCACACCGTCGATATCCTTGATTTTGTTGACCTGGCATCCATAGACCCGATCTATTTTGACAAAACCTACTTTCTGGACGCCAATGAAGGCGGCGAAAAAGCGTATGAGCTTCTGATTCACGCCATGAAAGAAACTGGCAAGGTTGCCATCGCCCGCGTCATGATCCGCACCAAGGAAACATTGGCCGCCCTGCGCATCTGGCAGGATACTGTTGTGATGGAAACCATGTTTTATCATGATGAAGTGCGCCGTCCGGAGTCACTTCCGCCCTCCAGACCGGCCCGGCTCCACGAAAACGAGATTAAAATGGCGGTTAACCTGGTGCAAAACCTTTCAACGCACTTTGAGCCGGAAAAATATACTAACGAATACCGCCAGGCCTTGCGGGAAATGATCGAAGCTAAAATTGCCGGCGAACAAATCGCCGTACCAGCCGCTCCGGAAACCGGTAAAGTGATTGACCTGATGGATGCACTCAAAGCCAGCCTGGCTGCAGTCGAGCAAAGAAACGCCGCCGCCGCGGAGGCCGGTGGGGGTGGGCAACCCCGGTCCACAAAAACGCGCCAGACGCGCCGGAAAAAGGCTGTTACCTGACCATGTATTACCAGCCGATTAAACCCATGCTTGCCGAAAGCGGCAGGCCATTTGACTCCAAAGATCATATTTTCGAAATCAAATGGGACGGCATCCGTTGTCTGGCTTTCCTGGATCCGGATTCGGACTCCACCTACCTGCAGAGCCGCAATCTGCTAAATCTGAATCCGCATTATCCGGATTTAAGCACCCTGCATCACCAGGCCCATAAAGGCGCGTGCGTCATTGACGGAGAGATCATCGCCCTCCGCAACGGGCGCCCCAGTTTTTTGGATCTGCAGCAACGCATGAATGCTTCCGGACTAAGTCTGGCGCGCCTTACAAAGCGCATACCCGTGCTTTTTGTTGCCTTCGATATTCTCAAACACCGGGATCAGGATGTCACTGCCAGGCCCCTGGAAGCCCGCCGCCAATTACTCGCCGAACTGATTAAGCCAGGTCAGCAGCTTATCCTCTCGGAAGCCGTTCCCCAGGCTGGGCAGGCCTTTTACCGGGCCGCCTGCCAGCAGAAACTCGAAGGAATCATGGCAAAACGCCTTGGCTCGCCATACTTGCCAGGCAAACGTTCGCCCGACTGGATCAAAATAAAAAGGCGGCTATTACAGCCATTTGTGATTTGCGGGTTTTACAGTCATGTGCCACAAAGGGATCCCAAAAGAAGTGTCATTGCCTCTCTCCTAATTG
>JBMNNY010000181.1:0-4219 GCA_050942765.1 Bacillota bacterium | reverse complement strand
GTCCGGGACTTGGCGGTCTGAGCCCGTCTCAGTCCGACTATTTCCAGGCTACCAAAGGTGGCGGTCATGGCGACTATCACCTGATCGTACTTGCACCGTCTTCTGTACAAGAGCTCTATGACATGGTCGGCGATGCATTTGATTTAGCGGATAAATACCGCAACCCGGCTATGCTGCTCACCGATGCCGTTATTGGCCAAATGATGGAGCCGGTCGAGCTTAAAGAGCGCACCATACCGACATTTGACAAGAGCTGGGCGACTAGAGGCCATCAAGGCAAACGCCCGCATAACATTATCAACTCACTTGGACTGCTCTGGGAGGAGCTGGAGGCTATTAACAAGCGTCTCTATGATAAATATGAGACGATCAAAGCTAATGAAGTCCGGTTTGAAGAACAGAATGTCAATGATGCTGATATCGTTGTAATTGCATATGGTTCATCATCACGTGTGGCTAAATCCGCTATTGCCCTGGCACGCGCCAATGGCGTCAAGGTCGGCTTGCTGCGTCCGATCACGTTATGGCCATTCCCCAGCAAGAAAGTGGCTGAACTGGCTGCTCAGGGCAAAAAGCTTCTCGTTGTTGAAATGAGCTTTGGCCAGATGTATGAGGATGTCAAACTGGCAGTTGAGGGTAAGACTCAGGTTCATCTGCTGAGCAAACTCAATGGTACAGTTCCGACTGTGGAAGAGGTTCAGCAGCATATTGAATCCTTGAAATAATTGTCGTTGCTCGGCTATTATGTTATGGAGGTGTTGAGGTTGCAGACGGTGTTAAAAAAGCCGGAAGCATTAGCGGATATTCCATTTCATTATTGCCCCGGTTGTACCCATGGAATCGTTCACCGGTTGGTAGCTGAAGTTCTTGATGAACTGAATATCACCGGCCGCGCCATAGGCATTGCGCCAGTTGGGTGCGCTGTATTGGCATATAAGTATTTCTCATGTGATATGCAGGAAGCTGCCCACGGGCGTGCTCCCGCAGTTGCGACTGCAATCAAAAGGTCTGTTCCAGGTAGTGTTGTCTTTACTTATCAAGGTGATGGCGATTTGGCTTCGATTGGTGCGGCAGAAATTGTGCATGCCGCAGCCAGGGGCGAAAAGATCACAGTCATCTTTATCAATAACGCCATTTATGGCATGACTGGCGGTCAAATGGCTCCGACTTCGCTCATCGGGCAGAAAACAACTACTTCGCCGTTTGGCAGAGATCCGGAGATTGCCGGCTATCCGATTCGGGTTTCCGAGATGCTGGCAACACTAACCGGTGCCAAGTATATCGTCCGTACCAGTGTTCACAATCCTGTTAACGTCAATAAAACCAAGGAAGCCATCCGCAAGGCGTTTGAGTGCCAGTTGAACGGAATCGGATTTTCTTTGGTGGAAGTCGTTTCCTCCTGCCCGACGAACTGGGGTATGACACCGATGGAAGCCCTCAAACATGTTGAGGAGAAAATGATTCCGTATTATCCTTTGGGCGTATTTCGTTCGCCGGAGGAGGATGCAAAATGAACTATGATATCATCGTTGCTGGCTTTGGCGGCCAGGGTGTCATGATTATTGGCAAGATGATCGCTTTTGCCGCCATGAAAGAGGGTAAAAACGTTTCCTGGTTTCCGTCATATGGTCCGGAGATGCGCGGTGGCACGGCCAACTGTACGGTAGTTATTTCTGATGAAGAAGTCGGTTCTCCGATTGTCACGCATCCGGACATGGTCGTGGCGATGAATCTGCCGTCCTTTGATCGTTTTGAAAAGGACGTTAAGCCAGGCGGCGTTATGGTTTACAATTCTTCGATGGGTAATTTCAAACCGCGCCGCACCGATATTGAATATATCGGAATGGCGGCCAACGATTTGGCTAACGAGCTTGGAAACAGCAGAGTTGGCAATATCATCATCCTGGGTGCTGTTTCGAAGAAACTGCCTCTCAAAGAAGAATCCTATCGCCTGGCGATGGAAGATGCCTTGCATCGTCCGGAGCTAATGCCGCTCAACCTGAAGGCATTTGATCTGGGCAGGCACGGCAAATAAGTAAGTCAGTTGTCAAAAGAAAAGACCGGATGGACCTGATCGGTGCGATCTGCTTCATCCGGTCTTTTGCTGCTTTCTATCTCTCAGGAACGGCTCCGGCTCACTAAGTTGCAGGCGCTGTCCTGTCCGAATTCTGATTTATAAATCTGGTAATAGTAGAATTCTTCTTTCGAACGTACCTGAACCCCTTTAGCTATGGCATCAGCGTAATTTTTGTCCGATACATACCGCTCCGCATATTCCGCCAGAATGTCGGCCGCCCCGGTTCCTTCCGAGAATTTCTCTTTGCCACGTTGGATAATTGCTTCAGGCAACAAATCACTGCCGGCAAAAGCTTCCCGCAAGCACCATTTGGTAATGCCGACTGCCTCAGTCGCGTTGCCAGAATCCGCAGTGCCTTGGCAGTTTATATTCTTGCGCTTAAACCAAGGAGGAATTCGCATCGCCAACTCCAGCATCGCAACATCGAGGAAAGGCGCACGTGCTTGTAGTCCATGGGCCATCGTCATGCGATCCACGCGCTGCAGGCCGGATTGACGGAGCTCTGTTGTGATTACTCGCAGTTCGCGATGTAAATCATTCCAATCAGCAAAGCGCGCCAGATATTTATATCCGGCAAAAAGCTCATCCGCGCCTTCTCCAATAAGCACCACCTTGACATAATCTGCAGCCATTTCGGCCAAAAAATAGTTCGCGACAGCACTGCGTACCAGGTATTGATCATAAGATTCTAAATAATAGACGACTTTTGGCACAATCTGCCACATTGCTCGTGGATTCATGATCAATTCATGGTGCCTGGTACCAAGATGTTTCGCTGCCATGAGAGCGAAGCCACGATCACTGCTTCCTTTCATGCTGACACTGAAGGTTGGCAGCTCTGGCACTAACTGTGCGGCAATGGCGCTAATCAGACTGGAGTCCAGGCCTCCGCTTAAGAAGCAGCCTAATGGAACTTCTTTAGTCAGCCTTTTTTCGATCGCCCTAGTTAATATCTCACGAATCTGGACCAGCGCTTCATCCCAGGTCAAATCAGGATCATACTCCTGAGGCAGCTTGTAATAGGACCGGAAGCCATGCTCCGGTGTATAGACTGTTCCGGGTGGGAATTCCGCAATCATCCCGTTCTTGCGATCTAGAGCTTTGATTTCCGAAGCATAACTGATGCCGCTGCCATCCTTGATTTTCTGATAATACAACGGCTTAATTCCTAGTGGATCACGCATGAGTACCGCTGTATCATTTCCGCCAATGACGATAGCAAACATCCCATCTAATTTTCCTAGTCCGGCGAGGCCTTCTTCTTCATAAAGGTGCAACACGACCTCGGTATCTGTGGCAGTTCGAAACTTATGCCGGTTCTGTAACCGCTTCCGCAGTTCCCGGTAGTTGTAAATTTCGCCATCCAGCATGACAAAAAGGCTGCCATTTTCATTGTAGATTGGCTGCCGACCGTTCGGGGCGTCATGAATAGCTAACCTTGTATGGCCAAAGTAAGAATGGTTATTTGTAGAATAACCATGACCATCCGGGCCACGATGGCGAAGTTTTTGCATAGGCGCGGTCAAATACACGTCCACATGCTGACCCCTATTAGTCTCAGCGCCCACAGCGCTTTTAAAACTCCGGGAACCAATAAATCCGCATATACCTCCCATATTTGCCTCCTTTCAGATATTTCGGGCATTTTTATTCGCACTCCTTACGCGCCTTATCTGCGCATTATCCGCGCCTTGTTACTTCTTACGTGCCTTTCGTGTGCCAATGTTACTTTTCACGCGCTTTTTGGAGCCTTCTTTTTGCCTTCTATACTAAATCTGTACATCCCTTTATTTTTTTAATATTTGAGTTTGGACTAACATATGATCTACTGCCATATGTAATTAATCCCTATGTAATTAATATGGCAAGAATGGAAAGAATAGAGGAAGCTGCCAAAGTTAGCATATTTTATGTCCAAAGTCATATAAGTAAGTAAGGGGAGTGAGGATTGTGGAAAAGAAAGGCGTAAAGGTCGTAACCGACTTGTTGACTAAAACCGTTGGCCTTTTATTCTTCTCTTTGCTGGCAATTGGACTGGGAGTCTTGTTTGGCGTGCTATTTGAAGGTATGCTGCGCGAAAATCCGGAGAACACTGCTATGATCGAATCCGATAGTCCTGTATTGGAGACCGTTCCGTTTACA
>JBMNNY010000183.1:0-4198 GCA_050942765.1 Bacillota bacterium | reverse complement strand
GGATCTGTCGCTTTCATCCTCTGATTATTTGGAAAGTCAGGCTCAGGCTGTTCAAAGCGAAGCCAAAAGTGCTTCTACCATAGGGGTAGTTAGTAAAGTACTGGTAGGTCCATTTAACAGCTATCAGGAAGCGGCGGCTGCAGGCGCCAAGCTGCAGAGCGAGGGTTATCCAACCTATATTCTGAGCAAAGTGCCATATGCCGTTCAGGTAGGAGCCTTTTCCAATGCTGCCAATGCCGAAAACCTGAAAGCTGAACTAATTGCGAAAGGCTATAATGTTTTTCTGAAGGTCGAGTAAGCCTCATAGTCTTATAGACTTACTGGCCTTTATAAGTTTCCAAAGTTTCCAAACATTTTATTTCAGGCTGAGTGCCGCCGTCAACTCCGTATTTTTCGGATTTGTCGGCGCTTTTTTATGCCCGGGCATCGGCAAAGTTTTGCTGATTGTGTAGAAATCGCATTCCAGGCGAAGGACTTTCGCATTTTGAGGGGAATTATACTCAAAGAAATAAAAGCACTAATTCTAAATAGTAAGGTCTTGCCATCTTTGGATTCCACCAGTATACTGTATACAGTGGGTCTGAAATAAATTGCGCAAGTTGAACAGGTGTGTGTTTAATGCAGGCCTTCTTTTGTCATGTTTAAAATTAACTTTACATCGTTACAGTTAAATAGCAAAAAATAGCAAATAGTGCATTACTCGCATATCTCTTGATGTTTGGACTGTGAGCAGGGAGTCGTAGTGTACAGGGAGTTATCTAAGCCATAACCTGGCTGATTGGAGGACCGACTTTCAGCCAGGATTGACAACTCAACAAATGAGAGGAGGTTGGAAGCAGTGTCTGCTAACTGCTGCTGTTGTTCAAACCATCTTAACGATGACCGTTATACACGGTTAAATCAGGTTATTGCCGAATATGCAAACCAACCTGGGGCTTTAATTCCGGTATTGCACAAAGCTCAGCAAATCTTCGGCTATTTACCGGATGATGTCCAAAAAGTGATTGCTGAAGGCTTGAATGTACCTCTTTCCGACGTTTATGGAGTTATTACTTTCTATTCGTTGTTCTCACTTGAGCCCAGAGGCCAGCATAACATTGGTCTTTGCATGGGGACAGCATGTTACGTCAGAGGAGCTGCTCAAGTACTGGAGGCCCTTAAGAAAGAACTGGCGGTTGAAGCTGGTCAGACTTCTGAAGATGGTGTGTTTACATTAACCATCACCCGTTGCCTGGGCGCTTGCGCAATGGCTCCGGTCATGATGATTGACGATGATGTTTATGGCCGCCTGACCCCGGATAAAATTCCTGACATCTTGGCCAAATACCGTCAAGCTTCTAAGAATGCATGATTTATCTCTGCATGTATTTGATATAATTCAGAACTAATTGGCCGCCGCAGCTCGCAATGTAATGGTTGAAATTGATTTACAGCCGGACGAAGGCCGGATTACGCCGCCATACGCGCCAGGTCGGTCTGGGACTGCCTCTGCCGGAGGCAGCTACGCAGCGCTACAACGGTGATTTACAAATCAATTCCACTCCCGGGAAGGGCACCAAAGTTATGGCATTATTCGGGTATCATCACCCGGAACGTGTTCCAATGAGTTATTTGGCTCTAACGATGGCTTCCCTCATTACATCGAACGGTGACGTTGCCATTATCTACAGCCATATTTTCTGCTTTGTCAGAGATTTTTTGAGTGAAAGCTTTTGCAGACTAGAGAAACCTTAACCTTGAATGGATAGGAGGTTGCGTATATGGGTAGTTATCGTGCGCATGCTCTTGTATGCGGCGGCGCCGGTTGTATTTCAGCGGGTTGTAAAGCTGTAGGGGCTGCGCTAACCAATGAGCTTAAGCGCCAGGGGCTCGAAAACGAAATCCGTGTTGTCGAGACCGGGTGCGTTGGCAGCTGCGATCTTGGTCCCATTATTATCATATATCCTGAAGGCGTATTCTATCAGAAGGTTAAACCTGAAGATGTTCCGGAAATCGTGTCAGAGCATTTGCTTAAAGGACAAGTCGTGGAACGCCTTCTTTGTCGCGATCCGGAAACTGACGAATTAATCCGGACTTATGGCGAAATGAAGTTTTTCAATCGTCAGGTGCGTAATGCGCTGCGTAACGTTGGCTTAATCAGCCCGGTAAGCATTGAGGAATACATCGCCAGAGACGGATATAAAGCTTTGGGTAAAGCACTGACTTCCATGAAGCCCGAAGAAGTCATTGACTATGTTAAGCGTTCTGGTCTCCGCGGACGTGGTGGAGCAGGCTTCCCGACCGGTATGAAATGGGAACTGGCCGCCAAATCCCCTGGCGATCAGAAGTACATTCTCTGTAATGCTGACGAGGGTGACCCCGGTGCATTTATGGATCGTAGTATCCTCGAAGGCGACCCGCATTCAGTCATTGAGGCCATGGCAATTGCCGGTTATGCCATTGGCGCAAGTCAAGGCTATGTTTACGTAAGAGCTGAGTACCCGCTGGCAGTTGAGCGTCTGGGCATTGCCATTAAAGACGCCCGCGCCCACGGTATGCTCGGTAAGAATATCTTCAATTCAGGATTTGACTTTGATCTGGATATCCGCGTTGGAGCCGGAGCATTTGTCTGCGGCGAAGAAACGGCTCTGATTGCCTCCATCGAAGGAAAACGCGGTGAACCTCGTCCGCGTCCTCCGTTCCCGGCAGCCGCCGGTCTGTGGGGCAAACCGACCAACAACAATAACGTTGAAACTTATGCCAATATTCCTCCGATTATTTTAAATGGTCCGGAGAAATTTGCGGCAATTGGTACTGAAAAGAGCAAAGGTACCAAAGTATTTGCATTGGCAGGTAACATTAACAACACCGGTCTGGTCGAGATTCCGATGGGCACAACCCTGCGCGAAGTTATCTTTGAACTTGGCGGAGGCATTCCTCATGGCAGGAAGTTTAAGGCCGCTCAGATCGGAGGACCTTCTGGTGCTTGTCTGACTGAAGAACACATGGACCTTCCTCTGGAGTATGATGCCCTTACCAAAGCTGGGGCGATGATGGGCTCCGGCGGTTTGATTGTCATGGATGAGACAAAATGTATGGTCGACGTGGCCCGTTTCTTCCTTGACTTCACATGTGATGAATCTTGTGGTAAGTGTCCGCCATGCCGCATTGGCACCAAGAGAATGCTTGAGATTCTCGAAAGAATTACTAATGGCGAAGGTAAAGAGGAAGACATTGATAATCTTTACGAGTTGGCATCGACAATTAAGGCGGCAGCACTCTGTGGTCTGGGACAGACTGCTCCGAATCCGGTTCTTTCCACCATCAAGCATTTCCGGGATGAATATATAGCGCACATCAGAGATAAGCAGTGCCCGGCCGGCGTCTGCCGTTCCCTGATGAACTACACCATTATTCCCGAAATATGTAAAGGATGCGGAATTTGCGCCAAGAATTGTCCGAGCAACGCTATTTCCGGCGAACCGAAAAAACCGTACTCGATTGATCGGTCGAAATGTACCCGTTGCGGTGCTTGTATGGAAAAATGTCCGTTTAAAGCCATTAGACGCGGCTAAAGAAAGGAGGCAGCGATTGTGGGACAAGTTAACCTGACTATTGATGGACGCGCTGTTTCTGTAGAAAAGGGCAGCACAGTCCTTGAGGCCGCCAAAAAAGCCGGCGTCCGTATTCCGACCTTATGTTATCTGGAGAATGTCCAGGCTATTGGCGCCTGCCGTATGTGTATTGTAGAAGTTCAGGGTAGACGCGGGCTGCATGCCGCTTGCGTACTGCCCGTAGAAGAGGGTATGGTTGTTAATACTAACACCGCCATGGTGCGTACTGCTCGGAAAGCCGTTCTGGAGCTGATTCTGAGCAACCATCCTTTTGAATGCCTGACTTGTGTACGCAACTTAAACTGCGAACTGCAGCGCCTGGCCGAAGAGCTTGGTGTTCGTAATGTTCGCTTTACGGGAGCTAATCCGGAGACGAGTATTGATGATACCAATCCTTCCGTTATTCGCGATCAAAGAAAATGCATTCTTTGCAGACGCTGCGTAACGGTATGTAAAAATGTTCAGGGCGTATCGGCCTTAGGTATGGTAAACCGCGGTTTTGAGACCAGGGTTGCCGCCGCTGGAGACCGTCCTCTCGGAGAGGTTGCCTGTGCTCTGTGCGGTCAATGTATCCAGGCTTGCCCGGTTGGCGCACTGTATGAGCC
>JBMNNY010000060.1:0-11483 GCA_050942765.1 Bacillota bacterium | reverse complement strand
AAGACCAGTGAAGTCTGGAAGGCTCTGGCTGATCCGAACAAACATGTAGTAGTTCAGCCTGCTCCGGCCATCAGGGTGGCCCTTGGCGAAGAGCTCGGTATGCCAGTCGGTTCTGTTGTAACCGGCAAGATGGTCACAGCTCTGAGAATGATGGGCTTTGATGCGGTCTTTGATACTGACTTTGCTGCTGACCTGACCATTATCGAGGAAGGCCATGAGCTGCTACACAGAATGCAGAATGGCGGAGTACTTCCGATGATTACTTCCTGCAGCCCGGGCTGGATCAAGTTCTGCGAACACTTCTATCCAGAGTTGTTGCCGAATCTCTCCACCTGCAAATCCCCGCACGAGATGCTGGGCGCGCTGGCGAAGAGCTATTATGCTGAAAAGATCGGCAAAAAACCGGAAGATATTTTCGTAGTCTCGATCATGCCCTGTACTGCGAAGAAGTTCGAAATCGAGCGTCCTGAAATGGCTTCCTCCGGACAACAGGATGTCGATGTCGTCTTAACAACCAGAGAGCTTGGCCGGATGATCCGCGAAGCCGGTATCGATTTCGCCAATCTTGAAGATGGCGAATTTGATGCACCACTTGGCCTTTCGACTGGTGCGGCCCTCATTTTCGGTGCCAGCGGTGGTGTCATGGAAGCTGCTTTGCGTACCGTTTATGAAATATTAGCCAATGAACCCCTCAACAACATCGATTTCTGTGATGTCCGCGGTTTGGAAGGCGTCAAAGAAGCCACTGTGGATATCAAAGGCACCAAAGTCCGTGTTGCAGTTACCAATGGCTTGGCTAATGCCAGGAAGGTACTGGATGCCATCAAAGATGGTACCGGCAAATGGGATTTCATCGAAATCATGGCTTGCCCCGGCGGATGTATTGGTGGCGGCGGACAACCGCAACCGACCAATGCCGCTGTACGTAAGCTCAGGATGGATGCCACCTATCGTGCCGATTGCGATATGCCGATTCGTAAATCGCACGAGAACCCGGGCATTAAGAAGCTATATGATGAGTTCCTCAAAGAACCGCTCGGCGAAAAATCGCATCATCTGCTGCATACCCACTATTGCGAACGTGGGAAATATCCCGAAGACAATAAATGCTGTAAGTAAGTAATGCGTGTAAGGGGCTGTCTGTAAGGCGGCCCCTTATTCTTATTTTTAATGGCACGGCGGCCTGAGCTGCGCTGCGACCAGATGCTGTCACCAAATGACATTGCTGAGAAGGAACCACACTATGGTTGTTGAAGTATATAATGGTTTAAAACACGAAGGGAGGGCAAATCAGTTTTACTCAGTGGAGCATAGAGCATAGTCCAGAAATAGCTTAAGCAGAGATCACCCGCAAGGAGTGAAATTTGATGTATACGCCCCAGTTTTCGACAAGAATTACGAACACTTCCGGAAACATTATCAGAGAAGTGCTGAAATTAGCGGAGCAATCGCACATAATTTCTTTTGCCGGTGGCTTTCCGTCCCCGAAATCTTTTCCAGTAGAGCAGGTTAAGCAAGTTATCGATGAGTTATTGCTGAGTAGCGGTCCGGAAATCCTGCAATATGGTTCCAGCGAGGGTTATCCGGCATTTCGCGAATACCTGTCCACCTGGCTGACCGAGCGGGGCATTGCCGCCACCCCGGACGAAGTGCTAATTACTTCTGGCGCTCAACAGGTCATTGATTATATGGCCAAAGCATTTCTCAACCCCGGAGATGGCGTAATTGTTGAAAACCCGACGTATCTTGCTGCTTTGAACGTATTTAAGAGTTATGAGGCCCAATTAATTCCCGTTAGCGGAGATGCTAATGGCATAAACCTGGAAGAGCTTGAGAGAGCAGCAGCTTCCGGCAAAGCGAAGATGGTCTATCTCGTTCCGACTTTTGCGAACCCGACCGGAGCAACCACTCCAATTGAAAACCGCAAGAAGATCGTTGAAATCCTTGAGAAATACAACCTGATTATGTTGGAAGACGATCCATACAGTCGCCTGCGCTATAGCGGCACTCCGGTTCCCGCTGTCAAGACTTTTGACAAAGAGGGTCATGTCGTCTATACGTCCAGTTTCTCCAAGCTGATCTCCCCGGGTATGAGGGTCGGCTTCGTTACGGCGCGCCACGATATCCTGCGCAAGCTGGTACTTGGTAAGCAATGTACTGATGTACATACGAATAATCTTGGTCAGCGCGTGGTATATGAGTTCTGCCGCCGCGGCATTCTGGAGCCCCATATTGAGAAGATTATCGCACAGTATAGAATGCAGCGTGATTTGATGCTCGAAATGTGCGAGCAGCATATGCCCAAGGAGACAACCTGGAATGTTCCGGAGGGCGGTCTGTTCCTCTGGCTCACACTGCCGGCCGGGATTTCCACCACGGACCTGCTGCCGGTTGCCATTGAGCGTGAAAAAGTGGCATTTATTCCTGGCAAGCCGTTCTATGCCGATGGTTCCGGCGAGAACTCCATGCGTCTCAATTTCAGTAATGCCAGTCCGGAAGGAATCACGGAAGGCATGAAACGGTTGGGCGGCATTATTAAAGAGACCTTGAAGAATAGTAAATAAAGGTATAAGGGCAGAGGCCCCAAAATGGCTCTGCCACCCCACTTATGCAAGAGAACGCCCTTTGAAATGAGGGCGTTCTCTTGACCCATTCTATCTGCATAGGAGATCAAAGCCATGATAACAATCAAAGAATTTTTGCGCAGCGAGGTTAAGCCAGCCCTGGGATGTACTGAGCCAGGCGCTGTTGCCCTGGCTGTATCACGTGCTTCAGAAGAACTCCAAGACCGCTCCGCAATTAATGCCATTACAGTTAAAGTCAGCGATTCCATTTATAAAAACGGTATGGCGGTTGGCATTCCCGGAGCATTTGGTGCCAAAGGGAATGCGGTTGCCGCTTCGCTGGCTGCTTTATGCGGTAAGTCCAGCTACGGCCTGGAAGCTTTGCAGGACTGTAAGCCGGAATTACTGGCTTCCGCAGAAGCCATGGTCCGCACTGGACAGGTTCGTATCATACGCTGTGCCGATATAGAAGGACTGCTGATTGATGCCACCGTCCAAACCTCAACAGAAACAGCCCGCTGTGTAATCTCTGGAGAACACACCAATATAGTCAGGGTCGAATACTGCGGCAGGATTCTGCACGAGTCAGCCGCGATCTCCGGTGCAGGAAAAGTTCCCAATAAGATCTATGAGCATTTGATCGGCAGTCATTTCAGAGACGTTCTGTCTTTGGTTGAAGAAATTGATGAAGAAGACATGGAGCATCTGCAGAACGGTGTCAATATGAACCGTAAAATGGCAGACTATGGCGTTTCGGAAGAGTTTGCCACGGGTATTGGGTTTGGCAAAAAGCTAAAAAATATGATTGATCGCGGCATTGTGGCTAATGACGTGATTAATAGAGCCAAGTACATGTGTTATGCTGCCGCCGATGCCAGGATGGCAGGAGCCTCCTATCCCATCATGAGCAGTGCGGGGAGTGGCAATCATGGAATTGTCACCATTCTGCCGGTTGCGGTTGCTGCCGAGGAAGCCGGCAAAAGCCCGCGTGAAACTGCCATAGCTTTGGCAACCAGCCATGTTGTCACCGGCTTTGTGAAAAGTAAGCTTGGTCGGCTTTCGCCAGTTTGTGGCTGTACAGTGGCAGCTGGCTCCGGTGCAGCCGCAGGTTTGGTGCGCCTTTTTGGCGGAACAGACACCCAGATCGAGTTGGCTGTCAAGACCGTGCTCAGTTCTTTGGCAGGGATGGTATGCGATGGCGCTAAGGAGAGTTGCTCTCTAAAAGTTGGTAATGCCGCCGGAGAGGCATTTTTGGCGTCCTACTTTGCACTTGAAGGACTGGGGATCAACACCTCTCAGGGAATTATTGATGCCTGTATTGAAAAGACCACCGACAATGTTGGCGTTTTAAATCGGGAAGGGATGGGCATGGTTGACAAGGTCCTGATCAGCATCATGGAGCAGCGTAACCCCGCTTGAGTCCAGATCTTGATCGCTGATTGCGCGATCAGTGCCTGCTTGAGCGCAGCTTTCATGATCGTCGTTTTCCAGGAAACCGAACTCGCGCAAAACATTCAACACGATTTGCAGATTTTCATAGAAAACGATAATTAGAGCGGCATCTGGGCATGTTGTCAACGCATGCCGGACAGCCTGCCCCTCATCAAGAATGATTTCAACGCCATTGCGTGATCTGGCTGACATAACTCCTTCAAGAATTAAGTTGGCTGTGGCGCCGCTTTTGCGTCCGCGCCGATCCGCATCCTCCTTAATGATCACATGATCGCAGTATGCACCTGCCACAGTACCGACTTTGCGGATCGTTGCATCGCAGCGGTCACCAGGTACTGCCACCACCGCCCAAAGGGAGGAGTGCGGCATTTTATCAGCTGCTTCCAGGGCCGCAGTAACCCCGGCCGGATTATGTCCATAATCGACAATAACATTGCATCGGCCATTGCCAAAGATATTAAAGCGACCAGGGTTATGGATGGCATCGCTGGTAAAGGCCAGCATTGATTTTTTGACTGCTTCCGGGTCAATCCCGGCAGCAATGGCAGCCACTGCCGCTGCCAATAGATTCTGGATGTTGTGCAGGATTAATCCGCCATTAGTGGCCGGTAAGTGAGCCGTTTTAAGGCGCAGCAGATTTTCATGTCCGCGATTGATGCAGAGATATTCGTTGTCCAAGTATCCGCAGAATAGATTATCATTGATGTTTTGCCTTATTAGAACGTTATCCCGGTTCAGCGAAAAATAAGCCGGTAAGGCAGGCGATCCTTTCGCCATGGCCGCCACCAGCGGGTCATCGGCATTCAAAACCACGCAGCCATTCGGCAGCACCCGCTCGGCCACGAGAGCTTTCAGGTGCGCCAAATCCTCCAGATTCATAATGCCATCACTGCCGAGATGATCCTCACTGATATTCGTGATTACTGCTACCTGGGCATAGTCATAACCCAATCCGGCGCTTAAGATTCCGCCGCGCGCTACTTCCAGCACCGCAGCTTCAGTGGCAGGATCCTTCAGGATCATGGCCGCGCCGCGCGGTCCGGCATAGTCTCCTTCGGCCAGCAGAGTATCTCCCAGAAAAACGCCATCTGTGGAACAGTAACCAGTATGATATCCGGCTGCTGCAAAGGCAGAGGCAATCAGGCGCGTTACGGTTGTTTTGCCATTAGTGCCAGTCACAGCAACAAGTGGGATGCGTCCGTTATCTTTCGGGCCCTTTGCCACGCCGCCGTCCACGCCACTGTCCACGTTATTGTCACTGCCGAACAAATAGCTGACAATCGTCTGTCCAACTTCACGCTGCTGGCCTTCAGCCGGGAAGAGATGCATTCGCAGGCCTGGCGCGGCATTGATTTCGATAAAAGTCATGTTTTTGCCGCTATGTTGACTAATATCTTCAGCAATCAGATCCACTCCTGCAATGTCCAGCCCGATAATGCGAGCAGCCCTTACGCAGGCCTCCGCCACCGAAGGATGCACGATATCGGTCACATCTATAGCCGTTCCACCAATACTCAGGTTGGCGTGCCAGCGCAAAAAGGCTTTGGCACCAGGTCTCAAAACAGTATCTAAAGAAAGGTTCTGTTTTTGTAGCGTATCGGCCACCTTGTCATCCACATTTATCTTGGTGAGCGGCTTTTCATGATCTAAGCCCCGGCGTGGATCGGCATTGATTTCTGCGATCAACTCGGCGATGGTATGTTGGCCGTCACCATAAACGCAAGGGGGCTGTCGTTCAGAAGCGGCCGCCACTTTGCCGTTGACGATCACCAGACGATAATCTTTGCCGCAGATGTGTTTCTCGACCAGGACGCGCTTGGAGAATTGACGGGCCACCTTATAGGCAGCCAAAACTTCGGCCTTGTTTTCCAAAAGGAGGCTGACACCTTTACCCTTGCATCCATCGGCTGGCTTGACAACAACAGGATAGCCAATCTGTTCAGCAGCGCGATATGCCTCTAAAGCGGAGCTGACGCAGTATCCCGGCGGGACAGGGAGACCGGCATCAGCCAGTAATGCTTTAGTCAGTTCTTTATCGGTGGCAATATCAGCAGCGATACCTGAAGTCAGTGATGTTTCTGCTGCCTGAACGCGTCTCGCCTTGCAGCCATAGCCCAATTGATAGAGTAAAGGGCTATCCAGCGGAACAACAGGAATATTTCTGTCGGCAGCCGCCTTTAGAATAGCTGCCGAGCTAGGCCCGGGCTGAATTTCGGCGGCCATTTCCCTGAGCACTTGCAGCCGATGTGTCAGGCAAATTTTCTTCCCGCGGCAAAGGCGGCTGACGGTCGTGACTGCCAATGCGGCCACTTCCGGGGCGGTCCGGGCGTCAGAGCAGCTGAACACGATGCGATAGAGCCCTTTTTCATTGAGCGCTCGCGTCGTGCCATAACTGACATCCACTCCGATGCTACGGTAAATCTCCAGTGCGACATGTTCAACTACATGCCCCAAATAGGTTCCGCTTTCCAGCCGTTCAATAAATCCGCCGGGATATCCCGGCGAACAAGTATGTTCAGCTAATCCGGGCAGAAGAGCGATCAAGTTGTCTTTCAAATTGTCAATTCGGTCAGAAGTCCGATTGGCCATTGAGCCCAAATTAAGGTCGATAATCTGTACCGGTCTATGACTGTAGTAGTTGGGACCCATAATCGTGCGCATTGCGACGATATGCAAAATGACCCCCCTCTTCCGGTTCAGGGAAAATGACGTTGCGCCCGGCCAGATCATAACCGTATCCGGCTGGCAGAATGTGCAGCGCGGCACCGATTACTGCCAGACTATCGTTTGGTCTGAGCTCGGAAATATTCGTATGGATCATCGGCCGGCCATCGACAATAGTGGCCGTCTGGGAACCGATCACTTTTAGGAGGCCTTCAGGTTGTATCCAGATGGCAGTGTCTTCATCGATTCCGATTCCCAACACATACGGATTCTGCGATACAGCCAGCATTAAGCGGCCGATGCGTCCTCGTTGGGCAAAGTGTTGATCGATAACTACTTCACGCAGCAGACCCAATCCGGGGGCCATCTTGAGAGTGCATTTTTTAGGCGTCTCATCATCCTGACCTTCCACGATCATTAAGTCGGACATCGCTGAAGCTCCGGCACTGGTCCCGGCCACTACAATTCCGGCCCGGTATTTCCTAAACAACACTTCTTCCAGGGGAGTACCGCCCAAAATGCTGGTAATGCGAAGTTGGTCCCCGCCAGTGAAAAACACTCCGGTGGAGAGCGCTATTTTTTCACAACTGGAAGGATCATGTGCCTCCGCCCGGCTTTGAACATGGCATACCGTGACGCTTTGGCATCCAAGTCTTCCAAAAACGTCCTGATAGCGTGCGCCTGTTTCCTCTGGCAGAGCCGCGGCAGTAGTCATGATTACAATGGCGGCATCTTTTCCGCCGGCGAGGTTGATGAAGGCTTTTAAAATGGTACACTCGTTTTCTTTATCCTCAGCCCCGCCAATTATCACCAAATTCCCAGCGACTTTTCCGCCCATAACTGCCCTCCAAAGCTTTGCCTCACTTGCAGTGATATTTTTGGATAATTAGAGTCCGATTATACAATTCCAGGATTATGCTTTTATCGATTAGCAGGGAAAAGTGACAACAATGGCGAATAAATGAATTCCGGCTCTCTAAAGGATCGCTATCCAGAAAATCAAATCGGATTGATTTGAGGGTGTTAAAATGCAAACACCTGTCCACAACGATAAAGTTATCCCGTTAAATCGCGCATCGTCTGACGCTGTGCAGAATCTGGCGAAACTTGCACTTGTTGATGATGTTACGGGATTATATAATCGACGTTTTCTCTTCAACTACCTTGATCGCATTGTTGGCAACCATGAAACGTCGACATGCTTATCATTGGCAATCATAGATATTGATTTTTTTAAAGCGGTCAACGATAATTATGGTCACCTCTGCGGCGATTCGGTGCTGGCCAGTTTTGCCGCTTTCCTCAAAAACCACCTGCGCAAAGATGATATTGCTGTGCGTTATGCAGGCGATGAATTTGTTTTGCTCCTTCCGGATACTTCTCTGGAAACTGCCGCCGTGATTATGAAAAGGCTTTGTGCCGAAACAGCAGAACACTCTTTTGCCAGCGATTTGCCGGGGCGCAAAATTCGCATTACATTTAGCGCTGGTTTTGAATGTCTGGCTCCAGGCGCGGGCGTGAACAGCGGCAAAGAGTTGCTGCGTAAGGCTGATGCCGCCTTATATGTAGCCAAAAGGCGCGGACGCAATCAGGTGTGCAGCGCCTGCGATATATCATCGCGTCCGAAGTCCTTGCTTAATTTTGGCGATGCGTTTCATTCCAACGTAATAATCGGTCGGAGTTACGCCCTTAATCAGATGCGTACCCAACTGGACTCCGCTAAGGAAGGACGCGGATGGTTTACCTTACTTTCTGGTGAGATTGGGGTCGGCAAGTCGCGTTGCGCCAACTACCTGCAAGAGGTGGCCGTCAAAGAAGGATTCACTATTTTGGCCGGTAGCTGCCATGATTATACGGCTTCGATGCCATATTGGGCAGTTACTGATCTACTAAGGGATTCGCTTTTAGCCAGCGGAAAGAAAAATAACTTGGAGAAGCTGGCTGGTTTTGTTCCTTCGCTCGTCAGTCTGCTGCCGGAAGTGGAGAATTTGGCAGCTGGAGGGCTGCTCATTACGAAAAACCTGATGCCTCAGGAGCGTAATGTATTGTTCAGCGGAATATGCCGTTATTTGTCCAGTCTGGCAGAAAAAACTCCGCTATTGATCAGGATTGAGGATGCACAATGGATTGACCAGAGCTCAGCGCAGTTTCTGGCCTTCTACGCCAGGCAGATTGCTGATAAACCCGTACAAGTGTTATGCACATATTCTCCGGAAGAAGTATTGACGACACCTGATAGCGAACATCCGCTGATGCAGCTGAAAAATGCCTTGGCTCGCGAAGCGAATTACAGCCATATTCATCTGGAACGCTTGCAGCAATTTGAGGTCGCCAGTATGATCTCCCAGATACTTAGTGCTGACAGTGTTTCCGACAAGTTTACTGATTATATTTATCGGGAATCGGAAGGCAATCCTTTCTTCATTGAGCAGATTCTCAGAACACTCTATGATGAAGGTAATATTTACCCGGTCGATGATGGATGGGAAAGAGAACGCATTGAAAATTTGATATTGCCGCCTTCAATCAGGGATCTTTTCCGCAGGCGTATCAGCCGGGTCAATGACCAGACCAGAGAAGTGCTTTCTCAGGCCGCGATTATTGGCGAGGTATTTGAGTTTGATATTCTCAGGCAGGTCTCGGGATTAAACGAAGGTTATCTTTTGGATGTTCTGGATGAAGCCATTGCCGCACAGCTCGTTGAGGAATATTCCAAAGACGGAGAGCGCTATCGGTTCACCCATGGAAAGATCATGCAGGTTCTTTACGAAGAAATGACGATGCGCCGGCGAAAAATGCTACATTCGCGGGTTGCTGAGTTACTGGAGCAGTTGGATCGCAGCCAAGATCTATACGGCCGTTTGAGCTGGCATTTCTACAATAGCGGTCACGCTGAAAAAGCGTGTACCTATTCTTTGCTGGCAGCTCAGAGAGCCGTAGATTTGCTTGCCTTTGATGAAGCATTAAGCCAGTTAAAGACAGTCGAAGAATTGATGGCAGATGAAATCGCGATCTCGGACGAACAGCACTTGCTGTATCTTCTAATTTCTGGCCGGGCGCTGTTTGAAACCGGCAAATATCAGCAAGCGCTCAGTAAATTGGAAAAAGCCAGGAAACTGGCAGAAGCTGAAGATGATCGTCTCTCAATTATTAATGCCCTGATTCTGAAGGCAATGTGTGAAGAGCGTTTTGGCGAGTATGATGCCGCTTATTTGTCTCTTACTAAAGCCAGAGATTACGCCAAACGGGAAGATGTTGATCCGACTGTTTTTGCCCGTATCTATCGCATCTATGGCGTGATCCATCTTCAGAAAGGTGAGTTGAGGCAAGCCTTAGAGTACGCCCTGAAACAGCTGGAGAAAGCAAAAGCAGCTCAATCAGTATATGATGAGCGATTGGCGTTGCTGCTACTTGGATCGATTTATTTTGAATGGGATGTTCATGAACGGGCCGAGCAGTATTTTGAAGAGGGACTGCGGCTAGCTCCCGAGGATGGCGATTCACTTGAACCGCATTTTATCAATAACCTGGGAATCTTGGCCTTTAACCGCGGCGATTGGGATGAAGCCGATTCTCTCTATCATCGGGGATTGGTGATCTCCCGTCGGCTGGGGGATATGTATCAGCAGACGATTTTGCTGATCAATCGCTGCGAGCTGCAGATTTGCAGAGGCCAGGTTGATGAAGCCGAGAAAAATCTTCAAACAATCGCACAGCTAGTTACTGAAATGAAATCCAAGGATCTGACTGGGCATTTAAAACTAAATGAAGGTCTCCTTAATATCAGAAAAGAAAAGTACCAAGAAGCCTTGAACGCATTTGATACGGCTCTGAGTTCTTTTTCGGAAATTGAGGCGAAGTACAGCAGTGCAGTGGCGTATGCTTACCGGGCCCTGGCATTGGTACTTCTCGGACGGTTTGAAGAAGCATTACAGTCTATACAACAGTCCGAAAAGCTGTCGAAAGAGGCTGATAACAAGTCTAATCTGGCTATGGTGGTTGGAATATCAGCTTTTGCGAGCTATCGCCTTTGTAAACTTCAGGACGCTTATCGCAAAATAATTGAATGTAAACGTTATTACAAGCGTGCTAGGCGTCCTTTCCACGAAGCGATGCTAAGTACATTAGAGGCACTCGTGATGCTGAAAAGCGGTGCTGATCGGCGTATTGCTTTCAGAAGGCTTGATAAAGCGGCAGCGGTATTTGAACAACTGGGTACGGTGGATCTGGAACTGATCAATGATATTAAAAATGCCTGGAAGAATAGAGTAAATTAAATCCCGGTTAAGCCCGGATGGTGGCAGAGGCTGTCAAATGGCAGCCTTTTTTCATGTGAATGAACTTTTGCGAACATATCGGGATTAGCCTGTGCCAAAGATGCTGATGCTGCGGTTACACAAATGCAAGATTACCCTGTGACAGGACTGCCGGATATGCTATGATTAGTATGATTGTAAATGGAGGTGCAAGGTATTGTCTGCAAAAAGTATTGATGGCCGTTCGATCGCGGCAGAGCTGGAAAAAAAAGTTGCCGCGGAAGCAGCGGAACTCTCGGCCGCCGGAATAACACCTGGTCTGGCTGTTGTTCTCGTCGGTGATGATCCAGCCTCACGCGTTTATGTTAATTCCAAGAAAAAGGCTTGTTTGCGCTGCGGCATTTACTCCGAAGAAGTGAAATTGCCTGCTACTGCAACCCAGGCAGAAATTATGGCAGTAATTGATCAACTTAATCAGAGGAATGATATTCACGGAATTCTGGTGCAGCTGCCGATGCCTGCGGGAATTGACGAACATCAGATCATC
>JBMNNY010000020.1:0-20111 GCA_050942765.1 Bacillota bacterium | reverse complement strand
TTATCCGGTAAACGATTGATACCATAGCATTCATCAATTTCTTTGATTAGCTTCAGTTGCTCTGCTCCGCTCTCGGCGGCCTTTGCCAAATTGGCTGTTTCGGCATTGACCAGCCGATTTACGCCACTGCGCATTTCCTTGATTACCAACAGGTTCGCGATGCGCAGCACAGCGTCATTCGCACCCATCAGCGTCAGTAGCTGTATGATAGAATCGCATTCTTTAAGATAAATCACATACGATTGCTTACGAATTGAGTTTTTAACCCGCAAATGATCCAAAGAAAGAAGATAATAAAGCCCCTGGGCAAATTCCGGGTTTTCGGTGATAATCTCAAGGTGATAATTGCGGGCCGGATCCGAAATTGAACCCGCACCCAGAAAAGCACCCCGCAAAAATGACCATCGGCAGCATTCTTTGCCGGTCAGTTCAGGTGCAATCGAACCATCAAGGTGATTAGCATCGTCAAGAATATGGACATCCTTGAGAATCTGCCGGACAAGGGTGTCTGAGACTATGCCAACATGATAGGCATGGCGTTTGCCTAGTTGCTTGCGCTCCTCCACGATCACTTCCGGAGACAGCTTGAAGACTTCATTAAATAGCCAGACCATTTTTCTGGCGATCGCCCCGTTCTCGGTCTCCAGGATCAGCGTTACCCCTTCGGTACTGAGCCTGATTTTACCGGCCGCATGGATTAACCCCGCCAGTTCAGCAAGACAGCAGCATTTCGCATCTGCACGGATACCAGCCAGCTCACTCTTTGTCTCCGATGAAAAGCTCTGCAAGCTGCGACCCCCCCTACTCTAATTTTCCACGATCGCCAGATCAAATCCTTTTTAATCTTCTTGCGGACAAAGGTTAAGATCGCAGCCAATTTGACATAGATTTTCTTGCGAAGAGAATTTTTGGAAGGGGTACAAACCATGATTAACATAGTATGGTTGATACTCTTGTGCGCCGGAGCCGCCGTGTTTGCCGCCAAAGGCCAGGTGGCGCTAATCACCACATCGCTGTTTCAATCTGCGGAATCAGCCGTGGCCTTCGGAATCAAGCTGGCGGGGCTGATTGCGTTCTGGTCTGGCATCATGAAAGTGGCAGAAGAAGCCGGTTTGAGCAAGTTAATTGCCAGAGTCATGCGGCCGATATTGACCAGGTTGTTTCCAGATCTGAAAGACCACCCTGAAGCACTGGGAGCCGTGTCACTGGCCTTAAGCGCCAACTTTCTGGGTCTGGCCAATGCCGGGACAGCGCTAAGTCTTCAGGCTATGGAAGAAATGCAGAAAATAAATCCACGCAAAAACCGTGCCACGGATGCAATGTGTACTTTTATGATCATCATAATGGGTGGCCTGACGCTGATTCCCACGACGGTAGTAGCATTGCGGGCCCAAGCTGGCTCAGCGCAGCCGGATGGCATCATTATTCCCACGCTGCTGGCATCGTTGGCCTCAACCATCTTTGCACTGATCATTGACTTTCTGGTCCGTAACAGGCGCGGCCAGAATTTAAAGAAACGGGTCGAACAGCGCATTGGCGTCGGGCGGATGATTGAGCGATGAAATATTTGACTGTTTTTTCTGCGGCACTGCTGCCGCTATTTATCATTGCGATCTTGATCTATGGCAGCCTTAAGGGCGTAAAGATTTATGAGGCGTTTGTAGCCGGTGCACGTCATGGATTCGGTGTTGCAGCGCGGTTGGTCCCATTCCTGTTGGCAGTTTTTCTGGCGGTCGGACTCTTTCGGGATTCCGGAGCTATGAACTTGCTGGCGACCATTTTAAAACCTGTCCTGAGCATTTTCAAAGTACCGGTGGATCTGATCCCTATGGCGGTAGTACGGCCACTGTCGGGCTCAGCTTCGCTGGGGGTTCTGGCGGATATTATCAGGCAAAATGGACCCGATTCGCCGACCGGTTTCATCGCCTCTGTGATGCAGGGCAGCACCGAGACAACTTTTTACGTATTGACGGTCTACTTTGGTGCCGTTGGGATTAAAGAATATCGCCACACTTTATGCGCTGGGTTGGCCACGGATGCGGCCGCCTTTATCTGTTCGATTTTGATAGCGCGTTTATTTTTATAGGCGTTCTGCCACTCGGGCAATTCGCCGCCGGCAGTTGACGCAGCCTATTAACGATGAACCATAATCCTGTTAGCAGCAATCGGCATAGCGGTTAATAACTACCTGTGATTACAGACATTTTGCACTGACAGGACCATTCGCCGCGGTTATAATAATCTTCGTTGACTCTAAGCATATTGTATCCAGCCTGCCGCCAAGGCAGGAGCGGGGGATAAGCCGGCCAATCGTTGGCTTGGGGTGAATCCGCTGTTATCAGCGGTAGGGTCTACTCTTCAACCCGAACCCGACAACTAACCTCGCCGTGAAATGAAGGGGGTATGTTCATGCTTAGGACTTTCAGAAGTCCGGTAGTTAAAAAAGTGTTAGCCATTACTAACACTCTGGTTTTCCTGGTAGCATTAAATGCTCCGGCGCTGGGCGCCTGGGTCTATAATGTTCAGAAGGGCGATTCGCTCTACAAAATTGCCAAGAAAACCGACGTTCCGGTGGAATCAATCCGTGAAGCCAATGGTCTACGGACCACGCGCATCCAGGCAAATCAAAAGCTGGTAATCCCAACAAGTACAGGAACCACCGCTAGCAAAAGCAGCGGTGCTACCAGTACCGCCAAAAGCAGTGGATGGACCTATACTGTCAGGCGTGGGGATAGCCTTTACTCGATAGCCAAAAAGGTAGACTTCCCCATTGCAGAAATTCGCAGAATAAACGGACTGACCGGTAGCCGCATTATTGTCGGGCAAAAGTTGACCATTCCGTATCGTGGGAATGGATCGTCGTCCGGGAGCGGAGAAAATACCGCAACCAAGGCAACAACTGCTGCCAAAAGCACTGCTTCACGCGGCATATCAGTCAGTGCCGCCGATGTAGAATTGCTGGCGCGTTTGATTTATGCTGAATCACGCGGCGAAAGCTTTACTGGACAAGTCGCGGTTGGTGCCGTAATTCTTAACCGCGTAGCCAGTAAAAACTTCCCCAGTTCGATCAGCAAAGTCATATATGCGCCAGGACAGTTTTGCACGGTACGTGATGGCCAAATCAACCGTACACCCAATGCAACTGCCTATAAAGCAGCCCAGGCTGCTTTGAAGGGACAAGACCCGACAGGCGGAGCTGTATACTTCTATAACCCCGCCAAGACGACTTCGCGTTGGATTTGGTCACGTCCAGTCAGTATCAAAATCGGATCACACGTGTTCGCTCGCTAGAGTCAACATAGTGGATGCGCAACCAAGAGGAGGGTTATACCTCCTCTTTTGCTTTGCCTGCCTGCTCTTCCCCCGACCTAACCGTTATGTACTTCTAAAATCCAATTCATGCCGTTATTATTATCCCATACATTGGATTCGTTTCTGAAGCAGAAATTGAGCGCCGATTCAGTGTCAACCACCTCAATATTGGTATTCCAGGCTCCATCGCGCGTTTTGCGCATCGGGATATCCTGCACATTGTGCCAGTTACCGCGCCCAAATCCCATGTGTAGATAGACTTTGCTAGCCTGGTCGGCCAATTTCCCTTTGTACTTGACGCGAACCGTCTCACCGGCGGTAATCGGTACAGGTTCGACAAATACGCCATCGGCAACTTCTTCGATTTTACGTTTTACCAATGTTCCATTCCTCCTGCGCTTGGGCTTCTGCCACGCTTGCTTAGTCTTACACTGATTATTTTCCCAATTAATGCGCTTCTCATGCCTAAAATTTAAAATATGTTTGCCGCGGAAATGGCGTCACAAATGCGGAAATTATCCTACAGATGTGGTAAAGCGTCATAGTTGTGGAAACATGTAGAAATGGCGCTTGCAGAACAGCGCCGTAAAGGCAAAAAGAAAAGAGCGCCTCTTGGCGCCCCATACTTTTGTGCGACTTCAATCCCCTATTTAACTTCGTACCCCAGTTTTGCCTCCAGAGAGGCCCGGAACCCTTCCAAGTCATCCGGAGCAAGAAGCAGAAACATACTGGGCGTTTCCAGGCAAATAAACCGTGTTCCATTAACCATTAAGAGCGCCTTCTGGCCGTTGGCAAGCTGAAACCGGCCGGTGCGGTATTCTCCAATAGCTGTACCCATCGTCCTTTGTGTAGGACGCAAGTCCTCATGTTCTGATGTAGTCCAGTCAGCAATATATGCCCTGCTGATATCTTGATAAGCCCATGATTCTTTAAAGAATGGCGGTATAACCACTTCCATGTTTTCTTCAGTTAAAGACACGGCCACTTTGCTTGGAGTATAAAGAAACAAATATCCTAGTCCCAAGACCATGGTTAACAATATGAAAAGCAGATAAAAGCGCTGCGCACCTTTCTTCTTGATTAATGAAACCAGAGTCGAAACCGCCACCACTACAAGCACTGCGACACCCAAAAGCATCGTGCTTTGCGATGCTGACAGCCTGAACATAAAGGACACCTCCGTCTTGAGAGTTTTATCCCTTTCCAAAGTTCGTCGCCATTATGCGATGCCCTTCCCCGAAACCAAATAAAAAAACGAGAAATCTTGCCACAGATAACTCGCTTAAGAATGGTAGCCCCAAGGGAATTCGAATCCCTGTCTTCGCCGTGAGAGGGCGATGTCCTAGGCCACTAGACGATGGGGCCATAAAACTATTATTAAGACTCATTTAATTTTAAAAATAAAAATGGTAGCCCCAAGGGAATTCGAATCCCTGTCGCCGCCGTGAAAGGGCGGTGTCCTAGGCCTCTAGACGATGGGGCCACTTGCAAAAATCATTTTAGCATAGATTTTTATCTTTGTAAAGCACTAAGAAGTAACAAATAATGCTATCCCAGAAACAGCAAGCCTGTCAGGCCAGCCAGACCAAGCACAATCAAAGGATGCCAACGCAGGAAATAGGCCAGTGCAAATGCCACCAACCCTATAACGGCATGCAACGGTGCATGAATGACCTCTTTGCCAAAAGACCAAATGGCCAGGGCAATCAAAGCCACGACTGCTGAGCGAATACCTTTCGAAGCTGCCTGCACACTGTCAAGATATTTGAAGCGCTTAAAAAGCGTCGCAATAATGAGTACGATGATAAACGAAGGCAGTACCACTCCGAAAGTGGCTGCGAACGAACCTAGCACTCCCGCCACGCGGTAGCCAACGAAAGTGGCTGAATTGATGGCAATCGGGCCAGGTGTCATCTCAGCTACCGCCACAATATCCAGGAACTGCTCCATGGTTAGCCACCCATTAACGTCGATAATCTCACGTTGAATTAAGGGTAGCATGGCATAACCGCCGCCAAAAGTAAATAAGCCGATCTGCAGGAAAGACCAAAATAACTTCAACAGCAGCATCATGCTTTTTTGGCCTCCTTATCCTTGTTGTTCTTGTTGTTCAAGAATATTATGCCGGCTAAAGCTGCCATTAGAATTATGGGCACCGGATGCAAATCCAAAAACGTCCCGATTAATAACATCACCGCAAAAATAATGATGCTGGTGCGGTTTTTTAGGACGCTTTTGCCAATTTTAAAAAGCGCCGCCAGTATTAGCCCCATCACCGCCGGACGAACTCCATTGAATATGGCTTTGACCGCCGGTGCCGTGCTAAACTGATCAAAGAACACGGCGATTGTTAAAATTATTACTAATGAAGGAACGACCATCCCGGATACTGCAAATATTGCGCCTGGAACCGCTGCTACCCGATAGCCCAGATAAATCGAAGAGTTAATGGCAATTGCTCCTGGAGCCGTTTGCGATAATCCAATGATCTCGGCGAATTCTTCTTCGCCTACCCATTTCTTCTTTTCGACCGTCTCTTTCTGAATCAATGGTAGCATGGCGTAGCCGCCGCCAATGGTAAATGCTCCTATTCTCAAAAATGTTAAAAACAAATCCCAAAGGAGGCGCCAATTCCAATTGGTGTTAGAATGCGCTTTCCTGCTCATGATTAGCAACCCTCCCTAGTTTTGGCCTTGCTCGCCTCTAGTCTTAGCTTTCGCTGTCAGCCTTCCTCGGTGTCAGCCTGCCTCGCTGTAGCCTGCCTTGGTGTCAGCCTTCCTTGCTGCTTGTTTTAGCTTTGCGGCCCTTCTCTACTTTCGACGCGATTTACTTCTAACCTCCCGCGCATGCGCCGTAAAAAAAAGGCCATGATCTTAACCTATTATGTGGCGTATGCCTGGAACGCGCGTCGGGGACGTGTGCCGTGACGCGTGTCAGGGGCGTGCGCCCGGAATGTGCACCTAGGACGTGCGCCTGGGACGCGCGCCGGGACGCTTATCTGAGAAGAGTGCCAGGGTGTGGTACCAGGCATTGCAGAAGGCTATAATGATAGTGTAAACTAAAATGGAGTAAAAACGTGAAAGAGGTGATGGCTTTGTCTTTATATGAGCAGCTGGATAAGGAACTTCATGAAGCCATGCTGGCCAAGCAAACTTTACGGGTATCCACTATTCGCTTGATTAAGGCTGCCGTCCAAATGCGTCAAATAGAGAAAAGGGCACCCTTATCAGATGATGAGATTCTGGAGCTAATCAACCGCGAAATGAAACAGCGCCGCGAATCCTTGGCTGAATTTGAAAAGGCCGGGCGCACTGACCTGATTGACAAGACTAAAGCGGAAATGGAGATACTGCGTCAATACCTTCCCGAGCAGCTCTCTGCCGCGCAGCTGCAGGAGCTGATTACTAAAGCGGTTCAGCAATCCGGCGCTGCCGGGCCCCGGGATGTCGGCAAAGTGATGGGCATTTTGATGCCGCTTGTTAAGGGAAAAGCTGACGGCAAAGAAGTCAACCGACTGGTCATGGAAGCACTAAATAAAGCGGGCTGCCCCTAATGGGCGGCCCGCTTTGATCCGGCTCTGCATATCTTCTTATACCGTATTTTCCTGCAGCCAGCATAAGTATCCGTCCTGATTCATTACGGCACCGTCTCTTAAAAACGGAATGACGCTCAGAATACGAAACTCGAAACGGATATAGTCTTTAAAATCTACAACGGAATGCAACTCGCCTTCAGAAATCCTCTTGGTCGTTCCGTTTTTATGCAAGACTATTTGGACCGGATTGCCTGTTGCCAATCGTCCTTCCCGTATCTCCATTGTCAGTTCCGGAGCGATAAGGCTTGGATGATAGGATAAATGATACATGCTGCCGCTTCCTAATGAGCAAAGGCTTTCCATAACCCAGTCATTGAGGACAGCCATGTACAAAACTCTTTTTCTTTCCATGCACTTCATCACCCCTCGCGCCATACATCGCCTGTTTTAGAATATGTGTTTGCGCAGCGCAGGGTGAAACTTCCCCGCCAGAAGTCTGCAATCAGGACTAAGTCACAAAAAGCAAAAAAAGACAACCCTCAGAAGGATTGTCTCGAAAGTGATTATCTGCAAAATTTGGCTGGGGGGGAAGGACTCGAACCCTCGCCAACGGGGCCAGAACCCGCCGTCCTACCACTAGACGACCCCCCAGCGGCATTACTTATTATATCACACCAGTTTTCAGCGTGCAATAAGCAGATGCTGTGAAATAATGTAAGATGTGCGCACCTCGCCCATGACAACCCTTTAAGTGCATGGTTGCTGGTTGCTGTGCTACAGGCTTTCTTTAATCCGCCGAATGCTATTTTTACAGTGCCACATTGCTTCGTACTCATCAATGGTCAGCAAAACGCGGTCGCGCATAAGCCACTGACCATCGACCATCACATCGCTGACATCGTCTGCCCGGCTGGAATAGACCAGCAATGAAACCAAATTCATATCGGGAGTGAGATGCGGCTTCTGATAATCAATCAGCGCCAAGTCGGCTTTCATACCGGGACTGATTGCTCCGACAACGCCTTCGAGTGCCAAGGCTTTAGCCCCATTGGCCATAACAGAATTAATCGCCGCTGCCGCAGGCAAAGCCGTAGGATTCCCGGTGCTGCCTTTCGCCAAGAGCGCTGCCAGACGCATTTCGGAAATCATGTCCAGAGTATTGTTACTGGCTGCCCCATCCGTTCCAAGACAGACGTTCACACCTTTGGCTGCCATCCTGTCTACAGCAGCAATTCCACTGGCCAGCTTCAGATTGGACGCCGGACAATGAGCCACCGAAGCGCCATGGGCTGCTAATATTTCCATATCTCTGTCGCTAAGGTGCACCCCATGGGCTGCCAGCATCCTGGTGCCGAATAGACCAACCTCTTCCAGCAATTCTACAGGGGTCTTACCATACTGTTCCTTTATTTGACTGACTTCATGGGCGGTTTCCGAAACATGAATATGAATCGGAAACTCATACTCACGGGCCAGAGCGGCAACTTCTTTCAGAAAATCCGGCGAACAGGTGTAAGGAGCATGCGGCCCCAGCATCGTAGTAATTCTGCCATCAGCACCGTTTCTATGGCGCAAGGCGAAATCGAGACTGTTCGCCAGCTTTGCTTCGCCATTACCGCCAACATTGCCAAATCCCCATGACAGAACCGCCCTGATTCCGGCTTCCGCAACCGCCTGCGCAAGCGAATCCATATGAAAATACATATCGGCGAAACAGGTCGTTCCGCCACGAATCATCTCCGCAATACCTACTTTTGTAGCCCAATAAACATCTTCCGGAGTCATGCCATTCTCAATCGGAAAGACTGCCTGCTGAAGCCAGGTGTGCAGTTCCAAATCATCAGCCAGTCCACGCAGCATTACCATTGGTACGTGTGTATGACAGTTCATCAAACCGGGAATCAGGATTTTCCCCTTCCCGTCAACAAGTGCGTCAAATTCGCATTCACATTGGGGTTTGCCTGTGGTGCGGTCTGCGATGCTGCGATCTGCGCTGCGGCCAACGCTATGATCAGCGTTACGGTCTGCGCTGCCACGCGCCGCCTCGCAATCCGTACAGCCGTTCCATTCTTCGGGTTTTCCGGCATAAACTATCGTATCATCTTCGATGATTACGCAACCATAAAAGACATCAACCGCATTAGTTGCTTGCGAATCTGGAGTTGTTCCTTGCGGCTGAGACGCCCGCGGAGTTATGACCCAGACATTATCAATTTTCGTAAGCATTTTCAGGCTTCCCACCCATTCAAGTATTTTCGCTGCTCTTCACTCAAGTCATCGATCCGGCAGCCTAGTGAGCTCAGTTTCAGGCGTGCGACGCGATTATCGATCTCAGCTGGCACCGGATGCACTCCCGGCTTCAGGTTATGTGCCTCCCGGCCCAGGTATTCTAATGATAATGCCTGAATGGCAAAGGACATATCCATAATCTCCACCGGATGACCATCGCCAGCCGCCAGATTGACTAGTCGGCCTTCGCCAATCAGATGCAGCCGACGTCCGTCTGGCATCGTAAATTCTTCAATATTTTTTCTAACCAGCCGCTGCGCTGTAGACAGTTCTTTTAGCTCCTTCGTATTAACTTCGACATCAAAATGTCCGGCGTTACAGAGCAAAGCTCCGTCTTTCATATGTTCAAAATGACTACGCCCGATTACATCACGGCAACCTGTGACGGTAATGAAGATATCTCCTAGCGGGGCCGCTTCCTGCATCGGCATGACGCGATACCCTTCCATGACAGCTTCCAAAGCTTTCACCGGATCTACTTCGGTAACAATGACATTTGCGCCCAAACCCTTGGCACGCATGGCCACTCCTTTACCGCACCATCCGAATCCTGCGACGACAACAGTTTTGCCAGCCACAATCAAGTTGGTGGTTCTCATTATCCCGTCCCAGACTGACTGACCGGTTCCGTAGCGGTTATCAAACAGATGCTTGCAGTCAGCATCATTGACGGCAATCATCGGAAAAGCCAGTTTGCCTTCTTTGGCCATCGCCCGCATCCGCATCAGACCGGTAGTGGTTTCTTCGCAACCGCCTTTCACGTCGGGCAGCAACGATCTTTTTTCGCTGTGTAGCATCGCAGTAAGGTCGCCGCCATCATCCAGGAAAAGCTCCGGCTTGATGTCAAGAGTGGCCGCCAGGTGGGCTGTATATTCCTCCGCGGTAGCATTATGCCAGGCAAACACCGGAACTCCCCGTTCCACCAGTGCCGCAGCAATAGCATCCTGAGTCGACAGCGGATTCGAACCGGTAACTGCTACATCTGCGCCGCCTGCCTTAAGCACCAGCGCCAGACAGGCGGTTTTAGCCTCCAAGTGTACTGAAACAGCCATCCGCTTATTGAGAAATGGACGGCTTTCTTCAAATTCTCTTTTCAGGGCGTTTAAAAGCGGCATATGCTGCCAGGCCCAGTCAATCTTTAGATGACCTTCTGGTGCCAAACTCATATCTCGGACTATTGAATGCATCAGCCTTCCCTCTCTTCCCGCGTTTCGGGCGCGTTCTCTGGCACGGTCTCCTCTGGTGCGGTTTCCTCTGGCGCAGTCTTCTCTGGCACGATCTCCGGCGTAGTATCCGGCGCATCTTGTGGCACTGCCGCGCCTTCTTCTGCACCAGCAGCATCGGTCTCTTCGGCCGCATCACTCGCTTCGCTCGCCTCGGCCGCTTCGTCCCCATCAGCCGCCCCGATCATCCCATCTGCCACGGGAACTTCTGTCCCGGATTTCATCTTTTCTGCTTTATGCTCTTTGATTGCCGCCAGGAACTGGGTAAGGGCGAACCCAATCGTCCCTGATACAATCAAAACATCGGCGATGTTAAAAGTAGGCCAGTATTCAAATCCCAAGAAACCATACATTTTGAATAGCAGGAAATCAATAACGTATCCATGCACCAGTCGATCAATCAGGTTGCCAAACGCGCCGGACGTCAGCAGGGTCAGCGACAGGGCTTCCAGGCGCGTGCAATCATCAGACTTGAGTCGGAAAATAGTAAAAATGGCGGCCAGCAAAGGAATCGATATCTTAACCGCCATCGTCAGCCATTGTGGCCAACCGGTTCCGAGACTGAACCCAAAACCAGGATTATATGCCAAATCAAGTTGGAAAAACTCCCCGATTACCGAAATGGTCTGCTCCGATAAAATGATATCTGCCACTATTTTGGTAACCTGATCGATCACTACAAGCAGGACCATCAGGATGCCAGCCTTCAATAATCTTCTTCTATACTCCTGAATTTTCAATGGGACACCCCCAATGATTTTAAGCCGGCGGCCGCATTTCCGCTAAAAATACCCTTTTCGGTGATCACGGCTGTGACTAGTGCGGCCGGAGTCACATCAAATGCTGGATTAAAAACTGTCACACCAG
This sequence comes from Bacillota bacterium, assembly GCA_050942765.1. GTDB lineage: Bacteria > Bacillota > UBA4882 > UBA4882 > UBA4882 > UBA4882. The sequence continues at coordinate 8,885 of JBMNNY010000020.1, read as the reverse complement.
AGGGTGCCACCTGTTGCCCTGCCACATGGGTCACTTCCTCCGGATCACGTTCTTCAATGATTATGTTCTGCCCGCTCTCAATGGACAAGTCAATACTTGACAGGGGCGCTGCTACATAAAACGGAATTTTATGATAATTAGCCAGCACGGCCAGGCCATAGGTTCCAATTTTGTTAGCCACGTCGCCGTTAGCCGCTACCCGGTCAGCCCCGACAATAACCATGTCAGCCTTTTTGAAGCTCATCACCCAGGCAGCCATATTATCCGTGATTAGCGTTACCGGTATCCCGTCCTGCATCAATTCCCAGGCCGTCAGCCTGGCACCCTGTAAGTAGGGTCGCGTCTCGTCGGCATAGACGTGAATTCTTTTGCCTTCTTCATGCGCCGCCCGGATCACACCCAAAGCCGTGCCATAATCTACTGTTGCCAGTGCTCCTGCATTGCAGTGGGTGATGATATTAGCCCCATCCTTGACCAGCGCCGCCCCATATTTCCCAATCGCCCGGTTAGCCTCAATATCTTCACTGGCAATGAGGGCGGCTTCGCGTTCAAGCACCTGGACTGCCTCCGCGGGCGACCCGGTTCGATCAACCGCCGCCAAAGCGCGCTTTAAGGCCCACTCCAAGTTAACAGCCGTAGGCCGTGTGCTGCGCAACTCCTCGGCCGCCGAAGCCAGTTGTCGTTTAAATTGATCAAAAGACTGTTCTGCAGAGCAGGCAGCGGAGGCGGAGCAGGCAGCAAAGGCGCGTGCCGCCAGCAGCAACCCATAGGCGGCAGCGGATCCAATAGCCGGCGCTCCTCTGACTACCATTTTTTTAATCGCGCTGGCGACTGCGCCATGGTTCTGGCAGTCTACATAGGCAATTTCCAGGGGCAAGCGGCGTTGATCTAGCAGCCTGAGAACACCATCTTGCCAGACAATTGCAGGTACTCTGGGCAAACTAGTATCCCCTTTCCACCATTGGCTTCTTATTGTGATCGCAATGGCAGCCGCGCTGCTCTGGAATCAGCGGAAGTGCGCTCATCAACAACGTTTTCAGTCGCTCTCCATTGGCAGCCATGACTTCCAAGACTTCCTCATGAGTCAGCGGCTCGCTGCTGATACCGGCTGCAAAATTGGTCACCATCGAAATCGTGGCATAGCACATTCCGAGTTCGCGGGCCAGGACTACCTCTGGAACATTGGTCATTCCGACCAGATCGCCGCCCATCCGCTGATAGGCCAATATTTCCGCCTTGGTCTCAAAGCGCGGCCCTTCCGTGCAAACATAGCATCCCCCGGATTTAATCGGAATGCCTTTTTCTTCAGCTGCTTTACGAATGGACGCCCGTACCTCGGGACAATACGGTTCTGTATAATCCAAATGCACCACATTGCCATCAGTGCCGTCAAAATAGGTTGACGGACGGGCCTTGGTAAAATCGATGAACTGATCTATGAGTACGAAATCGCCTGGTTCCATGTCAGGATTGAGTGAACCAACAGCGGTAGTGGTCAGCACCCGCTTAACTCCCAGCCGCGCCAGCCCCCACATGTTTGCGCGGTAATTGATCTGATGCGGTGGCACAGTATGTCCCTTACCATGCCTCGCCAGGAAGCCGATTTCCTCTCCATGGTACGTTCCCACCATAACAGCTATGTCTCCATAGGGGGTGGCAGCATACACTTCTCGGATATTAGTCAGGATGCGGGGATCATATACTCCGGTACCTCCAATAATTGCGATTCTCATTGTCTAGAGTCACTCCCTCTTTTTGAGTTGCTGCAATTGCTGTCGGATACGTCTTTCCAGATGCTCTGGCAACGGCTCGGCCGCGGGTGGCCTGGCAGAAGGCATTTGCCCCTGCTGGCCTGGCCCAAAACCAGCGCCAGCTCCAGCCCCAGCAGGATAACCCATACCGTTCGCTCCGCTGGCATCAATGGCTCCGCCGGCACCGATGGTGCCACCGCCACATGCGCCGTATGGACCGCCAGCACCGCTCCTCGCTAGTTCGGAAGCTGCTGGCGCTTGGGGAATATAGGGTGGCAGACCCAAAATCTCATGCAATAACATTTTGGCGGCTTCTTTATCAGGGATCCGTCCCCTGGCGTTAGTGTCCGGATCCAGCTGCGAAAATGGAGGTATCGGTGAGCCCACACAGGACGGGCACCCAATTTCACAGGAGCAGCCATTAATCATTTCCAGCCCGGCTTGCAGGATTTCCTCCATATGATCAAATGCTCTTCGGGAGAATCCGAGCCCGCCCGGATATTTATCATAAATAAATATGGAGGGCAGTCCGGTATTGGTTACATCCACTACGGAACCGATGTCCGCTGTATCGCACATAACGAAGACTGGCAGCACTTCGGCGATGATATTTGCCATCCCGAGCAGCCCTTCCAGAGGTTCGCGACCGTATTTACGCACATTGTTAAGGGCTTTGACTGGCGGGATTAGCCAGGTAGCCGTGGTTTCCATAATCTGCGGCGGAAGATCGATCTTGCCGTAACCAATGCTATCGCGTGAACCAAATTTGATCTTGCGGAACATGTAGGGCTTAATATTAACAGCTACGTCACCATGTACCAGATTGGATTCGTTAAGGTGGCCTTCCTCGGTCGACTCATGCACTTGTACCTTGATTTCCGTAATCGACTGGGTATAGTAATCCACATCCGCCTTTTCTACAAATGACACGCGCTGCTGCAAATCCATTTTGCGGACGAAGTAAGTTTCGCCCTCATGCATGTAGATGGCCTGTTCATAAATCTGCTGAAAAGCGCTCGGTTCGTCCAATGATCCGATGACCTTATTACCTGATGAAATGTCGACAATTGAAAAAGTGTTGTCCGACATGTTGCGCAGATTAACCTGTGCCGCCGGAAAACCGCGTCCCCGCCAGCGCCAGCTAAAGCCATCCCAGACGACATCCTGATTATCACTGAGTATGTGCATGAGGCCAGGACCAAATTCTCCGAACTCCTCGACATCCTTTGGTGAGAGCGGCTTTTCAAACGCGGCCGCCCGTAACTGTCCGAGGAGGATGTGCGGATTGCCCGGATCAATGACGGCATTTTCCGGGTTGCGCCCCATGAAGTAACTGGGTTTTTGCGCGAGATACTGATCAATGGGTGTGTTATGCGGTATAAAAAAGACCAGCGAAGGTTCTTTACCCCGCCCGGCGCGGCCGGCTTGCTGCCAGGTGCTGGCGATTGAGCCCGGGTAGCCAACGATAATGGCGGCTTCCAGTGCCCCGATATCAATGCCAAGCTCAAGCGCATTGGTGCTGGTGACTCCCACCAGCTCTCCTTCAAAGAGACGGCGCTCAATTTCGCGGCGCTCTTCCGGAAGATAGCCGCCCCGGTAAGGACTAATGGCCTTCGCCAGCGACGGGCTGACTTTCTGAAGCATTTCCTGACAATAGCGATAGAGCAGCTCCGCCACAATGCGGGCTTTGCCAAAGGCGATCGTGGCGTGCCGGTTCTTGATGAGCTCACACATAAGCTCAGCAGCTTCCAGATTGCTGCTGCGGCGCTCGGTGCGTCCCGTATCAATGAAGGGCGGATTCCAGAACACAAAGTAGCGTTCGCTGGAAGGCGCGCCGTTCTTATCGATGACATCGATGTCAACGCCGGTAATCTTTTGACATAATTCTCCCGGGTTGGCAATCGTCGCTGAGCAGCAGATAAACTGGGGATTGGAGCCGTAAAGTTCGCAAATGCGGCGCAAGCGGCGCATAACGTTGGCCACATTCGAGCCGAAGACGCCCCGGTAGCTATGAATCTCATCGATGACGACATATTTAAGATTGGCAAAAAAATGAGCCCAACCGGTATGTTTGGGCAAAATACCCTGGTGAAGCATATCGGGATTGGTCAGAATGATCCTGCCCCGGTCACGCAGGCGACGCCTGGTGTCGGGAGGTGTATCGCCATCATAGGCACCCGACAATAACTCCAGCCCGGGCGCGGCTTCCACCAGACGCTGCAATCCGCGCAGCTGATCCTGAGCCAGCGCTTTGGTGGGATAAATATAGAGTGCGCGAGCCTGACTGTTGGACAGCATTGTCTCAAGCACCGGTAAATTATAGCAAAGCGATTTGCCGCTGGCTGTTGAAGTCACCACAGCAACATTTTTGCCCTGGCGCAGCAGTTCAATGCTTTGCACCTGATGGCTATAGAGGCGTTCTATACCTTTGGAACGCAATGAGGCAATTAAAGGTTCCGGCAGCGGGGTCTGCAGATCACCATAGACCGCCTCACTGCCTCCAATTTTCTCTATATGTACCGCCTGACCCCTGTACGAGGGACTAGACAGTAAATGAGTCAGATAGTTTTTGGCGTCCACTGTATCCATATCCCTCCCACTCAGATTTCAGGATCCATCCTTAAATTTCGACGGTCAGGCAAAAACCTCCTTTCCCGATCCATTGGGGAGATCCATTGGGGACTGGTTTATTTGGGCCATTTTAACCCGATTGGGGACAGTCCCCGATTGGGTCAAAACGGACGATTGGGGACTGTCCCCAATCGGGTTAAAGTGATCCGATTTGGGACAGACTTAATTTTTGAGACAGGTTTGGTTAGCCCCCTCTTTGCTCTTATTAAGAAGGAGATTGGACTTGTGCTTGATGAAAAACGGGTTGGGCAATCAGAGGTACCGACTGGGACTGACGCTGAGGAGCTCAGTGGGCAATCTTCGCTAATCGAGGTACTACCGGCAGAGGTTATTTTGCCAGGCAGCGAGGATTTTGAGTATCTCATTAAAGGATACAAGCAAAAAGCCTTTGATACCTGGGAGGCCTTCCGGCTTTCATATAAGGCGGAGCAAATCGCTGCGCGTCCCGGATTCGAAAGCCTCCTATGTCTCGAGCATTTACGTGAGCGCTGGCGTAAAGCCGAAGTGGTCACTTACCCTCACCAGCTTGCCGTTCTGCGCCGCGTCATCGGAAAAATGCGCGGCCGGGCCATTTTGGCCGATGAAGTCGGGCTTGGCAAAACGATTGAGGCCGCCATGGTCCTGACCGAGTACTATTTGCGCGGTCTGGTCAAGAAGGTACTCATCCTGACACCGGCTTCGCTTTGCCGCCAATGGCAAATGGAACTACAGGATAAATTCGGGCTGCGGTTTATGACGGCGCGCCGCCCTGAAGACTGGGAGCATTATGATCTCATTGTGGCCTCCATCGATGCCGCTAAAAGGCCAGAAAACGCCGAAGTCATTCTGCGTCTGAACTTCGATATGTTAATTGTCGATGAAGCCCACAAGCTCAAGAACGTTAATACTCGCAACTACCAGCTCGTCAGCGGCATTCACAAAAAGTATTTCTTGCTCTTAACCGCCACACCGCTCCAAAATAATCTGAAAGAGCTTTATAACCTGATTACTTTGCTGCGTCCAGGCCAGCTTGGCAGCTATCGCACGTTTCGCAAACGCTTCGTGGCTGACAGTCGCACGCCCCGTAACGTAGACAACCTTAAACAACTCTTGAGTGAAGTAGTCATCCGCAACCGGCGCTCCAACACCCAGGTAGCGTTTACAAAACGTATTGTTGAACAAGTGTGTATCGAGCTATCCGAAGAAGAACGTCTTTTTTACCGAACGGTGGAACAGTTTATCCGCAATGACCTATCGCGCACCGGCAATTCATTGGCCTTAATCACTCTGCAGCGCGAGATTTGCAGCAGTTCGTTTGCAGCGGCTTTAACCCTGGGAAAAATGCTGAATGCAAGCGTCGCTGCTCACGCCACTGTGCCTCGCATCCCAGCCCCCGGCATCATCGCGCCCGGCACCATTCTTGCCAACGCCCACGGTGCCACCCCGTCTGGCGTCTCCGTCGCCGTCTCCGCCGACGCCACCCCGCCTGTCCCGTCCGCCCCGCCCTTCGATCAGCGCGCCCAAGAGCTTTATCACGCCATCGAACTGGCCCGTCGCATCAAAGAAAACAGCAAAATAAAAGTAATCGAGCAAATCGTCAGCCGCGACAACGAAAAAGTGATCATTTTCACCGAGTTCTTGGCCACGCAGCAATACATCATGGCGCAACTGGCTAATATGGGTCTTAAAAGCCTTCCTTTTGACGGCAGTTGCTCCCCCAACCGCAAAGAGTGGATTAAGGGGCTTTTCCGGGAACACCCTCAAATTAAGGCGCTCGTTTGCACCGAAACCGGCGGCGAAGGCATTAACCTGCAGTTTTGCCGCACCCTGATCAACTACGACTTGCCCTGGAACCCGATGCGCATTGAGCAGCGTATTGGCAGAATCCACCGTCTCGGCCAGACACGTGATGTGCGTATTTTTAATCTTTATACCAAAGATACTGTTGAAGAGCATGTTATCCGTCTGTTGGCTGAAAAAATCAACTTGTTCCAAACCGTAGTCGGTGATCTGGACCTCATTCTGGAAGTTTTCAACCGCAACTCGCTTGAGCAACATATTCTCGAAACGATGAAAATGGCTTCCTCGGAGCAAGCGGAGTTTCGCCACAAGATGGATGAGTTCGGCAACAAAATCCGCCAGGAGCTTGAGTCTGAGGATGAAAAACGTTCCCTGGACCGTATGCTTTTTTCGGATTCGCATTAAAAAACTTTGGCACAGAATTGGAGTGCGGTAATCAATGGCCTATAGTCATAAGTCTTTAACTGCCGCAGAAACTGAAGAGTTTGTAATCGAATGCCTGCAGCTCTCCAATTCCACTTACCGCAAAACCGATGGAGGGCTAATCGAAGCATTTGTACCTGTAAAGCGTCCCCCCAGCTTTTTCGGAATCGAGCAGCCGCCCTATGATCGGCTGCTGATGGCATTCGGGGATGACCCACGCGGGCTGCCCGCCGACGCCGAGCTGGTTTCCCCGGGAAGCTATCGCCTGAACTGGTTCATCGAAGGACTGCGCTCCCGGGGTCGCCTATGTCAGGCTTATGTACCCCTCAATCTGCCCTTGTCGAGAGTCCATAAGCAAATTCGTACGCTATGGCCGCAATACCACTGCCAGCACCCCGGCCATAATCACCGTCATGAGGACTTGTATCTAGGACGCTTTAACAACCGTCACGAGTTATATTTGCTGACCAATTTCAAATGCAGTCTGAAAAGCGATGAATCCAAAGAATACATCGATTCAGCCGCCATAAATCTCATAAACGGCTCGATCAGATACGACCTGCACGAATGCCTGGCCGCCTCCGCCTGGCCGGTCAAGGATTGCGTCCATGCTGCCGATGTCCCGGCCGCTACGGAGCCTGAAATAACAATCGAACAGGCTTTCCAGGCATTAATTGACACTGTCTTCACAAGGGCGGAAGAGGAATTTGGCGACTGGCGAACCGAACCGCAAAGCCGTTTTGCAGATGAATTGGAACGCCTAGAGGCTTATTATGATGATCATAAAGCAAGCGGCAACAACGGCGGCGGCACGCGCCCCGGCAGTGCCACGCGCGATGGCACCCGTGCACGCGACGGCAGCGGCACGTGCCCCGACGGCGCCACGCGCACCGACGCCAGCATCACCTCCACCCGTACGCGCGCCCGCGCCAATGCCACCACCAAACGTGCCACCGCCCAGCACACCCGCGCCCTTACCTTCCCTGCGAACAAAGAAGCCGCCGCCGAAAAAAGGCATCTGATAGCGGAGCTGCGCGAAAAATTCAGGCCGCGCCTAATCATCAAATGGTTAAGCGCGGCCTTTTTGTACCTGCCAGTAATCAATTATCAATTTGAAGCCATTTCCGCCGGCGACGTCCGACAAGGTCAGCTGCGTTACGAACCGGTTACTGGCACACTCATAGAAACGGAGTGAGCCTTATGGCATAACCTCAACCTCAATATTAAATATTATCGAAAAACTCCATAGTAGCGCCCCAGTAATGCCTCAAAGCCTATTATTTCAAGCCGACCGGTGCGCCTTAAATTTGATCAGATCCTTATAACGCTCCGCAACTTCATCAGCAACATCAGCCCAGGTGCGACACAGCGTCTCATAAGCATTCCGCCCCACCGCGCACCGCAGCTCCTCATCTTTGAGCAAGTCGTGCAACTTGTTGCCAAATAACACCGGGTTCTCTTCGCCCAGGAAGCCATTCACTCCATCCTCAATTCCTTCGGCAGCGTTGGAATCCCGCAGCACGATTGAAGGCACTTCCAGCGAAGCCGCTTCCTTAATCACCAGACCGGCCGTATCATAACGCGACGGGAAAACCAGGCACTTCGAGCGGAACAAAATCGACGTAAGTAAGGCCCGATCGCGAACTAACCCCGGAAAACTCACTTCCGGAAGTTCCAGGTCCTGCGCCGCCTTCTCAAGCTCAGGCCGCGCATAGCCTTCCCCGATGAAGGCAAATTTGAAAACAAACCCGGTATCTTTCAGTTCGCGCAGAGAATTTAACACAAACAACAGATTCTTTTCCCACTTTAATTGACCGAGGTAAACCAGCAAAGGCACCTCGGAATCAATGCCGAGAAATTCCTCCGCCTGGCGCAGTGCTTGCTCGGGATTCGCCGGTTTGACAATATCTGTGCCATGCCCCACAATCTCAATCGGTCCTTTAAACCCATAATCCCTAAGAGTTTGCTCCGTACTGGCATTCGGTACCCAGACTTGATCCATGCGATTATAATGATCAATGATAATACGGCGCGCTATTTCGACCGGCAACTGTAAGCCAAAGAAGAAACGGCTGATATCATCAAGATACTTGGTATGGAACGTCGAGATAATGGGAATCTGGCGCAGAACACTGACCTGCCATCCCAATGGTCCGGCCATCCAAGGCGAATGAACATGCACCAGGTCCAGCGGAAGTCTGGCGATCTTGCGGCTAAACCCCGGCAAAATCCATGGCATCCCAAAACGATATGGGGACCGTTTCGGAATCGGAATGGTCGGGTAAACATGAATCAGATCGT
>JBMNNY010000217.1:0-2942 GCA_050942765.1 Bacillota bacterium | reverse complement strand
CATCTAAAGAAATATGCCCGCCGATCGATACGTCGCTGCGCCCGGCGATCCGTATTTTAACGCCACTGATCCCCTCAATTTCGGTCAGTGTATTTACAATTGAAAAGATCATCAGCTGTTCTGAACGTCCTCCGCCCCAAAACTCTGTTACCAATTCCTCGGAAAAGTCTACCGTAATAATCCCATTGGCATCCGCCTGTGCTGAGATTACTTTGGTCGTGGGCGGCAACGTAGCCACAAGTATAGATTGCTCTCCAGGTCCTCTGATCAGCTCGGTAAGAATCGCTGTAGCCTGCTCTGCCAGAGTGGTCTTTTCCGACAGTCCGGGAATTAGTCGTATTTCGGGCTGTAGAGCATCTTCATTGCCGACACTTCCGAAATAAAGGAGCGCTTCGTCCTGCTGGAGGTGCAGCTTTTCCGGATGCAATGCTGACGCCAAGCCGGGTTGATCGGCAGGCGCGCCGCCCGGTTCGCTGCCCGGTGCCACGCCCGGTGCGCCGCCGCGCTGCTCGCCGGACCGCTCGCCATCGCCCGGCGCGCCATCGCTTGGTGCGCTGCCCGGTGCGCCATCGCCCGGTGCGCTGCCCGGTGCGCCACCGCCCCGCGCCCTGTGTTCTTCATTATACTTCTGCACCAGATAATTAACGGTCCCCTGATAAATGCTTTCCGCGACTTTGCGGCGATATTCCTCGTCAGCCAGTAGCCTGGCTTCACGGGGATTCGAAAGAAAACCTACTTCCACCAGAATGGCTGGCATCTTCGTATCACTGAGAACCCGGAAATCGGCACTCTTGGCTTTGCGGTTGTTCGGTCCCAGCTGATTAACAAGCTCGTTTTGAACGGCGCGCGCCCAGGCATTGCTCTCTGTTTCCCCGGCATTATAGAATGTCTGCGCCCCGGACCAGGTTTGACCCGGAAAGCTGTTCGCGTGAATGCTGAGGAACAGATCTGCGCCAGAGTCATTAGCCAGATTGACCCGCGCTTCCAGGTCCTTCTTCTTACGCCGCGCCAGGCCGCCCTGGAAGTCATCTGGCGCCAGATCATGATCCGCTTCCCTGATCATGACAACATAGACTCCGGCCTTTGAAAACAGACGTTTGAGATGCATCGCAATATCAAGATTAATGTCTTTTTCGAGTGCTATTCCTGGCGCTTTCGCCCCCGGATCAACACCGCCGTGTCCGGCATCGATCACAATTTTCCTGCCTGACACGGCCTCAGAATAGGGAGCCAACACAGGCACATCCGGCGGCGCCATCAAAAACCAGACTGCTGACATCAGGCCGATTACGATACAGGCACCAATCAGAATCCTTTTTGAGATCAATAATATAAATAAAGGTTTACGCCGCTTTTGGTACATAAGCTTTCCCCGCTTTCATTCCCGCTGAAGCGCTCCGACCAGTTTCTGGTCTAGTCTGGCGAAGCGCCTGAGCGCGACTCTCCAAGGTTATGCTTATGCCACTTTAGCGGACTACAGAAGGCCGATTTTGGAGCTGCTGGGCTCCATAGAGCAGCCGCGCCCTGCGCATTATGGCTGCCTGCCCTTAGGGCTTAGGGCTGTTTGACTGCCTGATACAGCCGGAAACCGCTGCCCTTTTCAATTTCGGACACTTCGCCAAACAGCTCTTCAAGATACTTAGCCGCACTTTTAGCGCCTTGATTGGTTCGAATGACAATAATCAGACGCCCGCCTGGATTAAGCTTCGTCCATGACTGCCGGAAGAGATCATAAATGACCTCTTTGCCAGCCCGAATCGGAGGATTAGTCAGAATCAGATCAAACATGTGCTCCTGCACGGCTTCCAATCCACTGCCACAGAGAGCATAGGCATTGCGGATACCATTTAGGCGTATATTCTGAGCAGCCAATTCAACGGCGCGCTCATTTGGATCAATCAAATACACTTCCGCTTCTGGCAAAAAGTAGGCTGCTGCCACTCCGATAGGACCGTAACCGCATCCCAAATCCACTACCTTTTTCGCTCCCGTCAGTGGCGCTTTATTGATCAATAGCTCCGTGCCATTATCAATATGCTCTTTCGAAAAAACCCCGGCATCAGTGACAAAAGTAAATTCTTTGCCGCGCAGCACCGCCCTGAACTGACGTATATCGTGTTTTGCCGCAGGTTTGGCGGAAAAATAGTGATCCTGCAACAGCGTTCCCCCCGTTTCGCTTGGCGCCCTACTCATATGAGTGCCAGAAAGTTGATTGATTGCTCTGATCCGTTGTTTTATTCCATTGTTTTATGTTTCCTTTGTTTTATATTGCAGCCGCCTTTTCCTTCTATTATGCCTCGATTACGCCCTAATACTTTGTGCGTTTGCGCACTATATACGCTTTGCCTATAAGCGTCTCGCAGCCGCAAAAAAAAGAGACCGTCTCTTTAGACAGTCTCTTCCACCGTTTGCAAAAATCTGATCAATATTAGCCAAGCCGTCCGACTAACTGACGGGCCTCGCCAAAGCATGAGACCAATAGGATCAAGGAACCATAAATCAGAACTTCAATGTCATCCCTTGTTAACTTGACGTCACGGAATGCGCGTACTTTAGTCCACTCGCCTTTGAACAGACCCGGAATTTCAAACCAGACCAATCTGGTAGTGGCGGACAAGATTAATGCGTAGGCAATTAACTCCCAAACGCCATAAACCCCAAAGGGCAGCAATGCCTGCCACCAATTCGAGAAATGGGAATAAAACTGGTAGGAGTTGGTGCCGACCATGATGCCCATCATAAATGAATAAAAGAAAAAGAAATAGAGCGAAACATTCAGCTTTCCGATTCTGAAGTGATTTAAGAAGACAATGAAGATCAGAACCGTAATCAACTGCTGAGCGAAGTTCTTCAATGTGACGATTGCAGTTGAACCCTGATAGCCAAACAATTTCGTGGAGAACAAAGAGTTAATCAGTGCCTGGGGTTTGCAGAAAATATAA
>JBMNNY010000019.1:0-20202 GCA_050942765.1 Bacillota bacterium | reverse complement strand
AGCCAACTGCGAGGCAGCCATCGCCAGTTTGCCAAGGTTGATCCCGATGCACTTTCCGTCATAGATGAAGATCCGCTCGGGTATGATCTGTCAAAATGCCAGAAACACCGATCGCTAAGGAACATTTCACTGCAAAAGGCGTTTTAAATACTGACATCCAATAAGTTCCCGGGGAGGTTTTTTTATGAAACATAGGCTGATGCACCGTTTGGCGTTGTTTTTCCTTGTAATTTCGCTCATATTTGTCACGGGACTTATAGCAGTTGCGTCCTCAGAAGCAGCAACGCCCGCTTTCAGTATAGATGTCCAGGGTTCAGCAGAGCGCGTCATTCCACTAATTGAAGAAATTACTGACTCGCAATTCCCGGAGCATGTGCGTGTATTGGAAGTCACCGTGGAAGGGCTTGTGGACGTGCTGATGAAAGAATGGGATTTTGCCGCACAGCAAACGGATGAAGAAGTAGATCCATTGGTAAGAGTGATGGCAGAATACCAGGCGCTGAAAAATGCCCGGCGCATATTAGGGAAATATTGCTTCATCGATAAAAATGTATACATAGTAACAGAGAACTTGCTGAGCATTCTGCCAAAATTAAATATGTCGGGGAACTGGCAGGTTGAAACGGTGGATGCCATTCTGGCACACGAACTGGCGCATGCCAATGATGACTTCCGTTTTGGCACAGGAGAATATTATGCCAGCCTGCGTGGCGATGGCGAACGGGCATTGGCCTATCGGGCAGTTGCAGAGGGTAATGCCGTGTATGTCGCCAGTGAAGTCTGCCGGCGTCTGGGGTATCAGGATCGCTCACGGTATTTGGCGGAAGTACATGAACCCGGGGATGTCAGCGGTTTGTTGGCATCCAGCAACTTATCTGAGGAAATGCTGATGTATTATCAGTACAGCTATGGAGAGCGTTTTATGAGGCGCCTTTACGAAGAAGGTGGTGCAGAGCTGGCTGCTAAGGCGTTCTTGGAAGCGCCGCTTTATTCCTCGCAAATCTTTCGACCGGATCAATATCTGAGCGAATTGCCGGTTTTGCCAGATTTGGAAAAAATGCTGCTTCAGGCAGATAACTTCCTTCCGGAGGGAGACTGGGATCGGGCGATATTTGTTGCTTCCGAACTGGTGGTGCGTCTGGGCTTTTCCCGCCTTGGCAATGAATTGGCCGAACACTATTTGCAGGGTTACTTGACCGGCCTTTCCCGAGCCTTTAGCATAAAGGAAGCAGAGGGGGAGGGGGATTCCGGGGACGGGAATTCCGGGGATGGTGGTTCCGGGGATTCCTCTGAGACAAGTGCAAAACGCAGGATGCTGGTGACCGCATTTTACTATCTGGATCCACTCAATGCCGCTGAGTTTCTGGAAGGTGAGGAACAGTTGATGCTCGCTCAATGGAGCGATATTGCGGTGCGGGGCGGCAGTGAATTTCAGAAAGTGCGCCGGCTCGAACCGGGAATTGGCACAGGCTGCATTTGGTCTGAAGCTAATTACATAGATGAAGCAAATGTTGCTACCAATGATCAGCAAATCTTTTTGCAATGCGGCAACTTAGTCTTTGAAGTGGCTATGTTTAACATGCACTTGACTGATGCAGAGATTATAGAGCTGTTGCAGTTATTAGTAAGTGCGAGCGAAATGGATGGCATTGGATAGAAAAATGGGATTTTTGCGCACTTACTTGCGCCTCCCTGCACATGCCGATTACTTTACCCGCAAGCGCTCCATTTCTTCCTGATCAAGCGCCACTACATCGGAAATTAGCAGATGCTTTCTGCCATTGGTAAGGCCTTTCGCTGACACCCCGGTTCCTTCCGGGACATGGGCGTACCAGGCGGTTATGGCAGCCGCCTTGCGCAGCAGATCCTGATCGGCCGGTCCGGTAAGCAAGGTCAGCGGGCCTTTCTTCTCCCTGATTTTCAGCAGCGTCCTGCCTTCCGGGTGCGCCCTGTAAAACCACATCAGGGCAAGGTTTTCCTGTTGATCACGTCCCACCACAGCCTTGCAGTCATTGCTCAACCTGAAATGACGGCCAAAACGCAACAGTAATACATTTTCGAGATCCAGACAGGACTGCGTTTTTAGCAGTTCTCGCAGGCGGCTGGAATATTCCTTCATGGTCAGCAGACAGCCGCCAGCCGGAGCCGGGTATTTTAAACCCCAGTGGGCAGCCAGCTCAATCTGGGTGTTACGTCCACGTCCTGCAATCCCAAGCAGCTTTTCGCGGTTAATCCATCCCTTTTCTTCAGGAATCGTCGGCGGCAGCCGATGCGCTGACAGCGGACGCAAAATTAATCCCTTTAATCCAGATTCCCGCTCGGCAATGTTAAATGCTGCCTCATGCTGGGACTTCGGCCGCTGCCCAAGCACTTCTCCTGTAATCAGAAACGAAGCCCCGATTTGATTCATCAACTTGGCGGCTTCTTTCAGCAGAAAAATGCGGCAATCAATGCAGGGATTCATATTTTTGCCATATCCAAAAGCCGGATTTTCAATGATGCGCAAATAGTCTTCGCCCAGCTTAATAAGATGCAGCTTAATTTGCAGTTGACGCGCAGATTCCATCACCTTGGAGCTATGTTCCTGCAGGCGATGAAAATCAGACAAAACAGGAAGCAAAAAGTGAACTGCCTCAACGGTAACGCCTGCCTCCTGGACAATGCGTACCGCGATAATACTATCCAGGCCGCCCGAAAAAAGAGCCAGTGCTTTCATGGGTATCACCTTTCATGAATGAAGTTTCATCAATTGCAGAAACAAGATTTCGACGCTCAGTACTAGTGATTCCTTCCTTGGCATTTACTTTGCTCTTTTCTGGCGCTGGGTCCATTCTGGCGCTGGGTCCATTCTGGCGCTGGGTCCAGCTTGTACTTCCGGCTTGAAGCCGCAAGTCAGCCATAAGTCGCTAATTGATGCTGTGCTTTTCGCCACTGGTTTTCTTTAGCTGCTCTGCCTCTTCCAGAGCCGACATGGCCAGCGGCGACAATTCGATCTGACCCTCTCTTAATACCAGTCTCAGTTTGTTGCCTTCTTCCAATCCAATTGCTTCGGCGGCATCCGGCGGAATACGCACCATTCCATCCTTGCCATATTCAATAATGAATTCTGCCATTCAATGTCGCACCTTTCCGGTCGTGTTTTGAAAAATACTCTGAAAAGCCGCTGACGCACCTTTCCAGTCATACTTGGTAATCCGCTGGCACCTGTCCGGTCAAACTTTGAAAAACCGTCGTGGATCAGTAATTTGTTCATTGAAAGCAGCCGTATCCCGATATTTCTGGGCATAATGCCGCGGGTTCTGTGCCAGCTCTGCGATGGCTGCGATGGCTTTTTCAATATCGTTCTCATTATTATAGAGTCCTATACTAATACGCACCATACCGGGCACGACCGCCAAGTTGCCCTGACCAGCCAGTTTGGAATAATGCGCAATTTCTTCCGGCGACAGATCCAGAAGACGATGTACATAAGGATGCGCACAGAAGCAGCCGTTTCGCACACTGATACCAGCTTCGCCAGCCAATGCCCTGGCAGCCGACAGGTGATGCAATCCCTGAATATTAAAAGCCACCACACCCAGGCGGTTAGGGCCTGCAAAAGCGCTGCCATATAAGGTAAGGTTGGGAATGCGCCTTAGCCCGGCGAGCAGCTTTTCGAGCAGCCTCTGTTCGTGGAGCGCCACCTGGCGCATGCCGGTCTTGGAAAGCACAGCCGCCGCTATTCCCATGGCTACTGCGCCTACTACGTTCGGCGATCCGGCTTCATCTCTCTCTGGCGGAGGCGCCCAGATTACCGAATCTTTGGTCACGGAGCGCACTGTTCCGCCACCGCAATAATCTGGCGCGCCAGTCTGAAAAAATTCTTTCGGTCCGATTAAAACTCCACAGCCAAAAGGAGCATACATTTTGTGCCCCGAAAAAGCGATGAAATCCAAATGCTCCGGATGATCATGGGGCATCATATGAATACGCCTGTGTGGTGCTAATTGAGCGGCATCCACCAGCAGCGGAGCGCCATAGGTGTGCGCCAGCCGGGCAATTGCCCTTAAGTCATTAATATATCCTGTGACGTTCGATGCGCCGGTAATCGCGACCAACTTCAGATTAGCGGCGTGCTCCCTGATTTTGACACGCAAGTCATCAAGGTCCAGGGCTCCGCTTATATCAACTCTGGCCTTCACTACCCGGGCCTTTTTGCGCCAGGGGAGGTCATTGGAGTGGTGCTCCATTTCGGAAATGATCACAACGTCATCCGGCAGCCACTCAAAGCGGTTGGCCAGTTTATTGATGGCTTCTGTGGTATTCTTAACAAAAATCGCAGTATCTAATTCCGGGGAGGCACCGACAAAAGCAAACAGTTGCTGGCGGGCTTCTTCAAAAGCCCTGGTCGAAAGTTCCGATAAATAGCCGCTGCCCCGGTGGACACTTGAGTAATATGACAGAAACTCGGCGGTTTTTTGCGCGACTATATCCAAAGGTTGAGTGCTGGCAGCGTTATCAAGATTAATGAATGGCATTACACTGCCATCGGGGAGCCGGATCTGACGCGGATAAGAAAAATTCATGTGAACTCCTCCTCTTCAGGCATCCCCATCATACGCTGCGATGTTCCGGTTTGCGACCGCTGCCGCCGTCCTCCGGGCCTAACAGGTTGACTTTTTGCGATTGTCATGCAAGAATTAGTTCATAATACTAAAGTGAGGTGTAGTTATGATAAAACGCAAGCTCCCTATCAAGAACATAGTCCTGATTGTCATGATAGGTTTAATGATGATCATATTAATGACAGCTGTCGGATGTCGGGCTAAATCAGGCAACAGTGACAGCGCTGAAAGTAATCCGAATGTCACCATCGGGCCGTCGGTGGGGAACTTTGCTCCGAAGTTTGAACTATCAGATCCGGACGGCAAAAAAATAAGTCTGGAGTCCCTGCGCGGCAAACCGGTTTTTTTGAACTTTTGGGCAACCTGGTGTTATCCCTGCCGCTCCGAAATGCCGGATCTGTATGATATGTACCTGAAATATGACGGGCAGATGCAATTCTTGACGATCAATGTACAGGAATCGGCCAATACCGTTAGCAAATTCATGCATGAGAATAAGTACACCTTTCCGGTCGTGCTAGACAAAAATGGTGCAGTGAGTAACAAGTACAGGGTTACCGGCATCCCCACCACAGTGATTCTGGATGCCGAGGGATTCGTAAAAGTCAATCATGTTGGTGCTATGAACGCTTCACAAATGGAAGCATATATTTTGGAGGTACTGGAATAACCAGGAGATTGGTGAGGGAAGTAGAATTTGAAGCATCCTGAAGACAATAAGTCGTTGCAAACGACTGAGCAGCGCATCGTAACCTATCGGGATTATACGTTGGACCCCTTTCAGGTGGAAGCCATTGATGAGCTGATGGCCGGTCATTCGGTATTGGTTTCTGCTCCCACTGGAGTCGGCAAAACACTAATTGCCGATTATCTGATTGATCAGGTAATTAAGCGTAATGATCAGGTGATCTATACCGCTCCGATTAAGGCATTAAGTAATCAAAAGTATAAGGAGTTTAAAGCCCTCTATGGCGAAGAACGGGTCGGGATTATTACCGGCGATGTTGTGATCAATCCGGAGGCCCCTGTGACTCTGATGACCACTGAGATTTTCCGCAACATCCTGCATCAGGATCCTAAACGCGTCGAGGGTATTACCCATATCATTTTTGATGAGATTCACTATTTATCGGATGAAGATCGCGGCACAGTCTGGGAGGAATCTATTATTTTTATGCCTCCCGGAATGCGGTTGCTCGGACTGTCAGCTACGATCCCAAATGCCGAGGAACTGGCTGCCTGGATTAGCGAAATCAAAGGACATGAAGTGGCTGTGATTCGCAAGTTTAAACGTTCGGTTCCATTGAAGCACGCCCTTTATGAAAAGTCCAAAGGCGCGGTTAGCAAAGAAGAACTGGTGGAATACCGGCGCGAACTGATGGCAAAATCGGAGCAAAACGGCGGAATGCCGCGTTTTAAAGAAACCAGGCATTATGATCTGATCCGTTATATCAGTAAATTTGGCCTTCCATGTCTGTATTTCGTATTCAGCAGGCGTGGCTGCGAGGAAATGGCCTATGAACTAATGCAGAGCTCCAATTTCCTAACTGCCAATGAGCGCAACCAGGTAGAAACGGTTGTCGATCAAATGGCCAAAGAGTACGGCATTGAGAATTTGCGCAGCCTGGTGCGCCTGCGTCAACTGCTGGTCAAAGGAATCGGCTATCATCATGCCGGAATTTTGCCTGCCCAAAAAGAGATCATCGAAACCCTTTTTGGAATGGGCCTCGTTAAGGTGATGTACGCCACCGAGACTTTTGCGGTCGGCATCAACTATCCGGTTAAGACAGTCTGTTTTGACAGCCCCGCCAAGTGGGACGGAGTTAGTTTCAGAAAAATGACCACGATGGAGTATTTTCAGATGGCCGGACGTGCCGGACGGCGGGGCATTGACCGCGAAGGCCGGGTATTTATTCTGGCAGATCTGAGCCGGTTTCGCAGTGAAGACTTTCCGAGCACTAATGAGCGCGACATTGAGGAACTGGTCAGTCAGTTCAACCTGTCCTATAATTCGGTGCTGAATCTTTACCGCAATTATGACGAAGATGATATCCGCATTATTTTAGACCGCAACTTCGCCACTTATCAGGCGCGCACCGTCAAGATGCAACTGGAGAAAGAGCTGCTCGAAAAAGAGGCGGAACTGCCGCCGATTGTGGCGCGCATGTGCGAAGCCCGGGACAGTCTGGGATGTCCGCTGGTCTATTATCGCGAAAAAGAGAAGTGGCGCAAGAAAACGCGCCGTAACCGTACCCGTGCCAGCGGTCCGGATTTGGCGGTCGCAGAAAGATTGCAGGAGCAGGGCGATCAGCTGATGGAGGCAGTGCGGAAAAATTGTCCCCGGGAGCGGCAGAAAACATGCAAAAAGGTCGTGCGCCGCTATCGCACCTTAACTGAGAAGATTGCAGTCTTGCGGCGCTCTGTGAACCACATCAAGACGGCTGGCCGTTTTGAGGAAGACCTGGCGCTAAAACGCGCGGTGCTGGAACAGCTTGGCTATATTGAGGGTACGGATTTGCTGCCGCGCGGTCTGTTTGCGTCTTGTATTTATGCTCAGGAGCTGTTGGTTACCGAGTTGTTTTTCGATGGCGTGTTCCACGAATGGAGCGAAGACGAAATCAACAGCATGATTGTGGCGGTTGATTACGAGCCCCGCAAGGGTGAGAGCGCTCCCCGCGACGTGCCCTTTGATTTCGATCGGGTTCGGAAGATTATTCGGCGGTTACATATGTATGGTGTTGATGATAGCGATTCACGATTCCATACCAGTCTTTCCATTCAGGCATTCAAATGGAGCTGTGGATGCGAATTTCAGGAGTTACTGCGCAGTGAGGCCGGTTTCCAGGAAGGCGACATCGTGGCGGGATTTCGTCGCGGCATTGATTTGCTGCGCCAGATTAGGGCGGCCTGCGAAGACAATGACCCCGCATTGGCGGCTAAGATCAGGCGCTGTATGGACAAGATGGATCGCGATCTGGTAGAAGTGACACTGTAGACCGTAGGACACTTGAGGCCGGCCGGGGAAATCCCCGGCCGGCCTGCGCGCATGGGAAGGACGATTGTGATAACGGCGCCGAAAAGCCAACGGAAGACCAACGTGAGCCGGACACATGAGCTTACCGCCGAAGCAAACCATCTTCAGACGCCGTTATCGTTACATCCTATGTTGCGCCAATCATCCGTATGAACGAAAAAATAGTGACACTTTTATCCTTAGAAACCGTATACAACTACTGAAAACATCTGGAGGTGGTCAGGAAGAATGATTGCAGTTTTTGGTTTGTTATTTGTGGCGTCTATTGTGGCCATTATCGTCGGTGAAGTAATGTCACGCAACTCCGAGCAACATTTTCAGGGCGTTAAAGTGCGCCGCTTTGGCAGAATTGCAGCCATAGTTTTTGCTGCTTTATGGCTTCTGTCGATGAGTCTGCGAGTTGTCCCGGCCGGTCATCGCGGAGTGGTTTTCAGTAGGATTTCTGGTGTTCAGGAAACCTCCCTGAACGAAGGTCTTAATTTCGTCGTTCCTTTCATTTCGCATGTTGAAAACATTAGTGTGCGGACTAATAAGCTTTCCGATGACCTCGAAGCGGTGACCAGTGATTTACAGCAGATGAAATTCACTGTAGTTGTGAACTATCGGCCGATTGCTTCTGAAGTACATAAGCTCTATAAAGAAGTTGGCACGAGTTATGTTGATATTGTGCTGCTGCCAGCCTTGAACGAGATTACCAAAATGAACACTTCCAAGTACAACGCTGATGCGATTATGGAACATCGTCAGGAAGTTAAAGATGTCATCACGCATGAACTGGCAGAACGTATGAAGGCTTATCACATTGCTATTGACGATGTAGCGCTTTCCAACATCAGATTCTCGCCCGAGTTTGAGCAGGCTATTGAAGAGAAGCAAGTCGCTGAGCAGCAATCCAAGAAAAAAGAGTATGAACTGGAAATGGCGCGGCAGGATGCTGAGATTGCTCAGACCAAAGCCAGAGGAGAGGCTGAGGCACTGAAGATCAAAATGATGGCGGAAGCTGAAGCGAACTTGGCGCTGGATAAGTCGCTAACCGAAAGAATTCTGAAGTATCGTGTGCAAATGGCTTATATTGAGCGCATCTCCGACAAGGTTCAGATCATGGTCGTACCGAACGAATCCATACCGCTCCTGAACATGCAGGATATTATCAATGCAAAATAATCGCCAAAAGTCCTAGGCAGGCCTAGGCAATAATTCAACACGATGGCTAACATAAGCCTGAAACAGAAAGCTGCCCGCATCGATTGGATCGACGGGCAGCTTTTTTTCGGGGTCAAACATGCTATGGCAGCAGCCGTTTCAATTCTGCTTGTGCCGTTACGAATTAAGTGGCACCGCGAGTAGGCGAACGTCAGCTATTTGCAGTAGAACTGGAGCTGGCAGCAACCTCGCCGTTATGTTCGCCGTCACCTATCAGCTGGTCTTTGTATTGCAGGCGGTATAAATCGTAATAGAGTCCTTTGTTGGCCAGCAACTCCTGATGGTTGCCCATTTCACGGATCTTGCCTTTATGAAGCACAATAATCTTGTCAGAATGCTGAATAGTAGACAGCCTGTGCGCCACCACAATGGTGGTGCGATCTTTGATCAGGCGATACAGGGCATCCTGAATAAGCACTTCTGTCTCGGTATCAATATTAGCGGTTGCTTCATCCAGCACCAGAATAGAGGGGTCAAAAGCCAAAGCTCTGGCGAAAGCAAGCAGTTGCCGTTGTCCGGCAGACAAGGTAGCCCCGCGCTCAACAACAGGTTCGTCATATTGTGCTGGCATTTGCTCGATGAACTTGTCTGCATTGACATAGCGGGCAACTTCCTTGACTTTTTCGTCGCTGATGTCGTTATTGTTGAGCCGGAT
Source organism: Bacillota bacterium (assembly GCA_050942765.1). Lineage (GTDB taxonomy): Bacteria > Bacillota > UBA4882 > UBA4882 > UBA4882 > UBA4882. The sequence goes on along the minus strand of JBMNNY010000019.1, from coordinate 10,706 downwards.
ATTGGATTTAATGTCTCCCGTAAACATATAGACATCTTGCAGAACAACGCCGATGTTGCGGCGCAGCTGCGCCAGATTATAGTCTTTAATGTTGACCCCGTCGATTAGAATCTCGCCTTTTTGGATTTCATACAGCCGGGACATCAGGCTGATAATCGAAGTCTTGCCTGCGCCGGTGGCTCCGACAAAAGCGGCCGTTTCTCCGGGCTTAATCTCAAATGAGACATCTCGCAGTACCCAATCCTCATCGTTGTAGGCAAACCACACATTTTTGAACTCAATATGCCCCTTGAATTTGGGGAGATCCGTTGTCTCCGGCAGTTGAGACTGGATGCTGTCTTCAGCGCCGGGTTCTGTATCAAGCAGCATGAAAATGCGTTCGGATGAGGCCATTGCCGCCTGCAGAATATTATACTTTTCAGTCAGTTCCATAATCGGCTGGAAAAACTGACTCATATAGTTGATAAACGCCATCACCAGTCCAAAGGAAACTACTCCAGCCAGGATTTGACGTCCGCCGATCCAGATAAGCAAGGCCATGGCCAGAGAAAACATCAGGTCCATCAAAGGCCGGAAGACGGCGAACACACGGAGTTCCTGCATACTGGCAGCAAAATAGCGTTTGTTGATCGCATCAAACTCACGATGCTTTTTGCCCTCTTGTCTAAAAATCTGAACAATGCGCATTCCCATAATGTTTTCGGACATGGCAGCGTTAATGCGTGCCAGGGCGGTGCGTACATTGCGGTAAGCTTCCCGTGCATAACGCCGGAAGATTATCGCGGCCAAAATGATCAAAGGCAATGTTGACAGGCTGATTAGCGCAAGCCTAAAGTCCAGCTGGAACATGATCACGATTACTCCCAAAATCGTGAATATGTCCCGGAACAGATTAACCAGCACTGACCCATACATTTCATTGAGGGTGTCAGTATCGTTGGTGACGCGGGTTACCAGCCGCCCAACCGGGTTTTTATCGAAAAATGACAGGGACATCCCCTGCAAATGGGTAAAAATCTGGCGCCGCATGTTATGAATAATTTTCTGACTGGTGTATTGCAGCAGATAGACCTGCCCATAGTTGAAAACAAAAGCGATCAGCGCCAACCCAAAGAAAATTGCAGCCAGGCGGATTAGCGACCGGTTATCATTAGCACGGAAGACAGCTACTTCGGAAGGTTCCATTAATCTGGCAATGTAAGTTTTATTATCATGCACAAGACGATAGCCATCTTCGGTTTCGATGATTTCAAACTTGTCGGTGTCCGGATTAAGGGCAACATCCTCAACCAGATAGAAGCGCTTGCCAGACTGCAGCAGCTGGCAATGCGGCGCGTCAGGGAGAGGCTCTTCATTCAGTTGCCTTCTGACGAAAACGCGCCCTTCAAACAAGATCCCCTCTTCAGGTTCGCTGCCAGGCTCAAACGCCTGCATCGGCCTTGTTATGCCCAGTAAGTGTTCGTCAATTGCAATCTTGGTAATATAGGGGCGGGCCAGTTCTGCTCCTGTAATAACTGCCAACATCAGCACTGCCAGCAGCATATTCTTCCAATACGGACGTGCGTAAGTCAACAGCCTTTTCATCAGCCGGGAATCATATGCCTTACCGATTACTTCCTCTTCATGGTATTGGTTTGTCAATTTTTCTCACTCCTGCCGCACTGATTATCTAAATAGGCTGATTATCAGGCTCTAGTCTACTTTGGCAATTTCTTCTTCCAAAAGCTGTTTTTGATACAGGTCATGATAGAGGCCCTTATTGCGCAATAAGGAGTCATGATTGCCGCGCTCTACGATTTTACCGCCGTCAAGCACAATAATCTCATCTGCGTGACGGATCGAAGAAACACGGTGGCTGACAATAATATTGGTGCGTCCGGCGCCAAAAGACTTCAGCCCTTGCAGGATCGCCTCTTCTGTCTGGGTATCAACCGCTGACAGCGAATCATCCAGGATCAGTACTTTGGGATTCTTAATCAAAGCCCTGGCAATGCTGATGCGCTGTTTTTGCCCTCCGGAAAGAGTTACGCCGCGTTCGCCGACCATGGTTTCGAAGCCATCCGGAAAGTCGACGATATTATCATAAACCTGAGCAATACGGGCGGCGTTTTCAATCTCTGCATCACTGTAATCCGTTCCGGCAAAACCGATGTTTTCACGGACAGTGGCCGAAAACAGGAAGTTGTCCTGCGGCACACAGCCGATTCCCTCGCGCAGCGTATTTAGGGGCAGAAGGTTGACATCATAGCCGTCCACGAAAACACTGCCAGCAGGCGGGTTATACATGCGCAACAACAGATTGATCAAGGTTGTCTTACCGGAGCCGGTGCGACCGATAATGGCCAGGGTTTTACCCTGGGGCAACTCAATATTAATATCCTGCAGTGCGGGAACGCTGGCTCCCGGGTAGGCGAAAGTCAAGTTCTTAATTGATATGGAACCGTCAATATGCTCAACCGGCAGTGTATTTTCATGATCAGCCACATCCGGAATTTCCGCGAAAATGGCGTTCAGGCGTTCCAGAGAAGCCATACCTCTCTGAAAGATATTGATAACCCATCCGATCGCCATAATCGGCCAGATTAGCAGTCCCAGGTAGCTAAGGAAAGAGACAAAGCCGCCCAATGTTATCTCTGAGTTAGTGGCCAGAATGCCACCGTAGCCAATGACGGCAATATAGCTCAACGCTGAAATGAACTGAATCAGCGGGAAAAACAAACCCCAGATCCGGACCAGTTTCATGTTCATGTTGACGTTATGCATGTTATACTCTTCAAATAGTCTAATTTCCGGCTTTTCTTGGACAAATGATTTTACAACTCTGATACCGGCCAGGTTTTCCTGTGTCTTGTCAGTAAGTCTCGAGAAAGATTCCTGCACGGCGCGAAAACGGTGATGGATCTGCCTGCCAAAGAAAACACTTACAAAGACGAGCAATGGCAGTGGCAACAGCGCCACAGCGGTCAGTTTCCAACTGATCGTCTTGGACATAATGACGATGGTCATGATGGAAAGGAAAGCCGCGTCGGTAATCATCATGATACCCTGGCCGAAAGCCATGCGTACGGCTTGAATATCATTGGTGGAGTGGGCCATTAAATCGCCGGTTTTATGTTTGTTAAAAAACCCGGCTGACAGCGTCTGTAGTTTGATAAACAACTTGTTGCGCAAGTAATAATCCAGGCGTCTGGCGGAGCCCATTACATACATACGCCAGCCATAGCGGCCAGCTGCCGTTAATACTGCCAGTCCTACGATGATAGCGGCGTACTTCAACAACACCGCGCTGTCCAGGTTGCCTTCCTGCAGTAAGTCGGCAACAGTGCCGGTTAATTTGGGAGTGACCAACTGCATGCTATCAACGAAAATCAGACAAAAGATACCAATAACGTAGCGCCATATATTAGCACGGAAATAGTCGCGAAGAATGGCTAATTGCTTCATATAACTTTCACTCCACTCCTTTAGAACGCCTAGTTGACACTCAAACCCGTACAAAGGGGAATAACCCTTATGCGGCCTATACTTAGAACCCACATGAATTTATTATAGCTTTACTGACAGGCGGACGCAACTACTATATTTCGAAATACGAATGATTTTCCGAATGAACTATATCATGAAAAACGCGAACTTTTAGAAGGTACAAGCATCTCATTTGTTGAATTTCTGTCATATATGGCCAAAAGCCGAAAAATTCTCTGGGAGGATTGTGAATGGGAGAAGTAGTTATTGCCAGTGCCGTTCGTACCGCCATCGGAAGTTTTATGGGGACTCTTTCTAACACGCCGGCAGTCGATTTGGGAACGGTAGTCATTAAGGAAGCACTACGCCGTGCCAATGCCGCCCCCGAAGAAATCGATGAAGTTATCATGGGTCAGATTTTGCAGGCCGGGTTAGGCCAGAACCCCACCAGGCAGGCCGCACTTAAAGCGGGAATTCCCTTTGAAGTGCCAGCTATGACCGTTAACAAAGTCTGCGGTTCAGGCTTGAAGGCTGTTGCCTTGGCAGCGCAGGCTGTAGCCAGTGGCGACGCCGATTTGATAGTAGCCGGCGGAATGGAAAACATGTCTCTGGCACCGTACTTACTACCGAAAGCGCGTGCTGGTTACCGGATGGGTCATGATCAAATTATTGACTCCATGATTCTGGACGGTCTTACCTGTGCGACTGGCAATTGCCATATGGGTATGACAGCAGAGAACATCGCTGAAAAATATGGCATCACCCGTGAAGAACAGGATCAATTCGCTTTAGGAAGTCAGCATAAGGCCGAGGCCGCAATGAAAGGCGGTCATTTCAAAGAAGAAATTACACCCGTAATGATTCCGCAACGTAAAGGTGATCCGATCGTTTTCGATACCGATGAGTTTCCGCGTCACGGTTCAACATTAGAGCAACTGGCGAAACTGCGTCCGGCCTTCAAGAAAGAAGGAGGCACCGTTACAGCTGGTAACGCTTCCGGTATCAATGACGGGGCAGCCGCGGTTGTAGTATGTTCCGCAGAAAAAGCCAAACAGCTGGGTGTCACACCTTTGGCGGTAATTCGCTCCTACGCCTCTGCCGGTGTCGATCCGGCCTACATGGGTCTGGGTCCTGTTCCGGCCACACGTAAAGCATTGGCCAAGGCAGGAATGACCATTAATGATCTGCAACTGATTGAGGCCAATGAAGCGTTTGCTGCGCAGGCGCTAGGCGTTAGCCGCGAATTGGGCTGGGATCCGTCGATCGTCAATGTTAACGGCGGTGCTATTGCACTTGGCCATCCGGTCGGAGCTTCCGGCGCGCGTATTTTGGTAACCTTGCTCTATGCCATGAAAGCCCGCAATGCCCAGAAAGGCTTGGCCACCTTGTGTATTGGCGGCGGCATGGGTATCGCTGTCGTAGTCGAGCGCTAATAGGACACAGAGGGACGGTTCTAGTGTGTTCCAGTGTGCCACGAGACAGGGACATGAGACATTGAGACGTTGGGACGACGGACTTGGGACGGTTCCTGCGTCCAATTTGAGACAGATCTACAACGCATTAACCGTCCCTTTGACAAAAGGGATAAAAGGTGAGAGCGCACCCGAGCGCATCATAGGCTACTTCATCCAATGACAGGAAGTGCTCATATGACGGCAACCACATATTTGTTCCTTGCCTGTGCCGGCTTCTTTGCCGGTCTGGTTGATTCACTGGCGGGGGGCGGCGGACTAATCTCATTGCCAGCGCTGCTGGCCGCCGGGGTTCCCCCGCACATTGCACTGGGGACCAATAAAGTACAGAGCTGCCTGGGAACCTCAGTTGGCGTCGTCCGATACCTGAAACGCGGGCTAATCCAGCCCTCCATCGCAGTACCGGCGGCTATTGCGTCTCTGGTTGGCTCAATAGGTGGCGCACGAGTCGCGCTATTGATCCCCTCGGATAAACTCATGATGCTGATCCCGCCATTGATTATTGTGGTTGCTGTCATAACCTTTTTTAAGCGCCAGTTTGGCAATGAGGATTACTTCACGAAGGCTTCGCGGCGCGATCAGGCTATGGCAGTCGTTGTCGGCGGGGCAATAGGTTTTTATGATGGATTCTTCGGTCCGGGCACCGGAACATTTTTGGTGTTCTTGTTTGTGCTGGTTTTTAAATTCGGTTTTTTGCGTGCCAACGCCAATGCTAAACTGGTTAATTTCGGGAGCAACATTTCCGCACTGATTTCATTTGCGTTAGCCGGAAAAGTTATGCTTCTGCCAGCCTTGATTATGGCTTGCTGCAATATCGCAGGCAATTACATTGGATCCGGCTTAGCCATCAAGAAAGGTGCCACACTCATTAAGCCGGTTTTCGGACTGGTCTTGGCCGGATTGATGATCAAAATTCTATTCTTCAGCTAGCGGACGGGGGAGGCAGTCGAGGCAGTCCATGATTAGTTTCGGTAATGACTGGGACGTACTTCTAACCGACGAATTCGCCAAGGACTATTATCAGAAGCTGAGGCTGTTCCTGGCTAAGGAGTATGCCCATAAAAAAGTCTATCCAGACATGTATCAGATTTTTGCGGCGCTGCAACTGACATCCTACGCCGATACCAAAGTGGTCATTCTGGGTCAGGATCCTTATCATGGCGAAAATCAGGCGCACGGGCTGGCATTTTCCGTACAGCCAGGAACTGCTGTGCCGCCGTCTTTGCAGAACATATACCGCGAACTGCAGACTGACCTGGGGTGTCGCATCCCGAACAACGGTTTTCTGGAGTATTGGGCCAGACAAGGGGTGCTGCTCCTGAACACAAGTCTGACAGTGCAGGCCAATGCACCTAACTCGCATCGCGGCAAGGGATGGGAACTATTCACCGACCGCATTATTACCCTGCTGAATGACAAATCTACGCCTGTCGTTTTTCTGCTATGGGGCAATAACTCTAAAAGCAAAGCCCGCCTAATCACAAACAGCCATCATCTGGTGCTCACGGCCGCTCATCCCAGCCCCTTATCGGTCAGTGGCTTTTTTGGCTGCCGCCATTTTTCCAAGACCAATGCCTTTCTGCAAAAAAACGGCCAGTCGGCGATCGACTGGCAAATTCCTGATTTATAGGATTTATAAGGGCAAGGATTTTGGCGGCGGCGGTAATTGCCGCCTAACGGCAAATTAATGCGTCAGCGCCAGGAAGGGCGGCGGCACTAGGAAGTCAAAATTCCACGGAATAGAATCTCTCTAATTTGACTGGACACCTTCATTTTATCAAAATGTTCCCCGTGAAATATCTCACTCATGGCAATGGTGCTGATTGTCCCCAAAATGGCCTGCAAGGCAGTATGCGGATTGATATTCCGGATAATGCCCTGCTGCTGACCTTCCTTAATCAGCTCGATTACGGAGCGTAGATATTTTTGCCTGGCTAACTTGAAGATGTAGGTCAGGCGGGCAGGGTTGGCCGGACCCAATATCTCCGAAAAAATCACCCGGCAAAACTCTTGATAATTTTGGAAGAAGGTCAGCAGCTCATTAATGACTGCCTCAAGACGTTCTTCCACGGTACCGCCCTTTTGCAGCGCAATATTCACATTTTCCAGCAGCATGTTAATTCCTTGTTGCAGCAGAAACTCGAACAACTCGGTCTTGCTCTTAAAATGATAATAGAACGTGCCCTTTGCGATACCGGCTTGTTCCGCGATGTCTTCAATAGTGGCTCTTTCAAAGCCTCTTTCGGAGAAGATGTGCAGAGCCTGCTCAGAGATAATTTCTCTGGTGCCCATCTTTTCTTCTCCGTTTCGGCTGCTCTTATCATCTCTACGGTAGGCATTCTCTGAGAAAGTCATGGAGCGTCACCCTCTTTCCGAAGTTTCTCAGCTCTCAGGATTAGGGTTTGACAGCTGGAATACGGAACATAAACCGCACCTCGCCCATGGCATTTTGAGGCTTACCAGCAAATGTATCATAGCTTTGCATCTTACGTGTCATCATTCCCATGGCGGCGTTCTGACGACTCATTTCTTCAACGCCTTCCTTGACGGCGGTTCGGATTGGCACAACTCCTTCGGTGCGAATCTTCCCAATGCCTTCTGACAATTGCAGCTGACCTTTGCCTAGCTGTTTAGAGCCGTCTATCGCAGCGGCTACTCCGGATTTCGCAGTTTTGAGGCCGGATACCATCGTGTTAAAATCGGGAATCGTCTGACCCTGAATTACTCCGCCGTTAAGCATGGCTGCGATAGCATCGCGCAGAACTCCCAGTCCCATGAACTCTCCGATTTGTCCCATAAAGGAACTTACGGAAGTAAGTATGGTGTTCAGACCTTCGGCAAGACTTTTTAGTCCCGAATTGGCTGTGTCCAGGCCAGGAACGTTGCGCCCGTTAATTTCTCCGCCTTCCGCCAGGATATCAATGGCTGTTTGCATCTTGGAGAGACCGTCAAGCATTTCGTCTGTATTCAGATTCATATCATGGACAGCGTTGCGTGCTCCCTGTACTTCATTAGCCATCGTCAATGCGCCGGCAGCAGTTTCTTTGAGTCCCGGAATACGCTGATCCTGTATGGTGCCGCCATCGATCAATGCTTTGAGCACTTCAATCTGAAGTTCGACAGACGCCTTCATTTCCTTATATTCTTTCGAGTTTTTAAGTATCCAGTGCTTTTTCTCAAAGGCTTTCAGATTTTCTACTGCCTGAAGATTGGCCTCGTATAGCTTTTGGATCACTGTGGCTTGGCCTTCATTGGCTTGCGCCAGCAGCCGCAAGCCGTCTTCCAGTTCCTTTAATCCATTCTCAAGTTCATCCACGGCTCCCGGTATCTGAGTCAACTGCTCAGTGTTAATGCTTTCCAGGCCTTTCTTTAGCTCACCGACAATCATCTGATGCACGGCATTCAACTCTTGGAGTTGTCCGGTTCCGTCATAAGCCTGCCGGAGTCCATCAGACAGCATATTAAAGCCTGAGGAAACCTGAGCAAGCTTATCATTGGAAAATGGGCGCAGTTGCTCATTTATTTGACGCAAGATTTCGTAATGTGCGGATGACAAGGTCAGCAAATCGCCCAGTCCTTTTTCAAGGGTAGCGAGGCCGCTATACAAATCGTTCTGTCCTTTGTATAATTGGTGACTTCCAGACAGGGCATCTCCCAGAGCAATATCCAATTGCTCCAGACTTTCCTGAAGCGGAATCAGCTGCGAAGTAAAGTTAAACTGCGAAACAAGGGTAGGCATCTGCGGGAGCAGAAGGATATCAAAGGCTGCCAGCTCAATGCGATTGCTTTCAAACGCAAACCGCATTTCTGCCGCAGGATTCGGAAAATTCAGCCATTGATAGCGCATTTTGCTACCGATCAGTGAAGCCATGGTCGCATCGGAAGTGACATCCCAACAGTTATCCATGGGTATCTCCACGGAAGAAACAACAGTCATCGGCATATAGACCGCCGGCCCGCCATTTTCCTGAGTATAAGGTCCAAGTTTGTTCATTATCTTGACAACGACTTCGACTTTGCCGGAACGACCAACGATTTCTTCGGCCTTGGCTGCTTTGCCATTCAGTTTGTAGGACAGTTCGACACCCAAAGGCAAAGGCAAATCAGTTTTGCCACTGTATTGAATATCGGTAACTCCCTTGGAGTCAACCTTCCATAAGTACCCTTCCGAGGTGCGGGCAGGTGTTTCGGGTCCTCTTAAGTTTTGAAGGCCAGTAAGCTTGGTAGGATCCAGTATTTCGAAACGTCCGGTTCCGTAAATTCGAAGCCAGTCTACAACAGTTATGTCCGCAACGGCGCCACTGCTGGTAAGGGTGGCGTAGACCGTCTCATACTTATAAATAGTCGGTTTAGCTTGAGCCTTTGCCTGAGCTTGACTTTGAGCCGGAGTATTTACCTGAGCCTGTACTGAACCTGCCAGAGCAGTCAGCAGCGCCATACTGATCATAATTATCAGCGTTTTTCCATGCCGTGTACTTTGCATTATTATCCTCCTCAGGCGGTCGGTTTGTTGCGGGAAGGCCATTTGAGTGACGTAACTGAGAAAATGGGATCCAATAGCAACAACGCAGCCGGTAACAGTATTGAAACCGCCAGCATGCTAATGATCGAACCACGTGCCAGCAGGATGGCCAGCTCTTTTACGAGCGTCAGGCTGTTCATCAGACCGATCCCGATCGTTGCCGCACAGAGCGTCAGTGCACTTGTGAAAATAGAACCGGCGCATTCATTGGCAGCACGTGCAATGGCCACCCGCGGCGGGTAATTAAGACGTTCTTCCTGAAAGCGGGTTGTCATCAGAATGGCATAGTCCACGGTTGCGCCAAGTTGAATTGTGCCAAGAGCAATTACTGAAAAGTAGTACATATTGTTGCCGCTGTAAAATGCGATGCTTTTGTTAATCCAAATGGCCACTTGAATGATAAATACCAGCAAGACTGGAATAGTCAACGAACGGAAAGTGAACGCAATAATCAGGCCTACCGCTATGATTGAAATCCAGTCGATAAAGGTCAGATCCTTTTTGCAGAGCTGACGCAGATCGTAGTCAATAATAGATTGCCCGGTTAAATACATTTCTTTATCTGGTTTAAGAATTGATTTGCGGATTTCTTCGTAAGCCGCCTCACTAATTGGCGAACTGGACTTTTCCGTAAGCGTGATGTTCAGATTGTAATAACCATTCGAGTAATACCGCTTGCTGACTGCCGATGGCACAAACTGATCAGGAATACCTGATCCAACTAAGCTATAGATGGATGAAGTAGCTTGGATTCCCGGGATGTTGCGGACTTTCTGTTCCAACTCCAGTGTTTCCCAGGGCTCCAGTCCTTTAGTGACCAGATTGGCCGAGTCCGCCAAACCGTATTCCTCGCGGAATCTGTTGAGTGCCTTCATAGCAGGAAGCGATTGCGGAAAACTTTGCTCCATATCATAGGAAACAGCCAGATTGTTTTGCCCGTACCAGGCGGGAATAGCAATTAAGACCAGCAGGACAAAAATCGGAACGTTAAAGCGCGAAACCATGCGGCCTAACCGTGAAAAAGCCGGAATCAAAGGACGATGCCGCAGCTTTTTGATTAGGGGGGCACAGACAATCAACAAAGAAGGAAGAATGAAAATAGTTGTCAATACAGAAATCAAAACTCCGCGGGCCATTGTAAAGCCAAGGTCGGCGCCAATTTCCACTTTCATTAGGCCAAGGGCAATAAATCCAGCGATGGTTGTCAGAGAACTCGATAAAATGGCGGCAATTGTGCGGCCTAAGGC
>JBMNNY010000035.1:0-15001 GCA_050942765.1 Bacillota bacterium | reverse complement strand
AGGCTGCAGCACTGAGTACTTTTCGGGCGCCCTGTAACTCTTCTACCCTGCTCAAATAGCCATGTCCCTCAAGCATTGCCATTGCCCTGTTACTGGCGTTAAATTCTACTGGCAGCGTAATAAGCTGAAAAGCAACCGCCGCCGCAAAGAGGATGACCCCGAGGTCTACCAGCCAACCGCTTTGTATAAACAGGCCGATAAAAAACAGCGGAAAAGCCAAGTTGCCGCCGATGTTGGCGATCGGAACCAGACTGTTTCTAACGGCAAGTGGAACATAAGAATTGGCATGCTGCGCGGCATGGCCAATCTCGTGCGCTGCTATTCCAAGAGCAGCCAATGATTTTCCATGGTAGACTTCTGGCGAGAGACGCAACACCTTTTTGCCGGGATCATAGTGATCTGAAAGCCGCCCATTGGTAATTTCAATGGCCACATTGTCCAGTTGATTTGCATCTAATAAGGCGCGGGCCATCTGAGCCCCGGTATACCCCGATTGGGCTGGAACCTTAGCGTATTTATTGTATGTTCCCTGCACCTTCATCTGAGCATACATCGCCAGCAAGAACGCCGGAATTAGCAAAAGAAAAGTTACATCGCCCAAATAAAGAGGACCCATTATTCCACACCTTCTTTGTCACATATTCAAATGTTAGGGCATTTATTATGGCATTTATATTATGGCATTTTGTGCCCGGAAACCTATTGACCTAGCTGTTCACCCTGTTTTAGCTGATATCCTTGAAGAAAAGCCTCTGCAGGCATCCTTTTCTTGCCGGCAGGCTGAACTTCCTTAATCAGCAGACTTCCTGCGCCGGTCTTAACGGCAAATCCTTGCCCTCTAATAATCTTAACGATTGCTCCGCTCGGAAAGTTTCCTGCCTCTTCATCAATCACTTCCGGGCAGTAAAGGCGCAACTGCCGGCCATGATAATATGTGAAAGCTGATGGCCAAGGATCCAGGCCCCTAATTAGGTTGGCAACTTCGGCAGCCGACCTGTCCCAATGGATCAGACAATCCTCCGACTTCAGCTTAGGCGCATAGGTGGCTTTTTGATGATCCTGAGCAATACGCGGGGCTTTGCCATCACGAATACAAGCCACCGTTTGTACGAGAAGTTCGCCGCCAGCCACGGCCAGACGATCATGTAAACTCCCAAGCGTTTCATAAGGTCCAATGTTTAACTCGCGCTTTAGAATCATATCACCAGTATCCCAGCCAGCATCCATATACATGGTGGTTACGCCGGAAACGGTACGTCCATCAATAATGGCACGATGAATTGGAGCAGCACCCCGGTATTCTGGCAATAATGAGCCGTGTACGTTGATGCATCCCAAAGGCGGCAGCTCCAGTAATGACGACGGAATTTTCTGTCCAAAGGCTACTACTACGATCAAGTCAGGTTTGAGTAAGCGCATTTGCTCAATGAACTCAGGGGCAGCAACGCGCTCCGGCTGCCAGATTGGAAGACCTCCAATTTCTTCTGCAAAAATCTTTACTGGCGGCGGCTGAATGCGAAGGCCGCGTCCCTTTGGCCGATCCGGCTGGGTTACGACTCCCAAGAGCTCGACAAAGTCGCAATTGTGAAGCGCCCTGAGCGATTCAACAGCAAATTCTGGTGAGCCCATGAAAATTGTCTGTATCTTGCCCTTGCCCGTTGTCGTCATGATGGATTACCAGTCCTAGTATACGTCTTATCCTGTGGCAAATAATCAATAAACAGTTTCCCGTCTAAATGGTCAATTTCATGCTGGAATGCACGCGACAGAAAACCTTTCGCCTCTATGCGAACAATTTTCCCATTCTCGTTTAGGCCTTCCACAACAATATCGTCCTTACGTGTCACATAACCGCTAATCCCCGGGAAACTCAGGCATCCCTCAACATCACGCTGAGAGCCTTCCGCTTTTAGCAGTCTGGGATTAATAAGCGCGATCGGTCCATCGCCGATATCGACGACAATGATGCGCTCGGAAAGGCCAATTTGCGGCGCGGCCAATCCAGCGCCTTCCGCATCGTGCAAAGTGTCAATCATATCTTTGATTATCTTTTGAGTACGCCGCGTAATTTTGTCAACCGGCAATGCCTTTTTTCTCAAGACGGGATCACCATACTCGCGAATAGGATGTATAGCCATAATCGCCTTGCCCTCCTCGTAAGCCCAACCGCTAGTGTATATATTACACAATTTAAGTCTGTCCCCAACCGTCTCAAAATGTACTGATTGGGGACAGTCCCCAATGGTCCAAAATGAGCGAAATAAACCAGTCCCCGAATAGGTCAAAACGATCCAAATAAACCTGTCCCCAAATGGGTCAAAATGGTCCATTGGGGACAGTCCCTAACGGATCGCCCGGCTTTATTATATTATACAATGGAATAGGGATTAATATCGACTGTTAAAGTAATACCCTTGCCTGGATTGCGCAGATTCATACCCAGCTTGTCGTCAGTCAGCAGGTCAGCAGTACTGATGTCATTCTCTATTTTAAGCACTAATCGGCTGCGATATCTGTTTTGGATACGCGCAATTGGTGCTGGTGTTGGTCCCAGCATTTCTGCCCGCACAGCCTTATCTGACACGCGCGTCTTGTTTAGCGCATCAATCCGTTCCGATAATTTGGCGGCAATCTCTTTTAAGACGCGCTCAGCCGATTCCTCGTCTGATGCCAGAGCAGTAAAGCTTATTAGGCGGCTGAAAGGAGGATACCATCCTTCCTCCCGGTAGCGAATCTCCTTTTCATAAAACGACTGATAGTCTTGTCTGGCTGCCATTTCAATGCTGTAATGGGAAGGGTTATAAGTCTGCAGAATAACCTTGCCTGGTCGTGTTCCTCTTCCGGCCCTTCCTGAGACCTGTGTAATAAGCTGAAAAGTGCGCTCCGCTGCGCGAAAATCCGGCAAATGCAGGGCGGTATCTGAGGAAATGATACCTACCAGAGTCACATTTGGTATATCCAGGCCTTTTGCTACCATCTGAGTGCCAACCAGAATATCAATTTCATGGCGCGCAAATGCGCCGTAAATTTGCTCATGACTGCCTTTACGCGTCGTTGTATCGGTATCCATACGTGCAATCCTGGCCTGCGGAAAAAGCTGTTTCAGTTCAGCCTGTACTTTCTGAGTACCGGTGCCGAAATAGCGAATTGCACTTCCGCCGCACTGAGGACAGATATCCGGAGAGCGCTGTTCAAAACCGCAATAATGACAGCATAGCATTGTATCAGGATTATGATAGGTCAGGCTAACATCGCAATGCGGGCATTTCATTACGGCGCCGCATTCTCTGCACAACACAAATGTTGAATAGCCTCTCCTATTTAAAAATAAAATGCATTGCTCGCCTCTCTGCAGTGCCTCTGTCATACCATCGCGCAGCGCCTGGCTAAAGATGGTGCGGTTACCTTTTTTCAGTTCTTCTCTCATATCAATGACAGTTGTCTTAGCCAAAGAACGGCTTCCGATTCGGCACGGCAGCGCCAAGCGCCGTATTTGGCCAATTTCACTGCGATAATAGGTTTCAATCGAAGGCGTGGCACTACCCAGTATCAGAACGCCGCCAGCGCTGCGCATCATATGTTCAGCAACTTCTCGTGCATGATAGCGCGGCGATTCCTCTTGCTTATAACTGTTTTCATGTTCTTCGTCAAGAATTACTATGCCTGGATTTTTCAGCGGAGCAAACAAAGCCGAACGGGCGCCGACTACCAGTGGAGCATTACCTTCTGCAATGCGATGCCATTCATTGCGCCGCTGCGCCGCGGGAAGCGCACTATGAAGAATTGCGGCTTGCTGCCCAAAGCGTGCCCTGACACGATTCATCAACTGAGGAGTCAGGGAAATCTCCGGTACAATAAGGAGCGCTTGCTGCTTTTGATCCAGAACATCGCCAATCACACGCAAATAGACTTCCGTTTTTCCGCTGCCGGTGATTCCATGCAACAAAAAGACGGCCGGCTCTTTTCGATGCAAAGCTTGCCGTATTTGCTCGACTGCCGCACGCTGATGCGCAGTTAATTCTGGAGGTTGTTCCAGTTCACAGATTGAGGTCCCCGCTGCGACCTCAGTCTGGCCTACGAACTCAGCTTTGCCCATCGATTTCCCACTGCCGCCACGAGTAGTAATTCTTTCATTAAAAAATATGCCTTCTCCAAGCAGTGTCTTAAATGCCAGCATGGCTTGCTTATCAAGGCGATTTCGGATTTCTTTCATGCTCAGACCGCTCGTGGCACATTCCGGAAGCAAATCCAGCAATTGATCCTGCACTTCTGGCGGAAAGTGAAAGCATTCAATCAGCTGGGCCACTGCATCATATTCAGGCTTCACGGTCACCCGTGTACCAGTCGAACCTGAAGGCGGAACCATCAGACGCAGGCCATAATATGGAGACGAGCAATATTGCTCCGTCAACCACTGATCGCCTAATTTGAGCAAGTGCGGCAATATCAGAGGCTGATCCTCAATGGCGAGAATCGGCCTGATTCTGACTCCGGGAAACGGTTTATCATCATAACCAACAATAAATCCGGTTACTCTGCGCGAACTGAGAGGAACTGTGACCGTCGCCCCCGGCAGAGCTTTAGACGAAAGCTCTTCTGGAACAGAATATTGAAATATGCCATTGTCGCCGCCCGGAACAGGCAACGCTACCCGTACATACTCAGGTTTATCATGCATCATTTTACAGTTCACCTCAGTATTAAACAGCCAGAGCCCGCTTAAACGGGCTCTGGCAAAAGGCTTGGAATAACCTTATGCTAGCTTTTGCTACCTTTATTAACTTCGACTTCGTCAAAAAAACACTTATTCATAAAATCCGTATCTTTCCTGGAAACTCGTAATTTTTCTGCATGCCAGATATGCAGGATTTGCTCCACAGCTTTGTCGAGATCATCGTTTACGACTAAATAATCATAGTCATTAACTGCGGCTAATTCGTTTTTCACGCAGTCCAGCCGTTTCTTCTGAGTATCAAGCTTTTCCGTACCCCTGTGCTGCAAACGGCTGCACAACTCCTGTAGTGATGGCGGATACAGGAAAACCAGAACAGCATCAGGCTTCGCTGCACGTACTTGCCTGGCACCCTGAATGTCAAGGTCCATCACGATATCTTTGCCCTTATTTAGCGTATCATTGACAAATGCGGCTGGTGTCCCATAATAATCACCATAGACACAAGCCCATTCCAAGAACATATGTTCGGCAATCTTTTTTTCAAACTCTTCTCTAGTGTAGAAAAAATAGTCTTTGCCATCCACTTCACCTGGACGTGGGGTTCTCGTAGTAGCGGATATAGAATACACACACGGAGACAACTGTAGTATCCGGTTAAGTACACTATTTTTGCCGACTCCGGATGGTCCGGAAATTACCAGCAATATTCCTTTGTCTGCAGTTTCATTTTTCGGCATTTTTTAGTTCCTACCCATTTAGTTCTTGCCCATTCAGTCCTCAGGATCGGGGCCGGAGTCTCTATTGGAAAGCCTATTTGCAACTGTCTCCGGTTGCACTGCTGACAGAATCACATGATCGCTGTCAGTAATAATAACCGCTCTGGTACGCCTGCCGTATGTAGCATCGATCAGCATTCCCCGATCGCGGCTTTCCTGAATAATTCTTTTAATCGGCGCTGATTCCGGGCTGACGATGGCGATAATGCGGTTAGCTGCGACAATATTGCCGAAACCGATGTTGATGAGTTTTATTTCCACTAAGGGTCCCCCTTCCAGGCACTGTCTAAAAGGTTAAAAGAAATTTTGCATCAATGAAGATATGATCCGGGCAGGCTTTCTGCCCGGATATCTCATGGCTATCCCAATTTGTCAATTAGAGCTTTCTTTTGCCTGATTCCGAGTCCCTGAATACGGCGTGTTTCATCAATACCAAGTTCGGTCATGATTTTCTTGGTACGAACTTTTCCGATCCGTGGCAACGATTCAATCAGGTAAGCAACTCGCATTTTTGCGATTACATCATCAGAATCTTGTTCGAGAATAGCGCGAATATTAGACTGACCAGTTTTGAGTTCCTGCCTTATGCGAGCCCGCTGACTCCGCATTTCCTGCGCTTTTTTTAAGGCTCTCAGTTTCTCTTCCGGAGTAAGCTTCGGCAAGGCCAAACTTCTCACCTCCTACTCAATATTTTGTATCTGTTCACGTATCTTCTCGAGTTCACTCTTTACTTCGATCACTATATTTGACAAAGCCAAGTCATTGGCTTTGGAACCGATCGTGTTGGATTCGCGGTTTAGTTCCTGAAGCAAGAAATCAAAGCGTCGCCCAATTGACTCCTTGGATTTAAGCAAATCACGGGCTTGACTTAGATGACTCTGCAACCGGGTTAGTTCTTCATCAATATTGCTGCGATCGGCAAATAAGGCGACTTCAGTAGCGATTCGTGCCGGATCAGCCATTACATCCAGAGTAAGCTCTGCCAGCCGCTTTTCAAGACGACTGCGGTAAGCCTCGATCACAACCGGCGCCCTCTCAGTCATCTGCGCTGTCAGCGCACTAATCGCTGTCAGACGGTTGTCAATGTCAGCTGCCATCGCGGCACCTTCGCGTTTTCTGGTTGCCAACAAGGCCTCAATAGCTTCCGTCAAAGCAGGCCGTACAGCCTCCCAAAGAACCTCCAGATCCTGTTCATTTTCGGCTGGTCTGATGACGTCGGGCATCGTCAGCAATGATTCCAGTGAAAGCTCACCTGCCAAGCCATAGCGTTCTTTGATAGCATTAATGGCATTCACATAGCCATCGGCAAGGCCCCAATCTACGTCAACCTTCTTCTCGGACTCCAGAGAAGGCTCAATTGTCACAGTAACATCAACCTTGCCACGCGAAAGACTTTCATTAAGAACGGTTCTGAGTTTATCTTCTAAAATCAGATATGCCCGGGGAATTCTAAAGGAAAGATCCAGATAGCGATGATTGACACTGCGAATTTCGACTCTAACTTTATAGAATGAACTGCTGTATTCTCCACGGCCAAAACCTGTCATGCTCAGTGCCATGTCCAATCCCCTTTAAAAACCAAAGTCAAAACTAAACAAAACTAAAATCCATACATATGCATAGTACTATGCATTTTTTATTCAACTTTATCGGCCCTTTTCCTTCTCATTTGCTTTTTTCGGGGGATAAATTCTGAGATAAGGGGTGGCTTTTCAGGAACTTTTTAGGACCTGAATCGTTTTTTGAGACATAAACCGCGGTAAGAGTAATGCTAGGACTAGAATTGATAAAATTGTTTCATGTAATTCAGTGACTGGAGGTAATCCAAGTGACAAGTAATTTCAGAAGCGGAAAATCTTTTGATTCTTTAATTATCGTCTTGATAGTGGCCGTTTTTGCCTCGGTGTTTACCTGTGTAATTACTTTGGCAGTGGCCGGGATTATTCCTTCTAACAAGACTTCAATTTCCGAAAATGCTCCGAGCGGATCAGTATTAAATTCCCCGGAGACAACCAGCAATCAGAACGAAACCGTTTCTCCTTCTGAGTCCTCGACATTGGTCTCATTACCGCAAAACTGGATAGATGAACCGATTGTTCAGGCTCGCAAAAAAGTGACAGCCGCTGTAGTAAACATAGATACAGTTACCCGCAACAGCGGTAGAAACAGCTATAGCAATTTCTTCTTTGGCTTCCTGCCCCAAATACCACAGGAAACCACCGGCAAGGGTTCCGGTTTCATTATCTCCAAGGATGGTTATGTGCTAACCAACGAACATGTTATCAGCGGTACAGACGAAGTAACGGTATCTTTGCCTGATGGCCGCAAATATACCGCCACGGTAGTCGGCACAGATAAGGTTAATGACCTGGCCGTTTTAAAAATCCCCGGTGAAGACCTCCCTACCGTAGAACTGGGTGATTCATCAACTTTGGAGCCCGGACAATGGGTACTGGCAATAGGTAATCCCTATGGCTTGAAGGACACTGTCACTGCCGGGATCATCAGCGGATTAGGGCGCTCACTGGACGGCGAGGGTGGCTTTATCCAGACTGATGCTGCCATTAACCCTGGTAACAGCGGTGGCCCGCTAGTTGATATGAATGGCAAAGTCATCGGAATCAATACCGCAATCATTCAGTCAGCACAAGGCATTGGGTTTGCTGTCCCGATCAATACCGCCAAAGAAGTATTGGATATCTTGATTACCAAAGGGCATGTACCACGTTCCTGGCTTGGAGTCACCCTGGTTGAGCTTAACAAACAACTGGCAACGCAGCTGAATGTGTTACCTGGTCGTGGTGTGGTAATTTACGAAGTTTATTCCAACAGTCCGGCGCAGAAAGCGGGCATGCAGGCAGGCGATATCATTCTCACCATTGACGGCAAAGAAATAAATACCCCGTCGGAGGCCCAGAATGCCATTCGCGAAAAGGAGCCGGGTACACGTTGTCGTTTTGAGATTATGCGCAACGGGAAACGTATTGAAAAACAGATCCAATTGACCGAAATGCCTGATGATTTGCTGGAATGACACCCCTTTTGACAACAGCTCCGATCAAATATACAATTAAAGAGGTAAAGAGGCAACGATTTTCTACTAATCGCAAAGTCAATTCTGCAAAGGAGGGGTCTGAATGCTGCAATCCAAAGCGTTCTCGCTGCCGGCGACCAGTATCGAAAACAGCTGGGATTCATTTGAAAAACTGGTTCAAACGCATGAGCGCGCATTGTACAACTTTGCTTACCGGCTGACCGGCGACCCCGAAGAAGCCAAGGATTTGACCCAGGAGGCATTTTATCGGGCATATAAAAACTATGATAAATTTACGCCTGGAACGTGTTTTGATCGCTGGGTATATCGCATTATCCATAACTTATATTTGGATCATGTGCGTAAGAATCGCAAGATTCGCCAGGAATCACTTGATAATCCTATTCATTCCAGCGAGGGCGATATCACCCGTGAAATAGCGGATAATTCGGCAGGGCCAGTTGAGGATTATGAAAGTCTTGAGTTCCAGGGCGTTCTCGCCCAGGCCTTGAAGGAACTGTCTCCCGAGTTTAGAGCCGCCATTATACTCTGCGATGTTCAAGGCTTTTCCTACGAGGAGATTTCGCAGATTTTGGGTTGTTCAATCGGAACGGTTCGTTCCCGTATTCACCGGGGGCGCAGGCAGCTGAGGGAATTACTTCAGCCCTATTTGGCTTCCAGCGGTGAAAGGAGGTAGCGTGATGGATTGTACACGTCTTTCACATCTGTTGTCGGCTTATATAGATGGAGAGCTCGATGCGGAAGAAAAGCGGCAGATTCGTCAGCATCTGATCAATTGCAGACAATGTAATGATGATCTGGAGCAATTAAAAGAAATTCATCATATATTGGGTCGCCTTGAGTCCGTTAAGCCGTCTTATGATTTTTCGGCCCTGGTGCGAGAAGAACTACGTAATTCGGCAACGATCGATTTTATTCCAGGCAACCCTAAGACGGTGAGCCGCATTCTTATGTTTGCTGCGGCTGCGGCGCTAATTGGGATTTTCTCATTAAACGGTTTTGTACGCAACGCTACGCCTGGCAGTTATGCCCAAGAAAAGCAGCCGCGCAAGGTTCAGGTGGTATCTGATTCTCCTGCACCGGTCACACCTTTTTCGAGTTCGAATCGCCGCCATTATTTCCCGGCGAATTCTGTTAACGGGTCTTCCACTTCCTGGAGTGTTAGATCAGTAGTTGCCGGACAGGACAATCGCACATCCATTTTTAATAATACTCCTTACGGTTTTTATGAGATTAACCTCTTCTCTACCGGCCAATACTGATAGCAGATTTCCGGCTGGTACAGTACCGATTGCGAGTCTTCGGCCAGTGCGGATGGCGACTCTCGATTTTGATGGCGATTTTCGATTTTGATGTCGACTCTCGATTTTTTGGAGGCTGTTCATAACTGAACAGCCCTTTTTCTGCTCTGCTATGCGATTCTATGCGATTAAGCAGCCGCCGCAATCACCACAGTGAATTAACCAAAATTGGGATTGTAGCATATAATAAATACAGTAAACTACGTGGCGGAGGCGATCAATGTTGAACATTCCCCGTCAAATCTGCCCATTTCCCGCGGTTGAATACATCCCCCTTACTCCGGAATCTTTTCTGGAATGCGACAACCCCAAAAAGCAGCTGGGTATTAAAGTATTTGCCACACTTAATCAGTTCTGCCATGAGACAGGATACCACTGCCCTGAAGCACAATCCGGCACACAGGCTTATGTAAAAGCTGAAGAAGCAGAAGTCGGAGGTCACCAGCGCCAAAGCCAATACCAAAGCCAGTACCAAAGCCAGTGTCAAAGCCAAAGCCAATGGCAATGGCCGACAGACCGAATTGTTCTGGCGTGCTATGGATTTAGGCCGCTCGCTGTCTATTATCGCGGTCATGAAGCCGTAATAATCGCCCAGTCCGTCCCTGAGTTGTTTATGGCAGTTGCTCTTGACTCCGGTTTTTTCTATAAGGAACTAATCAATTTCGAAGTCTTTCTTGAAACCGGCGCCCAAATTGCCAAGACCTCCTGGCAGGTTCCTGAATATGTCGCTATTCGCAGGCCCCCTCATAGCAAAGGAGCACGTTCCGCAGTTCCCGGGATGATGTCCCGGGGTTAAAGTTCTGTGGACTTTTTCCCTGGTTAAAGTGCCGGGGTCAAAGTCCCGGGGTTAAAGCACAATGCGCATAAGTTAGTCATCTGTCCCGAAACATAGGACGATTTCCAGCATAAGCTGAAATCAGAGAAAGGCAGGTGACACGAATGTGGAAAAAGGCCCGTATTAAAGCTGAACGCGTGGTCGGCGAGTGCATCGCCCAAATCGTAGAGGAAGCGCCGGCTCTCCAGCTGCCAGGTGCCATTAAAGTGGATCGCATAGTCGCCACATTAACCAACATTGTGCATCATCTCTTCCCTGGCAAAGTCGTATTGCAGGGATTCATTCATAAGCAAATATTCTGGGTTGATTCTACCAATACTGTAAGGCATATCGCCCAGGATGTACCATTTTGCACGGCTTGCGAAATACCGGCTGCCGCGCCCGGCCAACTCGTAGAACTGTTCCTGCAGGACGTGTTTACTGACTTCCAGCTCGTTAACGGCTTCTTGTGCGAAAAAGTTGTCGCCCACGTGCTGGTGAAAGTAAGCGTTCTGGAGCAGCTTGATGTCATCACAGGTCAATGTGGTGTATTCTCAAGCGGCCCTGCCCCCGGGCAGACGGTATTTCAGTTCTTCGGTTGTGATCCTTAATCCATAAGTCCTTAACGGGCTGGTCGATATGTCAATAACCAGAACGTTAAGTTAATATAGATAGGCGTATAGGTGAACAGTAAATCCTAAAAAGAATGAGGCTGCCCCGGGGCGGCCTCTTTTCTTGTATTTCTATAATTAATGTCCCATTCGCAGGCGCGCACTTCGGGCACGCTGCACTGCGCTGAGCGTATTCTGTGCGTGTCCAGCGCGAGCCGCACAAAAATAAGGCAACTGTTGTATGATTGTGCTTTCGGCATGTTACAGTTAGGGATTTTTGGCCATATGCTGAAATCAGAAAGGCAGGTGGATACTTCAATGTGGAAAAAAGTTCGTATTAAAGCGGAACGGGTTGTCGGGGAAAAAGTGGTTCAGTTAGTCGAGGCAGCGGATGTGCCTCTTCCAGATGCCAAAAAAGTGGACCGCGTAGTGGCATCTCTGGTTCATGTCACAGACCATGTGTTTCCCAACAAAGTGGTCAAACAAGGGATTATTCATAAGCAAATTTTCTGGGTCGATGCTGACGACTTTGTCCGCCATACAGGTGTAGACATTCCATTTGTTGTCACGGCTGACATACCCGGCACCCAGCCTGGTCACATCGTTGAGAATTTCCTGCAGGACCTTTTTGTGGATTTCAAGCTCTGCGACGGAGTCCTGCTTGAAAAAGTGGTGGCCCATATTTTGGTCAAAGTCGCCGCTCTGGAGCAGATCGACGTACTTACCAGTCACTGCGGAGTGTTTACGACCGGTCCGGCACATGGCAGATGTATCTGGTGTTTTCCGGCGTGCATTCCATAATTACCTTTAATCCTGCAACTACTCTTAATCCTCCCCTACCCTTCCCCAAGCAGGCGTGGTTTCACGCCTGCTTTTTCAAAATGATTATAGGCATTTAAAGTGGCCATGGCGGCTTTTTGCCACGAGTAGTTCTTAATGATTTTATCCCGCAAATTGCTTTTAGCTGAAGACTTCCAGGCATTGATCACGGCGTTTTTTATTGATTCAATTGAATCTGGTGAACAATAAAAGGCATCTTCGCCGAAATATTCTCTGGTAGGACCACGATCCGTAGTGACAATGCGGCAGTTCATCAAGGCCGCCTCCAAAGATACTAACCCCGGTGTATCGTACCAGCTTACCAGAGCATGGACTCTGGCAGCGGCATAAGCCGATGCCAGCAGGCCAGGAGTTAATTCCGGAATAAAGTGTACTTTATCGCCAGCCTCAGCCTTGCATTCGCGAAAATATTCCATATCATTAACAGGCCCAATCAGAATGAGCTGAAAATTCGTGCCTTGCAGGGCGCGGATTAGCGCCAGCTGGTTTTTACGCCTTACAATCCGGCCTACACAGAGTACAAACTGCCCTTTAACGCCAAACTGAGTACGGAACTTCTCAGGGCCGACATCAGATAACGTCACATCGACAGCATTGGGAACAATATGCATTTTCCAGACCAGATCCTCACCGAAGTCTTTGAGAAGCAGCTCTTTTTCGGCGAGCGAGTTCGGCAGTAGGATTTGGGCATTTTCGGCCAAAAGGCGGCGAATTGTCTGGGTCTCTCGCCACCAAATTCTGGCGGAAGCGCTGCGCTCCCCGCCTTTCTGCAGGTACTCTTCGATGTTCCAGTAAATCGTGGACAAAGCATATGGAATGCCCAGTCTTTCTGCAATTCTGGCCTGCCTCCAAGTCTCTTCCACCGGTATCAGATTAAACAGGTGCATGCCATCATAAAAGCGTCCCACGAAAGAACCGGCTTTTTCCGCCTGGGAGGTTGTCATAAGATCCACTTTAGCATTCAGTTGTTCCAGTGCTTGTTTCGTTTGCTCGATCTGAATGGTGTCTCCAGCCCGATTGGTCTGCAAACGATCCCTGCATAAGAATAGAATTCTTTTCAAGCCTGGCCACTCCTCATTCCGAGTAAATTTCGATGTATTTCTTTGATATGGCCTGTTATCCTTAGTATTACGCATTCCCAGGAAAAATTGCCTAAAATATGTTTGCGCTGGGAATTGGCACGGGCTAACGCCAAGCCTGGATTTCGACAGACCTCAAGCATATGGCGTTCTAACATTGCAGGATCAGGTGCCGCCCATTGGCTGCCGCCATATAAAAAGTCCTGATAGCGATCTCCTGTGCTGGCGGGGATCATCCCTATTACAGGAATTAAGTAAGCATTATTTTTGTCGAGATAAGTGGCCGGGCCTGCCCAATCGGTTGTGATTACCGGCAGACCGGCAGCAGCGGCCTCTACGATAGGAAAACACCACCCCTCTCCGCTGCTGGGCAGAACAAAGCAATCCGAACGAGCATATAATGAGGCCATTTCTTTTTCATCCAGAATCTTACTAATTACTTCGATTTGCCGGGCGGCGGCTGCATTTCCGGTTGCAGCACAGAGCGCTTCAATTTCCGCCAAGATTTCGGCACGACAACTTTGATAACCGGCGTTTTTCTGAACCTTCAGCACTAATCGAACATCCCCGGTTTTATAGGCAGTGCCGACATTCTGTGCGTTCTGGGCATTGCGGACGTTCTGTACACTCTGAGCATCCTGTGTTGTCTGGACGCTCATGAATGTCTGAGCGCTCAGGGAGTTGATTAGGTTTGCAAATGCCGTAATAAGTAACGCATAGCCTTTGCGCGGGATCCATTCGAACACTGACAAAAAAGTGAAAGGATGATGTGGACGCTCTCCGGCTGGAGGAGGCAAAAAAACTCTGTGATCCACCCCCAGCGGCATGATTCTGATTTTACCGGGGTGTACCCCTCCCGCAATAAATGTCGCTTTATTAAACTCAGTAGGGACCCAGACCTCGTAGAAGCAATTGCAGATTGACGCCCAATGCGCCGGAATGCGATCGGATTCCAGCATAGCAAACAGGATACTGTAACCGGCTATCGGATTGCGATACAAATCCGGTGGTCCGATATGTATCGTAATACGTTGTGCAATCGGAGTGCCAATCAAACGCTTTAGCCTGATGCGTGTCGCAGTATCAACCCCCTCCGGCGCATCACCCCATTTTATGGGACTGATCCGGACGGTGATGCCCGCCGCATCAAGCCCCAGAGCCAGTTTTCTGGTCAATTGGGCATAGCCGGTGGGCTCAAATACTGGTCCGACAATATTGACATGACAAGATTTCGAAGCACCTTTGATCCAGTTCATATGTAATGTAATCACCCACTTCTGGCGTGAAAAATGGCCTGACTGAATCTTAAGAATCAATGGTTTCTGAAGCCTTGATAGTACGGCAGCCTTTTCCTATTACCGAGTCTGCGGATAGCAAGAACCCTTGTATACTGGACTCTTCCTTGACTTGTGACTGTTCGTCCAACAAGGACCAGGATAAGGAACTGTTAGCACCCACAATTGTGTTTTCATAAAGCACACTGCGACGAATTTCGCATTCATTTTCCACAATCGCATTTTCACCGATCACAGCGTAAGGACCAATCACAGAACCATCACCAATTTTGGCATGTGGTCCGATAAAAACCGGAGGTATCAGATTAACCTCTTCCCCGAGATGAGATGATTTATCGACCCAGACATGATCGCTAATGCGCGTTCCATTTAAGTCTGCAAAAATCTTGCGATCCAACAGGTCAAAGTGAGCTTGCATCAATTTTTCCGGAGTCCCGATATCCAGCCAGTAAAATGGTTCGCGGTAGGAGTAAAATGGCAAACCCGCGCTTAAGAGCTCCGGAAAGGTTTCGCGTTCTATAGAAATCTCGCGAGCCGGAGGGATGTACGTCAGCA
>JBMNNY010000149.1:0-5257 GCA_050942765.1 Bacillota bacterium | reverse complement strand
GCATTGATGCTGCGGACAGAAACTTGATCCCAGGCTGGCTTCTCCAAAAAGCGGGCCACTTTCCCATCCGGCTTAACCATCACCATGCCATACGATGTTGGATCCGAAACGCGCGCCAAAGCGATTGTGGCTATAGACTTTCGCGCTACATGGAAGTCAACCATTGAATAGAGGTTAAAATTGACCAATACATCTCCATTCAGAACAAGCAGTCGATGCTGACCCCAAAACTGTGATGCATTTGCCAAAGCTCCCCCGGTACCCATGGGAGTCTCTTCATAGATATAATGGAGGCGCACCCCGTATTTTCTCCCGTCTCCAAGGACCGACTCAACCCGATCAGCCTGATAATGCAGACACAGAGCGATGTCTTCCACTCCAAACGATTCAAGCCAGCGGATTTGGAACTCCAAGAATGGTCTTCCCATTAAAGAAATAACCGGTTTTGGACGCCGGTAAGTCATCGGACGCAGTCTGGTTCCCAATCCTCCTGCCAGAATGACAGCTTTCATGGATTGTCGCTCCTTTCCACTAATACTCCTTTCTAATCATATGGTAGCAGCCTGATAGTCTTTCCGATTTTCTTTACAGAAAAAAAAGGAAGCGCACACATATGCTAGATAAGCTTATGTTAGATAAGCTTATGTTAGAAATGCTTTTGTTAGATAAGCTCAAGACAGATAGATGAAGACTGTACCTTTGCGGTGTGCTGGAGCTGGCCATATTTTAGTATTGGGATCTTTAGTAGCGCTCTCCGACGGAGGAGCTGTTGCAGATGTGGTGTTCATCATGGAACCCGAAGCCAACGTCGAGACGGAAGACAGTGCGGAAGCAGAACCCCTCGAAGCTGCAGAAACCGGCGCTGCTACGGAAACCGGCACAGCCGCGGCAGCCGGTTGGGTAGCTTGTTTCTGTATGGAGATCGTAGCCAGTATACACTCCCGCTCTGCCAGCTGCGAATGTGGGTAAATTTCCATAATACGATTATAGCGGGCGGCTTCTGAGTAAGCTGCTAAAACAGTCTGTGCCACGGGGGCCCATGTCTTAGAAGTCGCTCTTTTAAGGCCTTTCTGACTAAGCAGATAACGCGCGGCTTTGTAATCCAGCACGGAGGATATTGCCGATGCAATTGAATGCGGGTTATGCGGATCAAAATAGATGGCAGCATCTCCTGCCACTTCTGTGAAGGGCCGTCCATAGGATGTAACTACCGGTGTGCCGCAGGCCATGGCCTCTAATATTGGCAGACCAAAGCCTTCTGCCAGAGATGGGAAAACAAATACCTCTGCAAATCTATAGAGGGCAATCAGAGTAGCTTTCGGAACAAAGCCTGTTAAAATCAGCCGATCCTGAACACCTACGGCGGCGGCTTGTGCCAATAATGCCTTTTTCGTAGAAGGTGACAGATCACAGACAATCACAAGCTTATAATTCGCGTGACGCGGTTGAAGCAGTCCAAAGGCTTCGATTAGGCGCATCAAATTTTTGCGTGGATCGTCTCCGCCTGTGCATAATAGGTAGGGCTGGGTCGTCAAAAGCTTATTCCGTAATACAAAATCGCCGCCGGACCCGCAGTTGATAAAATCTTCATCAACTCCGGCGCCAATAACTTTGATTTTTGCGGCGGGATACGAAAGATAACGTATGATATCGTCCTTGACACTGCTTGAAATGGTCAATAAGGTTTGATACGTTTTTAAGATTTGAAGGCGATTCATATAATCAGCGCGGTTGATGGCGATATCAAAATAAAATGGCAGCTTGAGCGGAATTAGGTCATAAATCGTGGCAACTGTCCCGCAACCCAAGTTACTGATCTTTGGAACGGGAAAATCGCCAAAAGGGCACGTACAATGCATAACATCCAGTTTAAGATCACATATTTTTTCCGCATACCAATAATCTGGTTTGGCAGTAGCTGGCACAAAGATATGACGTCCGGAATATGCGGCGAACGCAGGAACTGGTTTGTGAGGCTGCAAGAACCAAAAGAAATCCATGTCTGCAGGTTTTTCAACGATAATCTTTTTAAAGAGGCTTTCGTTATAAAACCCGATACCACGGTCGCCGTACTGACCTTGAATTGCCTGCAGATCCACTCCGATTTTCACTACAGTTCCCTCCGTGCATAGAATCCGACTTATTGCTTTGTTGACTAGCGCCTAAGGTATAAATCATTTTGATGTACTTGGCAGCTGCCTTTCCAGGTAAGTGATTGGCGTAGTAATAGCGGCGTGCTTTTTCTCCGATCAGCCTGCCAAGAATGGGTTCGCTGCAGAGCCTGGCGAAAGTGGCGGCAATCACTCCGGCTTCTGAAGCATTGGGCAGAATTGGCAAGGCGATCCCGGAAGGCACTTCTGCACCTGATCCGCTTGGTGTATATAAGACAGGTTTAGCGGCCGCAAAAGCTCGAATCATTGTGGCACTTGTTTCGCCGTCTTCCGGATAACGCAAGTTGACACAGACGTCCATGGCACACAGATACTTATTAAAAAGTTCTGTGTCAGTATACCCGGTAACCACAACCCTGTTTTCAAGACCAAGGCGTCTGATGATCTCCAGTGGATAACCCCCTGCGCTTTCGCCGACCAGATAGTAGCGTGTGTGGGGATAACTGCTGCTGAATGCCCTAAAGGCTTCTAATACAACATGAATACGCTTTTTCGGGATAATGTGACCAAAAGACCCGATGGCAAACTCGAAATTGCCAATGCCCAGCTGAGCGCGGGCCAGTTGCATATCCAGGCAAGGTGGCGCCGCTACTCCCATGTCAATTTTTTCTATATAAAGTCCGCGGTACTTTCTGCGCAACAGATTGGCAGCATAATTACTATGAACGACAACTCCTAATGCATGGCTGATACATGGACTGTTTAGCTCTGGCTCAGAATCGGGCCCGGGAATAACCCAATTGTGTGGTATAGAGCTGTCTCGCCGCTGCACTTCCAGAAAATTAAAAAGCCCCCGCAAATTCACATCATGCAGAGTAAGGAGACCCGGATTAACATTCATACAGGCTAACATGTATTGATGGTAAATGCTGTTGCCCATTTGGTAACAGGGAAAAAAGTCGCTGCGATAGCGCTCAAACTCTTCTGAACTTTTAACTGGCAAGTGCGCAAGCTTTCCTCCCAGGATCGGCTGATAGTGGTCGGTAACCAGGCAAATTTCAAATTCCTCGGCCAAATAAGGCAATAAATCCGCTGAATAATCGGAGATACCGGACTGTACTGGATTGAGCGGTGAAAAGTAAGCCAGTTTGATAGCCAAATTAGTCCTCCTCCATGCTGCCTGTATCGTTCTCCTTTATCATACGGGAAGAAATAAAATGGGGTGCCGTGCCTAAGGCATCAGCACCACCGATCGATTGGGGACAGGTTTATTTGGATCAAAATGGCCTGATTGGGGACAGTCCCCGTTTAGGTCAAAACGGCCGATTGGGGACTGTCCCCAATCAGGCCATTTTGGACAAGTTGGGGACAGACTTGTTTCTGCAGACATCGAAGCATTAGACAACTGCTAAATGCGGGCGCGCCAGTAGTTCAAAAGATCTGCCATAGTCTGTTCAAGAGGAATTTGCGGTTTCCATCCGGTCTGCTCATGGAACTTGGCATGAGATCCCAGCAGAACCGGTACGTCGGAAGGGCGCAATCTGGCTGGATCCTGTCTCACTTCGATGGCAACATTAGTCATAGAAAGCAGTATTTCAAGGAGCTCAGAGATGGCCAGCGCTTTTCCAGAGCAAAGCTGATATACTTCGCCTGGTTCTCCATAATCCAGCGCCATAAGATAACCTTTCACAATATCCCGGACATCAGTAAAATCTCTCTGTGCACTCAGGTTTCCTGTGAAAATAAATGGCGGACGCAACCCTTTTTCAATTTCAGCTATCTGCCTGGCAAAGTCAGAACTGACAAACACATGACCACGGCGAGGTCCGGTATGATTAAAAGCCCTGGTTCGCACGATATGCATACCATAACTCTTAAAATATTGATAGCCCAACAAATCCTGCGCGACTTTGCTAACTCCATAGGGACTCAGAGGCCTTAGGGGATTCTCTTCAGTAATCGGAATCTCAGAGGGCATCACTAAACCGTACTCTTCGCTGGAACAGGCCACCAGAATCCTCGGCTTTATTCCCGCCCTGCGCACCGCCTCCAGTATATTAACCTGTCCCAAAATGTTATTGGATAAGGTGTCGGACGGAGCATTCCATGATGTGGGAACGAAGCTTTGGGCAGCCAAATGGAAGATGTAATCTGGCTGCACCTGTGATATCATCTTCTCGACAGAAACTGAATCGCGCAGTTCACATTCAACCAAATTAACTTCAGTCAGGTGCTCAATGTTTTCCCGCTTACTGCGCCACCTTACTGTGCCATAGACCTCCCAAACGCCAGCCTCCAAAAGTAATTCTGCCAGATGGCTACCGACAAATCCTGTAATTCCGGTAATCAAGGCCTTTTTCATCTGATCCCCCCTCATTCGGATGTTACATACTATGACAACCCGCCGCAAACGGATCAATTTTTCCGGATAATTTCCAAATAAATGCGATACTCTTCCTCCAGACAGAGTTGAACGCCCTTCTTGGTTTTTGGCAGAGCCATTCCGTCTATTCTTTGAATACGAATTCTCCAAATGTCTTCCGGTTGTTCCGGAAGTAAAGCTGCCATGCGAAATGGAATGCGGGCACCTGAGCAATAGAGGCGCTGGTTGCGGTCGGCAAAATACAACACTCTGCCAACCATCCCGTCAATGATCAATAGATCATCCGCAATCCGCCATCTGAGATCCTCGGCTTTTGTTTCGATGCGCACAGGTTCTACACCGGTGCCCAATGGCGGCTTTGATTGCCAGAATAGGCGATGCTCAAGTGCCAAATGTGGATCAGTCAGCTGCCATCCCTGTGCGAGCCTCCTGCTGTGCGCGTCTTGCGTTCCCGGCGCTGCTCCCCGCGCTGCTGACGTTAGTGACGCTGCCCCCAGCGCTGCCCGCGTAGTCGTGATGGACGTGCCAGACAGTATTTCGCAGCGGCAATAGCGATAAAGTGTCAAATCTGCTTCGATTAAAACGGATGGCGTTCCAGTTGTCGCCGCAGCTGCATTGGCTGGCTTAAGTACAGTCGCCCGCAAGCTGCAGCGCTGCTTTAAATCAGGACGACAACCTGGTATCAGTAGCCTCTCGCAAAAGCCTGCATTGACAGACTGATACACTTCCTTGCCATCCTGTCCCGTAATATAGGAAACCAGGT
>JBMNNY010000018.1:0-20425 GCA_050942765.1 Bacillota bacterium | reverse complement strand
TGCCGAACCGGAAGATACCTTCTGGCCCTCGCCCCGCTCCCCGCTGCGTCTCCGATACTCCGACAAGCCTTCCAACACCAACGTGTATTCGCCGCGTTCGCCCTGTTCTTTAAGGTGCTCGAGCGCTTCTGTAACCGTCCCACGCCAGAAATCTTCATGAATTTTGGTAATTTCCCGGGCCATCACCAGACGGCGGTTGCCGAAGATGTCCAGCAAGTCCTCCACCGTTTCAGTAACCCGGTGCGGAGCTTCATAAAAGACCATCGTCCGTTCTTCCGCCTTAAGCCGTTCCATTATCTCCCGCCGCTGGCCACGCCGCCGGGGCAGAAAGCCCTCAAAGCAAAAACGGGCGGTATCCATTCCGGAAGCAGCCAAAGCAGCAATTGCCGCCACCGGCCCCGGCACTGGCACCACCGCAATACCAGCGGCGATCGCCGCCGCAACTAAATCTGTCCCTGGATCCGAAATCCCGGGCATACCAGCATCCGAAACCAGGGCGACCTTTTGTCCATTATTCAAATAATCAATAATTTGGGCGGCTTGTTCGGTGGAACTATAGCGGTGGTAGCTGATCAGGGGTTTGTGAATATCGAAGTGCGTCAGCAGCTTCCGGGTATGGCGGGTATCCTCAGCCGCAATCAGGTCAACCTCCTTCAGTGTCGCCAGTAGTCGCAGCGAAACATCCTGCAGGTTACCTATTGGAGTTGCACATAGAAAAAGACAGCCCGTCCGGGTATCTTCCATGTCTTCGTCTTCCCGCCTTCCTCACGCTCTACTCTCTGCCGTAAATAGCTTTCATTTCATCTGTATAATCGCCTTCCGGCGTCCACACGATCAGCGGTTTTTCCACGACCAGCCCGGCACGTCCCTGGAAAATGCCCTCTACCAGAACCATCTCAGCCTCTTTGTCAGCATGGGAATAGACCATGCGTAGCCTTCTGGGAGACATATGAAACCGCATCATCCCGGCCAGCAATTCCGGAAGCCTTTGCGGGCGGTAAATAAAAGCAGCCCGGCCCTTTGGTTTCAGCAAACGGGCCGCTGCCTGAAGTACATCTTCCAGCGTACATTCCAGTTCATATTTGGCAATGGCCATGGACTGTTTGGGGTTAAGCAGGCCTTGGGCAGGCTTCATATAAGGCGGATTACTGACCACTACGTTGAAAGAATTCCATAGCTCCTGCGGAATTTTCCTGAGGTCCATATTGAAGATCGCGATGCGCTCCTCCAGCCCGTTCAGAGCAACGCTGCGCCGGGCCATATCTGCGACAAACTCCTGAATCTCGAACCCGGCCGTATAGGCGACCCCTCTTTTTCCAGCCAAAATAAGCGGGATTACACCCCCGCCAGTGCCCAAATCCGCCACACGATCCCCGGTCTTCAACGTAACATAATTAGCCAGCAAAATCGCATCCATGGAGAATCGTAAGACATCCTGGTGCTGAATAATCTTCAGCTGCCCGTCAAGCAGCGCATCAATCCGTTCTTCCGGAGCCAGTGTTACCACAGAAATCAATCCTCTGGCAATTCAGGATCGATAAAATCCTGATCCTCATCGATATATTCCTCAGCTTCCGGGAGGTTTTCCAACTGTTTCCCGCACCCTTTGCAGCACCCGCTGCCCTGTTTGTAACAGTCGCTTTCATACTTCAGACAGCACATCAGCCGGCCGCAAATGCCGGAAATTTTGGCCGGATTCAAAGAAAGGTTTTGCTCCTTGGCCATCTTGATGGAGACAGGTTCGAAGTCGCCCAAGAAAGTGGCGCAGCATAGCGACCGCCCGCACGGTCCCAGACCGCCCAGCATCTTAGCTTCATCGCGTACTCCAATCTGACGCAGTTCAATTCTGGTGCGGAACACGCTGGCCAAATCCTTGACCAGCTCGCGGAAATCCACACGGCCATCCGCTGTAAAATAGAAGATGATCTTGCTACGGTCGAACGTATACTCTACATCGACCAATTTCATTTCCAGATTGTGATTCGCGATTTTCTCCAGGCCAATTTCGAAAGCCCTCTTCTCGCGCTGGCAATTTTCTTCGGCGGTCTGAAGATCCTCAGGTGTTGCCCGCCGCAATACTTTTTTCAGCGGCTGAGTCACTTCCGAATCATCAACCTCTTTCGGACCGACGGTCACATTTCCGAACTCAATACCTCTGGCGGTTTCTACGATCACCGGATCGCCGGTCGCCAGTGGGATATCTACCGGATCAAAATAATAGATTTTGCCAGCCTTTTTAAACCGGACTCCTACGACTTTATACAAATATTACACATCCCTCTTATGATAACTCCCTTTTACGATGACGCTCTGCTGCCCTGCAGAAAACCGCGAAGCCGCAAAATCTCGATAAACAGCACGTCCAATACTAAACGCGGATTAACATTTCTAATCAACTGCCTGGAAAGGGCGATCTCCTCCAGCAGCGGCGCCACGATGCGGATTCGTCCTGCGGAAAAGCCGCTGTCGGACCCTCCCGTTCCCAGATCCGTACCGAACCATTCTGATAGATTAACTAGTAGTCTTTCCACCTCATCCTTGTTCTTTTCCAATTTGGAGGATAATCTGAATAGGTCTGCCAAATCGCCATGCATCACCAGTTCGCGCAAAGCCAGATCCGCCTGACGACGTGCCAACTCCTCTGGTGCCGCCGCCTTGCGAGCCCGTTCGGGTAGTCCCTGACTGCGCTTGGCAATATCCCGTGCTTCCTGCGGTTGAAGGTTTGGAAAGGCGGCGCTTAGTGACGCTTCCAGCTCTTCAGTATTCAGTCGGTTAAGCTTAAGTATCTGACAGCGGGAAATGATGGTCGGAAAAAGGCGGGCAGCCTGTCCGGTGCATAGGATAAAGTGCGTTCCAGCAGGCGGTTCCTCCAGTATTTTTAAAAAACTATTAGCAGCCTGATCTGTCATTGTTTCCGCCCTGAAAAGCACAAACACCTTTTTTTCAGTCCGAAAACCGTGTCTGGCCGCTTCATCACGCAGTGCTCGCAACTGTTCAATTTTCAGGTTTTGTCCGTCAGGATAAACGGCGTGAAAATCCGGGTGTGCGTCGTCGCGGAGATACCTGCAGCTTTCGCATTGACCGCACGCCCCCCCGGCGGCTGTTGGTGCATCACAAAGAATCGCCGAAGCGATAGCATGCGCCAGCGTCTCTTTTTGGGTTCCTTCTGCTCCCATAATCAGGTAAGCATGCGCCATTTTGCCGGTTTCCAATGCCTTGCCAAGACCAGCAAGCAAAGCCTGATTACCCCATATATCTTTAAATGTGGCAAACATCAGCTCACTCCCATAGTCTGACGCATTGAAAGGCTAAACCGGTCAGATTATTATTATTCCTATCATACTTTGACAAAACTTTCAACGTCAAGCACGAAAATAGTGGCGCCGCCAACAGTCACTTCGATGGGAGCAGGCAAATAACTGCTTGAGCGGCTCATGGTCGCCAGCGGAGTAACCAGCTGCTCGCGGGCGCGACAGGTTTCTTTAATAATCTCGGTTACTTCTGCGACTTGGTCTTGCTCCACGCCCACCAACAGAGTAGTGTTGCCCTGACGTAAAAATCCTCCGGTGCTGGCGAGTTTGGTCACGCTGTAACGCTTTTCATTTAACTTTGTTAACAACCGGTGTACATCCTGATCCTGCACGACAGCAATCACCAAACGCATACTAATTCCTCCTTTGAGCGCATCCTTCGTTTATGAAGCGCACAATGATATCAAGCAGAGTCCTTCGCAACTCCTCTATTGATAATCCATGGCATTTGACAATCTCGTAGCGGCGGTCTGTGTTGAGAGTCACCAGCTTTAAATAACCATCGCGAACCCGATGGTAAAACGCTGCTCCGCGCTGTTCGATGCGATCGCCGCTTTCGCCTTTTTCCTCTGCAGCACTGTCACTGTTACAGGCATGTACAGCCCGGCTAAGCGACTCCTCCAGACCTTGCGGGCCGGGATCCAACAAAATCGTCAGATGCGGCCTCAGCCCGCCTGTCGCGATCTCGTTAACACTGCGGATGGCCTCCAAGTCCCAACCCAGACCATAGCCCTGATAGGCCAGACTGGAATCAACATATCTTTCCGCCAAAACAATACGCCCCTGTGCCAGAGCAGGCTGGACAATTTCAGAAATGTGCTGGGCCCGATCGGCAGCATAAAGCAATATTTCCGCGCAATGACTCAAATTCGGTCCTTTACTGTTCAGAATCAGTTCCCGAATCCTTTTGCCCAGCGGCGTGCCGCCAGGTTCATGCGTAGTAATGACATCATGACCCTTGCGCTTCAGATCATCAACGAGCAATTTGGCCAATGTACTCTTTCCGGTACCATCCGGTCCTTCGAGCACAATAAACAGGCCGTCTGTTGATTTACCGTTCGTCGTAATGCTTTTCATCGTATTGCTTTTCATCGTATTGCTACTCATTGCTTTACTATTCATCGTTTCACTATTCATCGGCCTTCACCGCACTTTCGGACACAACCCAGATCTTTCCCTGGCTGGCCGGCCCGGGAAAAATGCCGGTTTGACTGGACATTTTCTGTATGTATTCTATGATCTCGGCAGTAATCTCTTCGCCAGGAACCGCCAGTGGAATTCCAGGCGGATAAAATGCCACCGTTGCTGCCGCAATCCTGCCGACTGCTGCGGCAAGCGCCACTTCTTCAAACGGTGCAATCAAGGCCTCCCGCAAAGTTATTGCCATGCGAGGCGGTGGCGGGAGTAACAGCGGTTGGTGTTTGCGACTAGAGCTGCGGCTACGGCTGTGATTGCGGTTGCAGTTGCGGCTGCAGCTGCGGTCGCGGCTACATCTGTTGCTGCGGTTGCCGCAATGACTGGCTTGTTCCGCAGTCACGTCACGGTTCCGGACCTCTTCCGCCAGTTCAGCGATAGCGCCGATAATAGTCTGTACCTGAGCATCGGTAATAGAATAAGGGATAATCAGGCAAACATGACAGTCATCGGCGTATTCGGCCGTAATATTACGACGCCGCAGGGCGGCCTCTATCTGCGTCCCGGAAAGACCTTGTACCCCGAAGACAATCCTGGTCGGATCCTGGGCTTTAGCCCCGTAACCTTGCATTTCCGCCAAATCTGCCAGCCGCACGCCAGCCATTGCGCCAATTGTTTCTCGCAGGCGCCTGGCACACCGGATCGCATGATCCCAAAGCTTTTGTCCTTCTAATGACATTATACGTCGTGATTCATCAATCGAAGCCATTAAAAGATAAGATGGACTGGTTGAAGAATGAATTAATAAACTGCGCCGGATTACCTCCGGAGTAAATGCACCATTGCCAATATGGAGCAAGGCCGAACCGGTAAGCGCTCCAAGCGTCTTGTGAGCACTTTGCACCCAGGCATCTGCGCCGCACCGACCTGCCGAAGGCGGGAAAGCACTATGGAACGGAAAGTGGGCTCCGTGAGCTTCATCGACAAAAACCGGCACACCCGCCTGGTGCGCAATCTCGATCAGTGCTGCCAAATCAGGACAAAATCCCTGATAGGATGGACTTAACAATAAGACTAAGCGGGGGCGGACCGCTGCATCGAGCGTTGCCTTTAAAGCCGCTGGCGTAACAGTCCCGGGAATACCATCCGGAGAACACGGTACTGCAATAAAGCGAGGTGTGGCACCGCATAATGCCAGTCCATGAATGACCGACTGATGCGCATTGCGCGGCAGCAGTACTTCGTCTCCGGGGCCGGCGCAAGCTGTAAGCACCGTGTGAATCCCCAGTGACGAGCCGCCGGTCAGGAAAAATGTGGCCTTGGCGCCAAATGCTTCTGCTGCCAGTTCCTGCGCAGCCCCGACCCAGTATTCGGTTGAGTGTCCGTCCGCCAAATCGGTCAGTTCGGTAACGTCCCAGGCCCCGGCAGTGGAAAAGTCGCGCTGCCAATCCTCATTCCAGCCTTGTCCGCCAGCGTGTCCGGGCGTATGCAGACGAATCGTACGTGCCGCTGCATATCTGGCAAGCGCCTCGGCCAGCGGGGCATGGTCCTGAGTGCGCGCCCCTTGCACTTCGTCACATTTTCTCATTTTTATGCCGACCCTAATCTGCAATTTTATTCCTTATATCGCAATTTTTAAGGTGTACAATAACTGATTCATCTTTTTTATATTCTCCGTTTCTGGCTGTGACTCCTTTAAGCAGGGATTTATGCACTACCCGCCACCCGCTGCACTGCCGTGCACTTCCATTGCACTAATGCCGCACTACCCGCCGCGCATCTGTACATCACCGCCACCGCAGCCTAAAAACAAGAGCTGCCCCCACAGGACAGCTCTCTCTTATTAAAATCCACCCATTATATTTTATTGTTCTTCTTCATCGCAATGGCAATCATTTAGAATTCCCAAATCGCGCCACATCTGTCCGATTTTTTCAACAATCACAACATACTCAAAGCTGGTAGGATCAGCAACTTCGATTCGGTACAGACATTGCTCGCAAATGCGGTGGCCGGAAAAGGTTACTCCCGAATATGACAATGATTCGCAAATAATGCAGGTTTCGGCTGCCTCCGCCACAGTCTTCACTCCGTTACGGCAATATTGCGTATTTTAAAGCCAGTAACCAGGCAACGCCTGGCAGGCCCATGAACCCGGCAACTAACGCAGTAAACGGATTTAGTGGAATCCCCAGACTCCATGTTTTACCGATAACGTTCAGTCCATAAAGCACCAGTACACCGGCAGTGAAATTAAGGAGCAACCGCACCACCGTGTTCAGTGGTTTGAAAAAAGTCCTGCCAATTAAAAACAAAAAAATAATCGCAAGGACATATCCGATAATAATGCGTCCGTCCATTTGATCACCCCACAGCTTATCCATGGTACATTGTTATGCGGACGGGCCGCAATTATTACTTTTGTGTGCTTTTGTGCGCCTTAGTGTACCTTAGTGCACCTTAGTGTGCTTTGCGCACTTCGCTGATCAGCATGTCATTGAGCACGCGAATATAGGTGCCTTTCATGCCCAATGAACGGGATTCTAGCACTCCGGCGCTTTCAAGCTTACGCAAAGCATTGACTATCACCGAACGGGTAATGCCGACCTCATCAGCAATTTTGCTGGCTACCAGCAGTCCTTCATCGCCGCCAAGTTCATCAAATATATGTTGCAGTGCTTCGATTTCGGAGTACGAAAGCGTGCTGGTGGCGATTTGCACCGCTGCGCGCTTGCGGGCTTCTTCCTCAACGCGCCCGGATTTCTCAACAAAAAGCATCATTCCGGTGACCATCGCAGCATATTCGCCCAGAACAATATCGTCCTCTTCGAACGCTTTGCCGGATCTGGCCAGAATGAAAGTGCCCAAACGCTGTCCGCCGCCGCCAATTGGCATAATGAGATGATACATATCATACTCGCAATCTTCGTTTGATAACAGACACTGCTTGGAACGAGTCTGGTCCAAAGCCCGTGTCTCCCAAATGCTCATCAGCCATTCATTCATCTCTGGCGGAACACTGTAGGTTTCAATGACATCCTTCAGCTTATCACATGAAAAGCCTGCTGAAAGTGAGTATCCCAGCATTTGTCCTTTACGATCAAATAAGTAAGCATTGCATTTCAAAGAATCGCTCAAAACATCAGTAAGCTGTACAAATTCAATTTTTTCCCGTGCTGAATTTTGCAAAAGTCTGTTGAGTTTTCTAGTCTGTTCTAATAACCGTTTCAAAGTTGACACCCCTCGCAATTGTAATAATTAGTTACGTTCCTTCGTTTCGTCCATGCTAGTATTTGTCATACATGCCTGAAAAATTCAAACATTGGGGCCTCCTTTCCCCTCCTTTTCAGCGTCTTTCCTAGACGTTTGAGCGATATCTATATTAATCATATCTCATGCCGGCCTTCCAAGGCACGGATGAGTGTGACTTCATCAGCATATTCCAGATCACCGCCTACCGGTATCCCTCTGGCAAGCCTGGTAATCTTGAGATTTAGCGGGCGAAGCAGTTTTGTAAGATATAGTGCGGTTGTCTCGCCCTCTATATTAGGATCGGTTGCCAAAATTATCTCTTTAATATCATCGTTAATGCGGGCAAGAAGTTCCCGAATGCGCAGATCTTCCGGCCCGATCCCATCCAATGGAGAAATGGCGCCATGCAGAACGTGATAACGCCCCTTATATTCGCGCGTTTTTTCCAGCGCAATTACGTCACTGGGCTCTTCAACCACGCAGATAATTGACGTATTGCGTGAAGAATCTGTACAAATGGAACAAGGGTCCACATCCGTTAGATGTCCGCAAATCGTGCAAAATGACATCTTTTCTTTAGCTTCGATCAGAGAATCCGCCAGACGCTGAACATCTTGCTTATCCTGACCCAGCAAATAAAACGCCAGGCGTTGCGCGGTCTTTGGCCCTATTCCCGGCAACCGGGATAACTCGGTGATTAGCCGGGCCATCGGAGGGGCATAAAACAAGCTCTTCTCCTCCAGTTCAGAACGTTAATAATCCATCCCGGCACGTTTTAAAACAGGCCGCCCGGCATACCAGGAATATTCAGGCCGCCGGTCACCTTGCTCATTTCTTTCTGAGCCAGTTCGCGCGAAGCCTTCAACCCTTCGTTAACAGCAGCGACGATCAGATCCTGCAACATTTCCACATCCTCAGGATCCACCGCACTTGGATCAATAGTAATCGACTGCAAATCCTGGGCTCCGGTGAAGACGACCTTGACAGCGCCACCGCCTGCGGTGCTTTCCACTGTCTTATTAGCCAGGTCTTCCTGAACCTGTTGCAGTTTCTTTAGTGCTTTTTGAACATTACCCATCATTTTTTATTTCCTCCCTTTTCGGCTTTACCGGTTCCGTTTGGTTTTACTTCTCCGCCAAAAACGTCAAGTGCTGCCTTTACTGCCGGTTCTCCCTGCCAAGAAGGGTTTCCGGAGGGGGGTTCCACCTTGCCTGTTTCTGACAATGATACACAACTGATCTGCAGCGGCAATCCAGTGACTTTCTGAATCACACGTTCCACAGTTTTATTTTCGGATTGGACCTTGTCGCGGTGAAGAGCGTATTTTTCTTCAAAGCCAAGTTTCAGAACTTTGCCTTCCACGCCGATCACTGTGGCCTCCAGGGCAAATGCGTGCAGTGATATGCGTTCTTTTTTTAGCATCTCCATAATTACTGGCCATTGATCACGTATTTCATTCAGACCGATCAACGGCACAGCATCCGCCGCCTCCGTGGATTGCTCTGTGGCCGAAGCCACAGGTACCGCGGACTTAGTAGACTTAGTGGCAGCTGCTTTGGACTTCGCCGAAGCTGAGGAAGCCACGGAAGCTATCGTAGCCGCTAGCGACTCGGATGTTGCGGGCGTGCCTGTCGCGGGTGCGGGCGTAGGCGTAGGCGTGAGCGATGACACAGAGGCCGCCGATACAGGTGCCGCTTCCGGATGTCCGGCTTTTACTTTGGCCGCGGTTGCTGCTCCCGGCAAGGGCGCTTTGCTGTCGCCGCCGCTGGTACTGCCACCACCGCTGCCGCTGCCACCACCGCCGCCGGCCCGGCTCATGGCCTGTCCGCTAACCCGGCTGCTATCACTGGCATCCTTTACGGGCACACCGCGTACGTCAGCTTTGCCACTACTGTCAGCCAGACTATCACTCGGCCTGATAAACAGCCGCGCCTCAGCCAGCTGCAATGCCAGCCGGGCATCCCCCAAATCCCTGGCCTCTCGCTCAACATGTACGAAAGCGTCCAGAGCATCGACTAAAACATCCTGGGGCAGCTTTTGGGCAAGCATTCTCATATCGGCGCGTTCCAATTCCGGATATGTTTCGGAAGGATCACTTTTCAAGGTTTGGAAAAGCAATAGATCCCTGAAAAAAGAAACTGCACCACGAGCGAATTGCTGTAAATCCTTGCCCATGGAGCTTAGTTGTTCAATTTGCAGAAATGCGGCCTTCAAATCACGGGATATCAAAAACTTCCCCAGTTCGATATATGTACGCCGATCAATGAGACCAAGCACTTCCTGTACGTCGGATGCCTTAAGGGTACCTGAGCTGAAAACCAGACATTGATCCAACAGGCTTTGTGCATCACGCATTCCGCCATCGGCATGTTCCGCAATAATCGCCAGCGCTGCTGGCTCTGCAGTACGGTTTTCAGAGGCGATCATCTTTTCAAGGGAATCAATAATTTCGGTTAAGCTGAAGCGGCGAAAGTCGAAGCGCTGGCAGCGAGAGATAATGGTAGCTGGAAGCTTGTGGGCTTCGGTTGTGGCGAATATAAATACTACGTGCCGGGGCGGTTCTTCCAACGTCTTCAAAAGAGCGTTGAACGCCTCATTCGTCAGCATATGGACTTCATCGATGATATATATTTTATAGCGACTTTCACTAGGCGCAAAGTTTACCTTTTCTAGCAAATTGCGAATTTCATCAATGCCCCGGTTGGAGGCACCGTCAATTTCGAACACGTCGAGAGAATTGCCTTCCGTAATCTGTCGACAGGAAGAGCATACTCCGCAAGGTTTAGCTCCTTTTGGAGAATGACAGTTCAGAGCCTTGGCCAAAATGCGCGCGGTAGTAGTCTTACCTGTTCCGCGCGGTCCGCAAAACAAGTAAGCATGTGTAGTACGACCCTGTTCAAGGGCGTGCGTAAGTGTTCTGACGATATGTTCCTGCCCTACAAACTCGTCGAAATCCTGAGGTCGCCATTGCCTGTAAAGAGATACATACATCTAATCACACTCCGTCTATCTAATGAAACTTCAATAAAAAAAATTAATTTCCTTCTGCGGGATTCCGATCCTGTCAAGAAAAATTTTAAAGAATACAAAAATTAACAAAAAACTGTCTCGAATGAGACAGTTTAAAAAAATGACCGCGCACCGTTTTTTGACGGCTTCTCCCAGGCGGTATCCGGATCGTTAGCTCAGATCAGGTAACCCTACGGCACATAAGAGCATTTGCTTACCGCTGCTTCCTTCCGGACCTGACGGGGTTCACAAAGTCTTATTGCGCAGGACCCAATCGTCAACGCCACGTGTCCGTTCCAGGCCCCACGAAAAGACGCCGCGAAACGGAATTCAATCCCGCTATAGCGGGTTGCGGGTTACAGGGCACCGCTACCTCCCCATCTAGCGCGGTCAAAAATAACAGACAACTGATAAATAAATGGCGGAGAGAGCGAGATTCGAACTCGCGAGGGCTTGCACCCTACACGCTCTCCAGGCGTGCGCCTTCGACCACTCGGCCATCTCTCCGCAAAGTCTACCATAGTCACGAACCCATATTCAGTTTGTATAATTCTATGCTTTTGTACTCAACAATTATCAATGACCCGTGAAACCGCCCCATGGCGTTAAATGGCGGAGAGAGCGAGATTCGAACTCGCGAGGGACGTGAATCCCTACCCGCTTTCGAGGCGGGCGCCTTCAACCGCTCAGCCATCTCTCCATGGACTGTCTGGTCTCGCAAACAGGGTCATATTATTGTTTTTTCAATGTTACCCGCGGCGCATCCGAAAAAAGCGGCGCATCAGCGCACCACATTCCTCTTCAAGCACGCCGGCGGTAACTTCCAAACGGTGATTCAGGCGCTGATCCCGCACCAGATCCATTAGCGAAATAACAGCTCCGGCTTTCGGATCAGCCGCTCCAAAGACCAGTCTTGCGAGCCTGGCGTTTACTAGCGCTCCGGCACACATCGGACAAGGTTCAATGGTCACATAAAGCGTCATGCCGCTCAAGCGCCAATGTCCCAGTCTGGCGGCGGCGTTCCTGATAGCAACAATTTCAGCATGGGCGGTCGGATCATGGCCGATTTCCCTCAAATTGTACCCGGTGGCGAAAATCTCTCCATCCCGCACAATAACGGCTCCAACGGGAACCTCGCCTGCCTGATATGCTTTTTCGGCTTCCGCCAATGCGGCGCGCATAAACAAATCATCTGTCATGTGACACCAACCGCACAATATAATCTATCACAAATAACACTGGTTTGTAAAGAGTCAGCGCCTGTTAAATACGAACCGTTCTGGACAAGACTGGCACGGCAGGGTTTTAGCGGTCATGGCCGTGCGCGCCTTGCGCGCCTTAAGTTTATTGCGTCCAGTTTATTACGTCTAGTTTTGTTGCGCCCCCAGTTTTATTGCTCCTCAAGCATCTGGCGCACTTCTTTAAGATGCCTGATAATCGGTAGCTGCTGCGGACAAATCGACTCGCACCGGCCACATTCAATGCACCGCGACGCATCCATTTCGCCCTTTTTTAGCATTCCATAATAATTGCGGCTTTCCTCAACAACATCAAAAACATGGGCATCATTATAAATGGTAAACAAATCCGGAATCTCTACCTTCTGCGGACAAGGCATACAGTACTGGCATCCGGTGCAGTTGACCTTGATCCGCTGCTGATAAACAGCCCGCGCTTCATCGAATAATGCCAGCTCCTGATCAGTAAGCGAATTGGGCAGGGCGTCCTCAACAATGCGAATATTATCCTGAACCTGCTCCATGGTTGACATACCGCTTAACAACAGCGATACTTCGGGATGATTAAGCACCCAGCGCAAAGCCCAGTCGACCGGAGAACGTTTGACTGCGGCCCGGTTCCAGATCTGTGCGACCTCTTGCGGTATTCTGTTGGCGAGTTTGCCGCCGCGCAGCGGCTCCATGATTACAACGCCCAATCCTTTAT
Organism: Bacillota bacterium; assembly: GCA_050942765.1. GTDB lineage: Bacteria > Bacillota > UBA4882 > UBA4882 > UBA4882 > UBA4882. The sequence goes on along the minus strand of JBMNNY010000018.1, from coordinate 7,775 downwards.
TGGCAGCATATTGCAATCCTTCATGGCCCGCCTGATAATGCACATCGAGGAAGTTGTACTGGATCTGGCAAAAGTCCCAAGGATATGCGTCCACGATTTCCTTAAAAATCTCCAGACGATCATGGAATGAAAAACCGATATGTTTGATGCGCCCGTCATTCAGGGCACGGTTGATGAAGTCGAAAATATTCAGTTCTTTGGCTTTCGCCCAGTAGCTTTTATTCATAGAATGGAGCAAGTAAAAATCGATGTAGTCGGTGTCCAGTTTCTGCAGCTGTTCATCCAAAAACTTGTCAAAATCCTCATGCTTCTCAGCTTTCCAAACCGGATTCTTGGTAGCCAGCCGGATTCTCGCACGATACCCGTCTTTCAAGGCTTTACCAGTGACTACTTCGCTATTGCCGCGATGATAATTATAGGCAGTGTCAATATAATTGACTCCGTGATCAATGGCATAACGCAGCATCGCAATGGCTTTATCCTCATCTATCCTGGCGGAATCGCCGTCGATTACCGGAAAGCGCATGCACCCAAATCCCAGGGCTGAAGGACTGTAATCGGTATTTCCAAATTTCCTGAATTGCATTACTAGTTACCTCCCAGTTAGCTTTATTTCTGTATCTGTTTATTTGCTGATTTAACACAACGCCGGTGCATGATTGGTGTAATGTTTACACCTGTAGTTGAAATGACTAAACTAATAGTTTAGTATTGCGCATCATTATGCTATAATTGAAACTAGAGGAAAGTATTTCGACTTCACTCCGATAAAACATTTCCGATAAAATTTATAAGACCCAAATATTGCATTTCTGTTAAGCTTTCTAGACCGGATCCCAATATCCTTTTGCAACGGAGGTGGAAAAATGGACAAGTTTCGTGTGTTAAAAGTTAAGGAAAGCGTGTTTGCCAACAATGAGCAGCGCGCTGAAGAGCTGCGGAGCGAGTTGAAGAACAAGAAAACATATTTGCTAAATGTCATGGGCTCACCCGGCTCTGGCAAGACGGTTACTTTGACGAAACTGATCAACATGTTAAAGGCTGATCTGCGTATTGGCGTAATGGAAGCCGACATTGACTCGGATGTTGACGCCCATACCATCGCCGATCAGACTGGTGCCAAAGTGATCCAGCTTCATACCGGCGGCATGTGCCACCTGGATTCCGACATGACCCGGCAGGGTTTGGAAGGCCTGGGCATCGAGAATCTTGACCTGATCTTCCTGGAGAATGTGGGCAATCTGGTGTGTCCGGCAGAGTTTGATACCGGTGCTATTAAGAGCCTGGCAATCCTCTCCGTACCGGAAGGCGACGACAAACCTCTCAAATACCCCTTAATGTTCACCGTAATCAACGCCTTGATCATTAATAAAATCGACGTGATGCCGTACTTTGATTTTGATCAGCAGGCTTGCACAGAAAGGGTTCACAAACTGAACCCTGATATTCCCGTATTCCCTGTTTCTGCGAAAACCGGTGAGGGAATGGAGGCTCTGGCGAACTGGCTTCTTGGAGAAGTCAAAGCCTGGCAGGCTGAATGACCCGCGGCAGGCTGGCATGACTAATCCATAAATGGTGCGACGGATCTATAAAAGCAAAATGACGACAATAAGAGGTGATCAGCAAATGTCAGGTCTGACCAAAATGCGTTTCCCCGAGGGTTATCAGTGCCAGTACCGCAAGAATATTATGAACCTGGCCAACATGATCGGACGCAAAAAGCCCGGTGTTGAGCCCGGCGGCAAAGGCAGCCTGAAGTGGGATGATCCGGAATACGTTATTCTGGAAGCCGGCGTAACCGACGAAATGTGCGAAGTCGGTTTGGCGCTGGGATCCTACATCAAGAAAACCGCCGCCGATGTTGCAGCCATAATTGGCAAGCCTGAAGACTATTGTCACGAGCAGTTGATGAAACTGGCGGAATATGGCGCGTGCTTTGTCAACAACATCAATGGTGTTGACACTTTCTGGACGGAAACCTGGATTCCCGGCACCATGGAAATGATCGTCAATAACATGGACAACGTCAGGAAATATCCTGTTGTCGCATATGCCATGGAAGCCTACGGCCGGGTGCGCGGTCCCATGAGTTCCGGGAGTTTTCCCATTGGTGTCGGCCTAATGCGTGTTATCCCTATTGAATCTGCGATTGACGGTGAAAGCCGCAAGGCGAGCTACGAGGAAATTTCAAAGTATTTGGAAGAAAATACGATCTTTTCGGTCTCCAATTGCTCCTGCCGCACCGACCGCGAAGTCATGGGCGAAGGCTGCGGACATCTGAAGGAAGATATGTGTATCCAGATGGGTCATGCCGCTGAATATTATATCCGCACCGGACGCGGTCGCCAAATTACCCGCGAAGAGGCCTATGAGATCCTCAAAAAAGCCGAAGAAAACGGGCTGATGCATGAAATTCCCAACACCGACGGTTCCGGTCATACGCACGCTATCTGCAACTGCTGCGGTTGCGGCTGCCTCTCGATGCGTACGGCGAACATGTTCAAAAATGTTGACATGATCCGCTCCAACTATGTTTCTGAAGTGGACCCGAGCAAGTGCGTGGCCTGCGGACAATGCGTTGAGAATTGCCCGGTGAATGCTTTGAGGCTTGGCCAGTCGCTTTGCTCCAAAACCCCGGTCGTTACCGATATCACCACAACTGTAACACCCCGTGATGAAGAGTGGACTGAAGATAAATGGAATCCGGATTACCGCACAAACCGTGAAAACGTTGTCGAGACCGGAACCTCCCCCTGTAAGACCAACTGCCCGGCACACATTGGTGTTCAGGGTTATATCAGGCTGGCTGCCATGGGGCGCTACCGTGATGCTCTAGAGCTTATCAAAAAGGAAAACCCGTTCCCGGCAGTCTGCGGCCGTATCTGTAACCGCCGCTGTGAAACGGCCTGTACCCGCGGTGAAATTGACGAACCTATCGCTATCGACGAAATTAAGAAGTTCATCGCGCAGCAAGAGCTGAACGATGCGCATCGCTTTGTACCTACCAAGCGCCATGATTATTCCGACAAAAAAATCGCCATCATCGGCGCTGGTCCGGCAGGGCTTTCCTGCGCGTACTACCTGGCGTTGGATGGCTATACCGTCACAGTCTTTGAGAAGGAACAGAAGCTGGGTGGTATGCTGACACTGGGTATCCCAAGCTTCCGTCTGGAAAAAGACGTTGTAGATGCTGAGATTAGCATCCTCCGTGAAATGGGCGTGGAATTCCGAACCGGCGTTGAAGTCGGCCGCGATGTTACATTGGATCAGCTGCGTTCTGAAGGCTATCACGCTTTTTACGTCGCCATTGGCGCACAGGGCGGACGTCTGGCCGGTATCCCGGGCGAAGATGCCGATGGCGTTGTCGCCGGTGTCGACTTCCTGCGCGACATCAACTCCGGCAAAGTTACGAAACTCAAGTATCCTGGCAAGACTGTCGTTGTTGGCGGCGGCAATGTAGCTGTTGACGTGGCACGTACCGCAGTCCGCTCCGGAGCGGAGACAGTCGCCATGTTCTGTTTGGAATCCCGCGATATTATGCCGGCTACTGCAGAAGAGATCGAAGAGGCCGAAGCTGAAGGCGTTGTTGTCAATAACTCCTGGGGCCCCAGGCGCATTCTGGTTGAAAACGGCAAAGTCAAGGGTGTGGAATTTAAGAAGTGCACATCGGTCTATGATGCTGAAGGTCATTTTAATCCCACCTATGATGAGAACGAATTATTAACTGTGGAGTGCAGCAACGTCCTGGTCGCGATCGGTCAGTCGATCCTGTGGGGTGACTTGCTGAAAGGTTCAACTGCCGAGTTAAACCGCAACAACACCATCAAGGCCGATCCCTTCACTTATCAGTCCGGACAACCCGACGTATTTGTCGGCGGTGATTGCTTCACCGGACCCAAGTTCGCCATTGATGCGATTGCTGCCGGTAAACAGGGTGCAATTTCAATCCATCGCTTTGTACATCCCGGACAGAGTCTGGTACTGGGCCGTGATCGTCGCGTTTATCATGAGCTTAACAAGAAAGATGCCATTATTGACGACTACGATCATACTCCCAGGCAGAAGCCGGAAAATCTGGACCAATTCAATGTAGCCAAAGAGACTTTCCGTGACCTGCGCGGCACTCTTACCGAAGAGCAGATCAAGAAGGAAGCCGAACGCTGCCTGAAGTGCGGTACCGTGATCGTCGACCAGTACATGTGCGTTGGCTGCGGCATGTGTACCACGAAGTGCAAGTTTGACGCTATCAAATTGGTACGCAAGTTTGACGGAGAAGGCGTAGAGTTCACCAAGATGAAGCCGGTGGTAATCAAGACCGTTCTTAAGCGTAAAGGCAAGATCGCGATTAAGAAAGTCAAGAAAGCTCTGACAGGAAATTAACGGCTATGCATGAGCTGGGAATAGTCTTCGAAATCATTAAACGTGTTCAGGCGATCGCTGCTGAAAACGACCTGCCCGAAGAAGACATCGCGGCAGTTGTGGTTGAGGTTGGTGAGGCTTCTACCATTGTGCCCAAGTACCTAAAGGAATGCTGGCCCGCCGCCACCGACGGCACCGCTATGGAGCAAGCCGAGCTGGAAGTTGAAATCATCACCGCCACCGTGCAATGCAAGGACTGCCACACGGTTTACGAGTATCTGAACAATGATAAAAAGTGCCCCCAATGCGGGGGCACCGCCTGCGTTTTAGTTCAAGGCCGGGAGTTTAACATTAAGGAAATCCATGTCTTTGAAGAATAATGCAAAACAGACAAAGGAGATGGCATCATGTTTTTCCAGGTTTATGGCGCAAACGCCGGTTATCAGTGGCTTGGTATGCTGCTCGTATTAGTCTGCCTGATTCTGCTTAATGAGTTCACCAGACGCAGCAAATTCGGCGGAATTACAATGCTGCTGGTGGTCCCTGCCATCCTGACCATCTATTATGTCGTGCTTAATGTGGGCGCGGCAGCAGGTGCGGAATGGGCGCTGAACAACCCCACGATCACCAACATGAACAGCTGGTTCCACTACGCCAAACTGTATGCCGCTCTGGCGGGATGTATCGGCTTTATGCTCATCCGCTATCAATGGGGGATCGGCAAACAGAAGTGGTTCCGCATCTATCCCTTCCTGATTCTGTCCATCAACATCCTGATCGCGGTAGCCTCGGATTTTGAATCAGCCATTAAAGGCTGGTATCAGTGGTGGATATCTTCCGAGGGCGTTGGCTTGTACGGCGGCTGGCACAACATCATGAATGGTGTCGCTGGTATCCTAAATATTATCGGTATTACAGGCTGGCTTGGCATTTATGCCTCCAAGGATAAACGGGATATGCTCTGGCCCGATATGATCTGGATTTATATCGTGGCCTACGATATCTGGAACTTTGCTTATACGTACAACTGCCTGCCCACGCATAGCTGGTATTGCGGTGTGGCGCTGCTGCTGGCACCCACCATTGCGGCGTTCTTCTGGACCAAAGGTGCCTGGCTGGCAAACCGTGCCCACACGCTGGCAATCTGGTGCATGTTTGCGCAGACATTCCCGCTGTTCCAGGATACTGCTCCATTCCTGACACTGAGCGCCCAGTATGTGGACGGCGTGATCGCGCCTGCAGCCAATGCAGCCGTAAATGCGGTTCCTATGACTGTAGTATCTGCGCTGGCGCTGGTGGCAAACTTGGTCCTGTGTGTAGTTGTGTTCGTCAGGGCTGCTAAAGCTAAAAAGAACCCCTATACCAACGAAATCTTCACCGATACCAAGGACTATCAGAAGGCTATGGCCAGGGTTGGCAGCGCCGAGTAGTTTTTGGTGAGTCGCGGTGATGGCTGTGGCGTGGCAGTGACGGTGGTGGCGCGTGGTGGCGATGGTGGCGGAAATCGCGGCGCTGACACGCGCGGCGCGGGCGGCACCAGCAACACCGGAATATGAATCCAGTAATAGTTTGAAGGAATAATCAAAGCGCCGTTGAAAAATAAAAAGATTGGAAGCCGGCATATTGGATGCCTTGGTGGCAATTATGCCGGCTTTCCAACTTATTAGCAATATACACTGAAAAGAGGCGCAATATATGGAGACCCGCTTTTTGAGATGGCTGCGCGACTGGATCGAAACCCTGGCCATTTCCGCAATTTTAACTACTTTCATCCTGACCTATGTGGGACGCTCGTGCATCGTTGTCGGATCTTCCATGGAGCCGACTCTCTATACCGGTGAACGTCTCATGGTTGAAAAAATTTCGGTACATTTGAACAAACTGGAGCAAGGCGACATTGTCGTCTTTGAACAGGATTGGAGCGATGAGGCTCTAATCAAAAGGTTAATTGGCATGCCCGGGGATTGCATTGAGATTCGTGATTCGAAATTATGGGTAAATGGCGAAATCCTTGACGAGCCCTATTTGTCAGAGCCTACTTACGGCGATTACGGACCGGTTTGGGTGCCAGAAGACACTTACTTCGTTCTTGGAGATAACCGCAATAACAGCAATGACAGCCGCGGTTCAGTCGGCTTCCTGCCCAAGGATCTGTTGATTGGGCGCGCGTTCATCCGTTTTTGGCCGATCACGCAATTGTCCTTTTTCTAGGGCGGGAAGCGTCAGGCGCGGCGAATTTGGGGAGTTGGAGCGATTTCGAGAGTGATTTCCGGGGAGACGCAGGATGGCGGTGTACCTTTGCGATGACAGTACCAGAAACCATAGCGACACCGATCACAATACCGGTTAACCGGCCGTTCTTGAAATGGCCTGGCGGCAAAAGGCGCTTAGTTCCGCTGCTCGTGACGCAAGCACAATGGCCCGCCAGGCGGATCGTCGAGCCTTTCTGCGGCAGTGCAGTTTTTGGCCTGTCTTTGGCTGAAACGGACTTAGTTAAAGAAATCTGGCTCAATGATATCAACAGTGACCTAATCAGCCTTTTTCGGGTGGTCGCTTTCGACCTTGATTCCCTGATGCACATCTGTGCCGAACTGTTTGTTCCTGAGAATAACACTCCTGAGAAATACTATTATTTACGTAACGTCTTTAACAATGAGCGCGACCCTCTGCGGAGAGCCGCCCTTTTTATTTACCTCAACCGGCATGGCTACAACGGACTATGCCGCTTTAACTCCAAAGGCAACTTCAATGTCCCCTTTGGCAGATACCGCCGCCCTTTCTTTCCTGAAACTGAACTGCGCAAAGCGTCATCATTGCTAAAAAAAGCGCGGCTTACAGAGCTGGGATATGAAGCGGTTCTGGAGCAATGTGCCGCTGGCGATGTCGTTTATTGTGATCCACCATATGTACCGCTTTCCGCTACAGCCTCCTTTACGACGTATGCCCCTGGAGGCCCATTCCGGAGCGAAGAACAAGAACGACTGGCGCGGTGCGCCAGCGAAGCTGCCAGACGCGGTGCGACAGTCGTCATCTCCAATCATGATACACCCGAAACCCGCCGTATCTACGGCAAACATATTACCGAAACAATCGCGGTCCGCCGCCACATTTCCTGCAAGGGAACTCAGCGCGCCAAAGCCGCCGAAATCATCGCCGTCTTCCGCCCGCAGGTCTGATGGAGCAGGGTGGCGGGACGCGCGCGGCGGAATACTGGGTGGTGGCGGGACGCGCGCGGCGGAATACGAAGGCGAAATGCGACACGGTTCCGGCTTCTCGCCGCCGCCTCCTGATCAAATCCTAATCAGCTCATACTCCATCGATCCGAGCCCCAATCGGGCAGCATGCAGCAGTTGTGCCTGCGCATCAACCTTGCGCGCCGCTATTTCGGGAAGAGAACGCCCCTTAGTATCAGCGCC
>JBMNNY010000197.1:0-3800 GCA_050942765.1 Bacillota bacterium | reverse complement strand
TGATTCGATGAAATTCCCCAGCAAACACTATACTATGATCCTCAAATTTACTAATTATATATTCCTCGGGTGTTCGGTAGTTTTCCTCAATGTATTGTATGAGTGCTTCTTCTGTCTCTTTTTCTAGCTTTGGCAAAGGCATTTTTGAAGAAGTACAGCTCGTCACAAGGCTCAGCATGATTGTTATGACAAAGAACAGATATCTCACCGAGTTCGCTCCTCTCTTGTGGCTTTATTAATGAATACTTACAAGAGCCATCTCATCTTTCCACCATTATAGTTATTTTCCTGCTGTTACCATTTACTTGATCAGAATGCAGGAACCGCCCCGCTGTCTCGCGAATAAATTGCCCAAAGGCGCTGCAACATTGTGATAATTAAATAATGCCTTAAACCTAGCTCGATGTTGGCAGCGCACTACACAGCAAGGTTGCCGCGCTGATCACCGCCGCAACCCTGACTGGCCTGTATGGCTTTATGTATGTCCTGCTCAGCAACGAGGATTATGCTTTGTTATTAAGCAGCATCGGATTATTCATCATTATGGTGGCAGTGATGTTATTCGCTTTGCACTTTTTTGCATTTGCTATATATATGCTTAACCAAATATTCAACATCACGGAGGTGTTGCATGTGACAAACGCAAATGCCTTAATTGCTCCAGAACCCGTCAACAGGGGTAGGCAAATTGAACTCGACATCGCCAAAGGCCTGGCAATTCTGTTCATGCTGTTGGTACACAGTTTTGAGGAATTTACCGCCTGGCCGTTGCAGCAAAACGTACCAACCTACATTATAGAGTTTCTGGGAAGCCCGCCGGGAGCGCCTGTCTTCATGTTTGCTATGGGCGTTGGAATAGCCTATTCTCGTAAATGTCATGCAAAAGACCTGGCGAAACGTGGCATTTGTCTTTTGCTGGGGGCCTATATATTAAGCTTTTTCAGAGACTTCCTACCCCATTATGTTCTGTATCTAAAGACTGGAGCAACCGATTATCTTCATGAAGCATTAAGCTTGCTACTGGCGGCAGATATCTTGCAGTTTGCCGGTCTCGCCTTTCTCTTTTTTGGACTGGCTGTCAAGCTCAATTTTAAGGCCTGGCATTATGCCGGAGCAGCCGCCATATTTGCTGGCATCAACATTCTAGTTCGCGGCATCTCTCCCGACAGTCAGGCACTGAAAGTAATCCTGGGGTTGTTCTGGGGCACCGATCCCTATGCCTGGTTTCCGTTGTTTAATTGGAGTGCCTACCCCATCTGCGGCTTTCTGTTTGGCCAACTGCTCATTCGCTGTACGGACAAACGGCGCTTTTACCGATTGGCGCTTTGGGCATCGCTAATCGTAATGATGCTTTTTGGCACCTATGCGTTCGTTAATAACGTAGACTTTGGTGCGCTAGACGGATTTTATCAGGATCCCTATTATCACCATGACTTGATCGGCAATATCGTGCTGGTGGCGTTTGTAGTTTTTTGGACGAGCCTGCTCTATTTCTTATCCAACTACATGCCGGAGTTTGTCAAACGCACGTTTTCAAGATGGAGCAAAAACATCACCGTCATATACTGTGTCCATTGGTTGATCATTGGCTGGTCGCTGACGATTATGCCACTGCCGCTTGACCTGCCTTGGATCCTGCTATACTTTGCCGTGTTGCTGGTTGTGAGCGATGCGATTGCGGTCGGCTACCAAAAGCTTAAAGCACGTGTGCTGCTCGGTATCAGTAACCGGAAAAATGTCCGGCAGGCTGCCTAATCGCCGCTCTGGTGTAATTACCGCTAAAGCTTAGCATTGTTCATAGGCAAAAAAATAAGTAGGCGGGCAATATGCCCGCCTACATTATGCATTTTTTGACAAGCTGCCTGCCATTGTCATTATTGGGCACGCTTTACCGGAATCCAGATGTAACTCTTGTAATCCGGCTTTGACATGTCACCAGGTTCATAAACCTCTAGTTCGGGGCCTTCTGCATGTTCGTATCCGCTGGACGGGAACCATTCGGAGAAAATGCGCTTCCACGTATCCTGAATCGCGCCCGGTATGGGACCAACCGCTTCAAAAACAGCCCATGTCAATTTCGGAATCTCAAGTGTTTCCATCCCCTGTGGAATATCGCCGCCTTGATAGGTGACTGCGGCATAGTAATCAAAATGATCTTCTTTCATGTTGGCGCAGATACCCATTATGCCCATATCATCGATGCACATTTTACCCAGGAGATCAAAAGTGCCATCCTGTCCGCACTTACAGCAGAAGTCGGGGATAATTTTAAAATTCTCTCCGTTCACGCTGGACACGGTAATCTTTTTACCTACAACAGTAAAAGCGTCCTTCTCGACGAATTTGTAATTCATGATTTTCGCTCCTTTCAACGTCACCTGAATTGAAAGTTTGCCGATGGATCTGAGCGGCGCCGAGGGCTTGCGCGCTGCCGACGGCGTAATCCCGTGAAATTGTCGAAACGCTTTCGTAAAAGACTCGTGTGTTTCGTAGCCATACTTGAATGCCACATCAATGACTTTTGCATCGGAGAGTGCCAGCTCACTGCCAGCAAGCGTCAACCTGCGATTACGGATGTACTCTCCTATGGTAAACCCGGTGAGCATATTGAACATCCGCATAAAGTGAAAGGTTGACGAACCTGCCTGCCTGGCGATTGCATCGATGTCAATCGGTTCAAGCAGGTGCTCTTCCATATAGTCAATCGCGTGCGACATCCCCTGAATCCAATCCATGCAGCTCACTTCCTGTGTTTATATCATAACGCGGGTGCAGATCAAATTCTGGTCTTTCCCTGCTTTTTGCAGGCAAGCCAATGAATTCGGTAGTTGTCTTTGAAATCCCTGCCGCCACCATCAGCTCAATAACGTCGGCCATCGCTTTTTGGTAGTTATGTGTCTGGATTTATATGAACAACAGCAAGCCTTACTCGAGTTATATCAGAAACTCGGAGAAGCCGAAGCCCAAAGCATGGCAGGGTTTATGTTGTCAGAAATCAGATCGTAGAAATCCGCCGAATCCTTCTTGGCAAAAGGAAATATTTTTTTCTCTTTTGAGGTTCCTATCAGTACCTGACCTACTGAATATTGGCGAACAACTTTTTTAAAAAAGCAGCTTTACGGGAGTAAGTCTGTCTTTGGTGTCGCCAAGACCGAGTTGGGCGTCACCATTTTCCCCCCAAACCCAAATACTCCCATCACTTTTTATCACACCAGCATGACTAATACCGGCTGTAATCTTGATAACATTTTCCAAGCTACTTACCTGCCCGGGTGTATTTTTTGAGTTATTAATCGCTCCATCCCCAAGTTCCCCGGCGCCATTGCTACCCCAAGTCCATACTCTTGCGTCATTCGTTAAGGCAATGCTAAAAGTACTCCCTGCATCAACGGCAACAACATTGCTCAGACCCTTCACCTGCACCGGCTTGTTTGTATTAGTGTATGTTCCGTCACCAACTTGCCCGAATAAATTATAGCCCCAGGCCCAAAGGCTGCCATCGCTTCTAATAACTAGTGAATGATCTTGGCCTGCGGCAACAGCAACAGCGTCATCAATCCCTACTACTTGAACAGGCGCATTCTCATTTTCAGTGCCCCCATTTCCAAGCTGTCCGCGATAATTTGTACCCCAAGCCCAGACTGTTCCATCACTTTTTACAGCAACACTATGTTTTTCGCCAGCGGCAATCGCAACCACATTGCTCAAGCTACTTACTTGAAACGGCAATATAATATCAGAGGCAGAAACTCCTAAGCCTAGTTGGCCACAATCATTAAATCCCCAAGCCCAAACGCTTC
>JBMNNY010000196.1:0-3805 GCA_050942765.1 Bacillota bacterium | reverse complement strand
AGGCCGTGGGCATTAAACCCCACGGCCTTTTTAGTTGGTTTATGCAGGTCAAGCGTAAAGTGCAGACTGCCTCTAAAGGCCGCGTGGGGTTAATCAGAAAGGAGCGTTAACTAAAAAATGCATAAAGATCTTAGCGAGATCACCGGGATAAATCTATTGCTCACAAGTTTTTCAAAAAATTACACATTACCCAATAGAGACTATGGAAGCGGTATTAGGGGCTGCGGCGACTGATCAGGAATATGGTCGCTTTCGGCACGCCCTGCCCGCAATAGAAGGAGGATTCCTTTTGGCTACTTCACGTGCTGAAATGCTATTGCCGCCTGAATTATTGAACGAAATTCAGAAGTATGTTCAAGGCCGAGAGATATATATACCAAAAGCCACCGAGAACTATGCCCGGTGGGGTGAAAGAAGCGGAATTCGCGCTGATTTGGCTGAGCGCAATCGGGATATTGTGCAACATTATATAAACGGGGCCAGTGTTGAAGAGTTAATGTCACAATTTCACCTTAGCTATGATAGTATCAGGAAAATAATACGCAAAAGTAACCGCCGGCTTGACCAGAGGAATTAAAAACCGGGTTTGACCAAGGAAGCCGTAGGAAAAGACTGTGCCTAATCGTTCTTGCCCTTTCCCCGGGTGAAACGATTGATTATACTTAAATTGTCGGGGGCCCCCGATAACCCGTACACCGAAGGGGGTGGTCGAACAATGATCGACCAGAGGTGGTCGGGAGCTTAATGCTCCAACAGAAAGGCTGTCCGGAATTTTCCGGGCAGCCTTTTTTTCGTTGATGCGGGCATATGCGGGCATATGTGCGATTTGTCGCACGCCTTGCCTTATTTTAAATTTTCCGGATTGAGCAGCTGTAAATCAGCTGTCACGAAGCGGCCGTTTTTGCGGATCAGCTCGCCGTCAAAGTACATTTCGCCGCCGCCATAAGCCTCAGTCTGAATGCAGACCAGATCCCAGTGAATGGCCGACCGATTGCCGTTGAAGGCATCATCATAGGCATTACCGGGAGTAAAGTGGAAACTGCCTTTAATTTTCTCGTCAAAGAGCGTATCACGCATCGGCTTTTCAATAAAGGGGTTGACGCCGATGGCGAACTCTCCGATATAGCGGGCACCGTCATCCGTATCCAGCACCTTGTTGATGCGTGCGTCGTCATTCGAGTGAGCGCTGATGATTTTACCGTCTTTAAACTCGAAAACAATGTTTTCAAAAGTGAATCCCTGATAAAGTGAAGGAGTGTTGTAGCTTAATTTTCCGTTAACAGAATTCTTAACCGGGGCGGTATAAATCTCGCCGTCCGGAATATTCATCTGTCCGCTGCACTTAATCACGGGTATACCTTTAATGGAGAAAGTCAGATCAGTGCCCGGACCTGTGATACGAACCTGATCGGTCTTTTCCATACGGGCTTTCAGAGCGTCCATGGCGCGGTCCATTTTGCTGTAATCCAAATTACAGACGTTAAAATAGAAGTCCTCAAAAGCCTCGGTGCTCATATCAGCCAACTGGGCCATGGCATGATTGGGATACCGCAGCACAACCCAGCGGGTGTGCGGGATTCTGGTTTCAAAGTGCACCGGCCGGACATAATTCTTCTGATACAGGTCCATCTTTTCACCGGGAACATCTTTCATCTGGCTCATATTGCTGCCAGCCCGGATGCCAATGTAGGCGTCCATGTCTTTCATGCGGGCGGTGTCCCATTCAGCCCACTTGGCCAGCTGCTTGGCATCGGCTCCCAGCAGCAGTTCGCGCTGAATTTCGTTCTCGTTGACCGAAACGAATGGCTGGCCGCCAGCCTGATATACTTCCTTGATGAGGGCATTGATAATAGCCACTTCAAATCCGTTGACCTCAATCAGGACTCTTTCGCCTGGTTTTAAACGCACCGAGTAATTGACCAGATTATGTGCTAATTGCTGAATCCGTGGATCTTTCAAAAAATCTCCTCCCCGACGTTAGCTTATGTGTGCAAGTTGAACTGGTCGTGCACTTGCCAGATAATTTCATTCTGAAAACTTATTTTCCTGCTTGCTAATTATTTTCGTCAGGTTGCCATTCAGAATACAGTTGAATTATTAGTTCATTCTGGCAGGTATTGTTGAAGCGCATGGCGAAGATTCTTCGGTCGTTATCATTATCATTATTCGGGAGGATTGTTGGAATGTGCGGCATTTTCGGTATTGTCTATGAGAAGGAAAACCCTGCGCTAGGTTCTGTCTTGGTAAAGGCCGGCCATAGACTGACTTACAGAGGGTATGATTCAGTCGGGTGCGGCGTTTTTCATGAAGACGGCACCACAGAACTGCGCAAGGATACCGGAAAAATTGAAGATGTCGATCGGCGCTATAATCTTTCTTCATTAAGCGGATCGCGCGGAGTGATGCAGCTGCGCTGGGCGACTTTCGGTTTGCCCGATCAGCGCAATGCTCAGCCACATTACGATTGCGACAAGAACATGATCGGTGCGCACAATGGAAATATCGTCAATACTTCGCAGTTACAAGAAAAGTACCGGGCAGAAGGCCATAATATTCGCAGTGAAAATGACGGCGAAATGGTCGTTCATGCTATTGAAAAACATTATGACAAAGGACTGCCTTTTGAGCAGGCCATTATCGAAGCCGCACGGGAGCTGGAAGGCGATTACGCCTGTGTTATCGGAGATATCTACACCAATCGGTTGTTCACCGTAAAAATGGGTTCCTCTTTGTTCCTGGGAGTCGGAGAAGGCTTTATCTGCTGCTCGTCCGATCTGCCCTCGATTTTGGATTTGACCAGTAATATTGTGGTCATCAACGATGGTGAGTTCATTGAGTTTACCGCCACTTCTTACATCATCCGTGACATTCGTGACGGACATGTAATCGAACGCGCCCCCGAAAAAAGCCCGCTCTCACCGGAGCATGCCGAGAAAGGCGAATTCCCGCACTATATGATTAAGGAAATCCATGAACAGCCCAAGAAAGCTGCGGACTTGCTGCATTTCCTGGAAGCTTCCCGGGAAGTTGATGAGTTTGTTAACGTACTACATAACGCCCGCCGGGTGTTTCTGGTCGGCTCCGGAACTTCCTATCATGCCTGCCTCCAGGGGGCCTATTATTTCGGGAAACTGGCCCAGCTGCCAGTCTATGTTGCCATTGCCGGACAGTTTATCGACTTATACGGCGACACAATAGGAGCCGACGATGTACTTGTTTGTGTCTCGCAGAGCGGCGAAACCAAAGACCTGATCAATGTGGTCAATTACTGCCAGCGTAAGCATGTTGGCCGCATCCTCGGAATTGTCAATGTTATGGGTTCTTCGCTGATGATTCGCAGTGAAGTGCACCTCCCGCTGGTTTCCGATTTGGAGATGTCCGTTCCGGCTACGAAGACCTTTATGAATCAAATTGTGATGTTCCTCTATCTGGCGGCCAAGCTTGCTCAGAAGAAGGGACTGCCCGGTTTGAACACCGCTTCTTTGGCTGCTGATTTGCCGCGCTATATTCAGGAGACGCTGTCGAAGACTGAAGCCGCGTGTCGTGAGTTGGCCGAGCAGTTGCATATCGTTGAGGATCTCTATTGCCTTGGTTATGGTATTTGCCATCCGATTGCTGTGGAAGCGGCACTCAAAATCAAAGAGGTCGTCTACAGCCATTGCGAAGGCATGTATTCATCAGAGTTTAAGCACGGTCCGTTGTCAATCGTTGCTGACAGCTACCCGATTATTTTCATCGGTACCCGGGAAGACTCTGGTATGTTGATCTCGCACATTAATGAAGTTACCTGTCGTAACGGCAAGGC
>JBMNNY010000017.1:0-20673 GCA_050942765.1 Bacillota bacterium | reverse complement strand
ATCATCGAGTAATTTTTAAGCTGGCGGCCGGAGGTCCGGCCGCCGCAGCAGCTCATGTGAATTGCCCTAATACCCGGAGGGACGAAGGAGGGACCGGATGTGGCCAGCCAGAAAATAAGGATCCGGCTGAAGGCCTTCGATCATAAAATTCTGGACCAGTCGGCTGAGAAGATCGTCGAGACGGCAAAAAGGACCGGCGCAATGGTTTCGGGACCGATTCCGCTGCCGACAGTCAAGAATATTTTCACGGTATTGCGAGCTCCGCACGTGGAAAAAGATATTCGTGAACAGTTCGAAATGCGTACTCACAAAAGACTCATCGATATTCTCGAGCCGACTCCAAAAACTGTAGATGCATTAATGCGTTTAGATTTGCCGGCGGGCGTGGATATCGAAATTAAGTTGTAAAATGACTTTTATGTTCGCCTGTCGGACATCCGAGGAGGTGCCATTATGCCAGTAGGCATTTTGGGGCGAAAAGTCGGTATGACACAGATTTTTACCCCTGAAGGCCAGGCTGTTCCGGTGACAGTGGTCGAAGCCGGTCCATGCATCGTCATGCAGACCAAGACCCTGGAAAAAGACGGATACTCATCAGTGCAGCTTGGTTTTGGTGAGAAAAAAGAAAATAGGACCAACAAGCCGTTGCTCGGGCATTTTGCAAAAGCTAATGCCAAGCCGGTCAAGCTTCTGAGAGAATTTGCCTTAGAAGAAGGCGAAAATCTCACCGTTGGACAGGAAGTCAAAGCCGATATCTTTAAAGAAGGCGAAATCGTTGATGTCGTTGGTACTTCAAAAGGTAAGGGTTTCGCCGGTACTATCAAAAGATATAACTTCAATCGTGCGGCAATGAGCCATGGTTCAATGTATCACCGCCGTCCGGGTTCCTTAAACGGAACCGACCCCGCCAGAGTTTTTAAAGGCCGTCGTCTGCCAGGCCATATGGGCATGGAGCGCGTGACCATTCGGGGTCTGGAGGTAGTGCGCGTGGACGCCGAACGCAATCTTCTGTTAATTAAGGGTTCAGTTCCCGGAAGTCGCGGCGGAATGGTTCTTGTCAAACGGACCACTAAAAGGGTCAAACAAGCCAAGTAACCGGTCGCGAAGGGAGGATGTCAAATGCCTAAAGTACCTTTGTATAATGCCCAGGGAGAACTGGTTGGTGACTTCGACCTCGACGACGCGGTTTTCGGAGCAGAAGTAAACGAAGCCCTGCTACATCAGGCGGTAACCATGCAATTGGCTGGCATGCGTCAAGGAACCGTAGCCACCAAATCAAGAGGCATGGTTTCCGGCGGAGGCCGCAAGCCGTGGAGACAGAAGGGTACAGGCCGGGCTCGTCATGGAAGTACCCGGTCACCGATTTGGACGAAAGGCGGTGTCGTCTTTGGTCCTCAGCCCCGTGATTACAAGTTCAATTTACCGAAAAAAGCCCGCCGGGTCGCCATTAAATCTGCTCTTTCAGCCAAAGTGCGTGATGGCGAGGTTTTGATCGTCGAAGGCCTTCATTTCGAGGCGCCGAAGACGAAAGAGATGGCTGCCTTATTGGGCAAAATGAACGTAGACCGTTCAGCGATCGTGGTAATGGCCGAGGAAGATGCGAATGTAGTATTGTCTGCCCGTAACATTCCCGGCATTTCGTCCATGATCCCGACAGACCTGAATGTCTACGATGTGCTGCGGCACAAGAATCTCATTTTAACAGCCGATGCTGCTAAAGTGGTCGGGGAGGTGTTCGCTTAATGGATCCGAGAGATATTATCCGCAAACCGTTGGTCACTGAAAAAACCAACGCCATGATTGCAGAAAACAAGTATGCATTCAAGGTTGATCTGAGAGCGAACAAAACCGAAATCAAGAACGCCATCGAAAAAATATTCAAGGTCAAGGTGCTGGCGGTTAACACAATGAGGGTTGAAGGTAAGTTTGCCCGCATGGGTCGTTTCCGCGGCCAGCGGCCGGACTGGAAGAAAGCCGTAGTGACTTTGGCACCGGGAAGCCGCATCGAGTTTTTCGAAGGTGTTTAAGAACGGGCTGACAGTCCGGTGTAAAGGAGGTCAATAGCGTGGCTGTTCGTAAATACAAGCCGACTTCTCCGGCCCGCCGCTTTATGACAGTTTCCGAGTTTTCGGAAATCACCAAAAGTGTACCGGAAAAGTCGCTGCTGGAACCGCTTAAGAAAACCGGTGGACGCAATGCGCACGGACACATCACGAGCCGCTTCCGCGGTGGCGGGCATAAGCGGATGTACCGCGTAATTGATTTTAAACGTAATAAGATCGGTGTGCCTGCGAAAGTGGCGGCCATTGAATACGATCCCAACCGTTCGGCACGAATTGCATTACTCCATTATTTAGACGGAGAGAAGCGTTATATCTTAGCTCCGAACGGACTCGAAGTCGGGCAGATCGTCAAGTCAGGCCCGGATGCCGATATTAAACCGGGTAATGCACTGCCGCTGGCGAATATCCCGCTCGGTACCATTATTCATAACATTGAGCTGCGTGCAGGACGCGGCGGTCAAATCGTCCGCTCGGCCGGCGTCGGGGCTCAGTTAATGGCTAAGGAAGGCGATTACGCCAACCTCAGGCTGCCCAGTGGAGAAATGCGTCTGGTCAGACTGGAATGTATGGCAACAATTGGTCAGGTCGGCAACGAGGATATCGAGAATGTTCGCATCGGTAAAGCCGGCCGCAAACGCTGGTTAGGCCGTAAACCGCATAACCGCGGAGTCGTTATGAATCCGGTTGATCACCCGCATGGCGGCGGTGAAGGACGTTCACCCATTGGTCGTGCTCCGACAACTCCGTGGGGTAAGCCGGCACTGGGACATCCGACACGGAAACGCAAGCCGTCCGACCGATTAATCGTTAAACGGCGCAACCGGTAAGCGTTACGAAGGAGGAACGGCAATGTCACGTTCAGTTAAAAAGGGCCCTTATGTGCAAGAGAGCCTTTTGAAAAAAGTCGAAGCGATGAACGCAAAAGGCGAAAAGCGCGTCATTAAGACATGGTCGCGCGCCTCGATGGTAGTACCCGCAATGGTGGGTCATACCCTGGCTGTTCATGACGGCAGAAAACATGTTCCGATCTATATTTCAGAAGAAATGGTCGGACAGAAGCTCGGTGAATTTGCCCCCACACGCACGTATCGCGGTCATGGCGGGCGCACCGAAAAGTCAACAGCCTTGAAATAAGGCAATTAGTCTTCCCGGGAGGGAAGAGAGGGGAGGTACAGGCATGGAATCCAAAGCGTCAGCACGCTTTGTAAGAATTGCCCCGCGCAAGGTCAGACAGGTCATTGATTTGATTCGTGGCAAGAGCCTGGCGGAGGCAATCAGTACTTTGGATTTTGCCCCGAAAGCCGCCGCTTCAGTAATTTCGAAAGTCGTTAAATCGGCGGCTGCCAATGCCGAGACCAACCATCAGATGAACCGCGACGCCCTGTATGTTGCCCAGGCGTATGTCGATCAAGGGCCGACCTTGAAACGGTTCATGCCGAGAGCGCAAGGTCGGGCGGCTATGATTCGTAAGCGGACCAGCCACATTACGGTTGTCCTCAAACAACGATAGGAGGGATAACGCGTGGGTCAGAAGGTTCATCCAATTGGATTTAGAATCGGTGTTATTCGGGATTGGGATGCAAAGTGGTTTGCTGAGAAAGACTATGCTACTTTGCTTCACGAAGATATTGCAATCCGTAAATATTTATTAAAGAAGTTGGCAAGCGCCAGCGTTGCCAAAGTGGAAACAGAGCGCAAGGCCAACCAGCTGAAGGTCACCATTCACACTGCCCGTCCTGGCATGGTTATCGGCCGCGGCGGAAACGAAGTGGAAGAACTCCGTAAAGACCTTGAACAGCGTACCGGAAAACAGGTTAATATTAATATCGCGGAAATTAAACAGCCGGAAACCAATGCCCAGCTGGTAGCGGAAAACATCGCGTTTCAGCTGAAACGCCGTGTTTCATTCCGCAGAGCCATGAAACAGTCCATCGGCCGGACAATGCGTCTTGGGGCCCAGGGCGTCAAGATTATTGTCAGCGGACGTTTGGGTGGCGCTGAAATTGCCCGTACAGAAAGGTATACCGAAGGTAAAGTACCTTTGCATACCTTGAGGGCAGACATTGATTACGGTTTCGCCGAGGCGGACACCACTTACGGCAAGATTGGCGTGAAGGTATGGATCTACAAAGGTGAAATCCTGCCGGAGAAAAAAGCCGCCGTCCGTGCCCAAGGAGGCGAGTAAGTTATGTTAGTCCCCAAGAGAGTAAAGTACCGCAAGGTTATGCGCGGCCGTATGAAGGGAAAGGCTATTCGCGGATCAAGTCTGATTCTGGGAGAATTTGGCCTAAAAGCCCTTGAGCCCGGATGGATCACCAATGTTCAGATCGAGGCTGCCCGTATTGCACTGACCCGTTACCTCAAGCGTGGCGGAAAAGTCTGGATTAAGATTTTCCCAGACAAGTCGGTGACAGCCAAGCCGGCTGAAACTCGTATGGGTTCCGGTAAAGGTGCGCCCGAACATTGGGTAGCAGTTGTCAAGCCTGGAAGGATTCTCTTCGAAGTCGGGGGAGTCAGTGAAGAGCTGGCACGTGAGGCCTGCCGTCTTGCGGCCCATAAGTTCCCTATTAAGACCAAGTTTGTAAAACGCGAGGAAGCGGGTGAGCTTAATGAAGGTTAAAGTCAAAGAAATTCGCGATTTGACTGGATCTGAACTCAATGAAAAGCTCGCCGATCTCAAAGAAGAGTATTTTAACCTCCGGTTCCAACTCGCCACTGGTCAGTTGGATAATCCAATGAGGATCAAAGATGTACGTCGGGGCATCGCGTTAGTGAAAACAGTGATTCGCGAGCGTCAACTGGGTCTATAAGACTCATGATTTCGACGGGGAGGAGGTTATTACAGGTGACTGAGCGCAGTCTTCGCAAAACACGGATCGGCCAGGTAGTCAGTGATAAAATGGATAAAACCGTTGTTGTCGCTGTTGAGCGTCTGGTACAGCATCCGCTGTACAACAAAACGATCAGACGGACTGAGCGCTATAAGGCTCATGATGAAGCCAATGCCTGTCAGATAGGCGATAAAGTCCGCATTATGGAGACCCGTCCTCTAAGCCGTGATAAGCGGTGGCGGGTTGTCGATATTATAGAGAAAGCCAAGTAATCCAGATCGTTGGAAAGGAGGGGCCGAAATGATTCAGGTGCAAACCATCCTGAATGTGGCGGATAACTCTGGTGCCAAGAAAGTGATGTGCATCAAAGTTTTAGGCGGCTCCCAACGTCGTTACGCCAGCATAGGGGATCTAATTATTGCCGTAGTAAAGGATGCCCTTCCTCCTTCAGCAGCTCGCAAAGGAGCAGGCGGAGCAGGAGTGAAGAAAGGCGATGTGGTGCAGGCCGTTGTCGTACGGACCAAGAAAGAGGTTCGCAGACCTGACGGCTCATATATCCGGTTCGATGATAACGCAGCGGTCATTATCAATGACCAAAAGAACCCGAGTGGTACTCGTATTTTCGGCCCGGTAGCCCGGGAGTTGCGGGAAAAAGACTTTATGAAAATAGTTTCTTTAGCTCCTGAGGTTTTGTAAAATCGATTAGCTATTGCTAGAAATTTTTATTGACAGTTGAAAGGAGGCCGTCGGTGGTGGCCCAGAATAAAATGCGTTTACGTAAGGGCGATACCGTGGTAATCCTGTCAGGTAAAGACAGGGACCGCCGCGGCAAGATCCTCCGTGTTTTGCCCAAAGATGGCAAAGTTGTTGTTGAAGGCCTCAATATTGGCAAAAAGCATTCTAGGCCGACAAAAACATCTCCCCAGGGCGGGGTTGTTGACATTCCGATGCCGCTTTCCGCGAGCAAAGTAATGCTAATTTGCCCGGGATGCAGCAAACCGACCCGCATTGGCCGCGATACTACCGGTAATGAACCGGTGCGTACCTGCAAGCATTGCGGACGGACTATAGACTAAGGCCCGGGAAGGAGGGAAATGCATCGTGATCCGTTTAAAGGAAAAGTATACCAAAGAAGTTATTCCGGCGATGATCGAACGCTTCGGCTATAAGAATGTCATGCAGGTACCGAAAATTGAAAAAGTCGTTGTCAACATGGGCGTTGGAGAAGCGACCGGGGACGCGAAAGTACTTGATGCAGCCGTGTCAGATCTTAGCCAGATTACCGGGCAGAAGCCTTTGATCACCCGGGCCAAGAAGTCAATTGCCGCGTTTAAGCTGCGCGCTGGTGTTGCCGTTGGAGCGAAAGTAACGCTCCGCGGCGAAAGAATGTATTACTTCCTGGATAAGCTGTTCAATATTTCTTTGCCGCGCATCAGAGACTTTCGGGGTGTTTCCACCCGCGCATTTGACGGACGGGGCAATTATACCCTGGGAATTCGTGAGCAGCTCATTTTCCCCGAAATCAATATCGACAAGGTCGATAAGGTTCGTGGAATGGACATCTGCATCGTTACGACGGCGCGAACCGACGAAGAAGCTCGCGAGTTATTAAGACTGCTTGGGTTGCCCTTCCGGGCGGCGTAAATAGGGAGCCATACAGGCAAAGGAGGGAATTTATTTTGGCGAAACTCTCAATGATCCTGAAATCCCAGCGGCCGCCGAAATTTAAGGTACGTTCCCATAACCGCTGCAAGATTTGCGGACGTCCGCGTGGATATATGCGTAAATTCGGCATGTGCCGTATATGCTTCCGCGACCTGGCGCACCGTGGCGAAATCCCCGGTGTCACCAAGGCCAGCTGGTAAGCTCATTGGAAGGGGGTTAGTCGCATGGTGATGACCGATCCCATCGCTGATATGCTCACCCGTATTCGTAACGCTAACATTGTTCGTGATAAAGTAGTTGAAGTTCCTGCTTCAACAATTAAGAGCGAACTTGCCCGAATTCTCAAAGAAGAGGGTTATGTGGATGATTACGAGCAGGTGAACGATGGCAAGCAGGGAATCATCCGTTTGTATTTGAAGTACGGACCTGGTCGGGAAAGAGTTATTACAGGTCTGAAGAGAATCAGCCGTCCCGGTCTGCGGATATATGCTCAAAAGCATCAGATACCGAAAGTTCTGGGTGGCTTGGGTATCGCCGTTCTGTCTACGTCCCGCGGGATTATGTCAGATAAAGCAGCCCGCCAGGAGGGTATTGGCGGAGAGGTACTCTGCTACATCTGGTAAAAGGTTTAACTGAATCGATAATCGTAAGCGGCGTGCTCAAAACACAGCGTTGTCCGTAGAAAGCGAGGTGCCAGGAAGTGTCACGTATCGGGAAAAAGGCAATTGCAATACCGTCTGGAGTCAATGTTGACATCCAGGGCAATCTGGTTAAAGTCAAAGGGCCGAAAGGCGAGCTCTCCCGTACTTTCCACCAGTTGATGACGGTGGAGAAAGACAAGGACGAGTTGATTGTCAAGAGGCCGGATGACGAGAAATTAAGCCGGTCACTACATGGTTTAACCCGCACTTTGCTCGCCAATATGGTCGACGGAGTGACCAAGGGTTTTTCCAAGAATCTCGAAATTAGCGGTGTCGGTTACCGCGCTGCCAAGCAAGGCAACAAACTCGTATTGAACCTCGGGTATTCGCATCCGGTGGAGTTTGATCCGCCGGCGGGGATCGAGTTTGAAGTTCCGGCTCCGACCCGTATTACCGTCCGCGGCATTGATAAAGAACTGGTTGGCCAGGTGGCATCTGATATTCGTGCCAAGCGTCCACCGGAGCCGTACCTTGGCAAAGGTGTGCGGTACGAAGGCGAGAAGATCAAGCGTAAGGCAGGCAAGACCGGTAAGAAGTAAAGTTTATACAGGGAGGGCGGTCCGGGTAGGCGGGCACTCTCCCGGTGAAGAGAGGTGCAATCATGATTACGCGTCCTGATCGCAAAGCCAGCCGCAGAAAACGGCATCTGCGTATTCGCAAAAAGGTGTTTGGTACAACTGAGAGACCGCGTCTCTGCGTTTTCAGAAGTGTCAATCACATCTATGCGCAGATCATTGATGATCAGAAAGGCATCACTTTAGCTGCCGCTTCCACTCTTGATGCTGAGATTAAGGGGAAGACCGGCGGCAACGGAGGCAATATTGCGGCCGCCAAAGAGGTTGGCAGCGCCATTGCCAAGCGTGCCCAGGAAAAAGGAATCAAAGCAGTTATTTTCGATCGTGGCGGTCATATTTACCACGGGCGGGTTTCCGCTCTGGCAGAAGCTGCCCGCGAAGCAGGCCTTGAGTTTTAGGCAAGGGAGGGAAAGGCTTGAAACGTTCTGAATCGACCGGAGCCGAATTGATTGAGAAAGTTGTCCACATTAATCGCGTGGCTAAAGTCGTTAAAGGCGGACGCCGTTTCAGTTTCAGCGCTCTCGTAGTGGTAGGAGACGGTCAGGGTCGAGTTGGCGCCGGCATGGGGAAAGCCGCTGAGGTGCCCGAAGCCATTCGTAAAGGCGTTGAAGACGCTAAGAAAAACATGTTTGAAGCTCCGATCGTCAATACTTCAATTCCGCATGAGACAATTGGACGCTTCGGAGCCGGAGCAGTCCTGTTGAAACCAGCGTCAGAAGGTACTGGAGTAATTGCCGGCGGTCCGGTTCGTGCCGTCCTGGAGGCGGCCGGATATAGAAACATCCTTACGAAATCTTTAGGTTCGGCCAATGCCATTAATATGGTGAACGCCACCATTACAGGTTTGAAGAGCCTGAAAAAGGCGGAAGAGGTCGCCCGGATGCGCGGCAAGGATGTTGCCGAACTCCTCGGCTAGGAGGTAATGCAAAATGCCACCACGCAAAAAGAAGGCAGGCAAAAAGATAACAGTCACTCTTAAGCGCAGCACTATTGGATTTGCTGCCGATCAAAAAGCTACTGTGAAAGCTTTGGGTTTGCACCGTTTGAACCAGACAGTGGAACATGAAGATAATCCCGCCATCCGCGGTATGATCTATAAAGTTCGCCATCTGGTTGAAGTAACCGAGTAATCTCCATCGCACAGAGGGAGGTGGATTTTTGTGAAAGTACATGAACTTCAGCCCGCAGAAGGTTCCAAGCATTATCCGAAGAGAACCGGACGGGGGATTGGTTCTGGTCTTGGAAAGACAGCCGGTAAAGGCCATAAAGGACAGAAGGCGCGTTCAGGCGGTGTAAAGGGCCCGGCGTTTGAAGGCGGACAGACTCCGCTGCAAAGGCGCTTACCGAAGCGCGGCTTTACGAATCATTTCCGGAAAGAGTATGCGGAGATCAATGTCGAGCGTCTGAACATTTTCGAGGATGGAACCACAATAACTCCTGAATTCTTGAAAGAACAGGGTTTGATTAAATCTTTGAGCCATGGTCTGAAAGTGATGGGTAGCGGCGAGCTGACCCGTAAGCTCAATGTTAAAGCGCATCGGTATACAAAGTCAGCTGCGGAGAAGATCGAAGCTGCTGGCGGTAAGGCAGAGGTGATATAATTGTTTCAGTCGCTGCGGACAGCCTGGAAGCTGCCGGATCTGCGGAAAAAACTGTTAATGACGCTGCTGCTTTTGGGCATATACCGATTGGGGTCACACATTCCTGCTCCTGGTATTGATGTCTCATTGATTAACCTTGGTGAAGTTGGCGGGTTACTGAACCTTGTTGACATGTTTGCGGGAGGTAACCTCCAGAACATGACCATCCTTGCACTGAATGTCGGGCCGTACATTACTGCCTCGATTATCTTTCAGTTGCTGGTGATGGTTATTCCCGCTTTGGAACGCCTGCAAAAAGACGGGGGCGAAGAAGGCCGGAAAAAGCTGTCCCAGTATCAGCGCTATTCTGCAATCGCGTTGGCCGCATTTCAGGCCTGGGCACTGGTTGCCGGTTTTAGGAGTGCCATTATCAGCAACTCCTACATCCCGCTGATCATTTTGGTCTTTACCGCCGGTAGTATGTTTTCAATGTGGCTGGGCGAGAAAATATCCGAAGTTGGCATTGGAAACGGAATTTCGCTGCTCATTTTCGTAGGTATTGTTTCCCGGTTAATTCCGTCGATCAGACAGACGATTCTTGCGGCTGGCGAAGGCGGCGTGAATCCGATTCTGCTCGTGATTTCGTTTGCTATTTCGCTGCTGATTATTGCCGGTATTGTCATGGGAACACAGGGTGAACGTCGCATACCGATTCAGTATGCGAAGAGAGTGGTTGGACGTCGTATGTATGGCGGCCAGACAACGCATCTGCCTATGAAAGTTAACCAGGCTGGCGTTATTCCAGTTATCTTTGCGTCATCCCTACTGGCATTTCCGTTTACAATTGCCGGTTTCTTTGGGGATGCCCCCTGGGCGAAATGGATTACCGAACACCTGGGGTACACCACCATACCGTATCAGTTACTGTATGCGATCCTGACGTTTGTCTTTACCTTTTTCTATACGGCCGTTACATTCAACTCGGTTGAAGTGGCCGACAATATGAAGAAGTACGGCGGATTTGTTCCTGGCATTCGCCCGGGCAAACCGACTTCAGACTATATGGAAAAGGTATTAACGCGCGTAACCTTTGTCGGAGCAGTGTTTCTTACAGCAGTCGCGATTTTGCCAAACCTGCTGAGCTTTATCGGATTACCGGCGCTCTTTGGCGGTGCGTTTGGCGGAACCGGCCTGATCATCGTTGTCGGCGTTGCTTTGGACACTATGAAACAGATCGAAGCTCAACTGTTGATGCGTCAATATGAAGGGTTTTTGAAATAGGGGGCGAAGCGGTGTATCTTGTGCTTTTAGGTCCTCCAGGCGCAGGGAAGGGCTCACAGGCGGAACTGATTACCAGGGAGTTTGGGTATCCCCATATTTCGACAGGTGATATTTTCCGTGCCGCTGTAAAGCAAGAGAGCGTACTGGGCATAAAAGCGAAGCAATACATGGAGCAAGGCCTGCTAGTTCCTGATGATTTGACTAATGCAATGGTTGCTGATCGTCTCGGCGCGGAAGATGCCAGGAAGAATTTTTTGCTGGATGGCTTTCCGCGCACGTTGGATCAGGCAGCATTTTTGGATGACTATCTTGAGAAAACCGGACGGTCGCTATCTTTGGTCTTTGATATTGAAGCTACTGATGATATAATTGTAAAGCGCCTGTCTGGCAGACGGGTGTGCAGCTGTTGCGGTGCAATATATCATCTAGAGAATATGCCGCCAAAAATTAATGGTTGCTGCAATGCATGTTCCGGTACATTAATTCAGCGCAGCGATGATCAGCCGGAAACCATTAAGGAACGTATCAAAGTATATCGCAAGCAGACCGAACCTCTGAAAAGTTATTATGCCCGCAAGGGGATTCTGAGGGAACTTGACGGCGGCAAGCCGGTAGAAGAAGTCTATGCTTGTCTGCGCCAGTTCCTTGTTGCACCGGGGGCCTGATCAAGAGAAGGACCCTGGTCACAGCAGATGCCTCTCTGACCGCGTGCTTGAAACAACATGATACTCAACCGACGGCGAGCCTGAAATTCTCACCAAAGGAACGTAAGGACGACCAATGGGGGGAAAAATGTATGTCGGCCAGACCTGTTCAGATCGGCCAAAAGGTAATTTCGAAGGCAGGCCGTGATCGAGGTCGCGAATATTTGGTATATCGATTGTTGGATTATAGAACGGTTCTTGTGGTAGACGGCTGTTACCGTGCCGTAAGTAATCCAAAGAAGAAAAAAATCCAGCATATTGAGTTGTGCCAGGAAATCGCCACAGAATTTGCCGCAAAAATCGAGAAGGGTATTCATGTCGGCAATGAAGAAGTACGCCGAGCCCTTGAGGGGCTTAGGAAAGAGAGGGAAAGGGGGGAACAGATGCTTGGGTAAACAGGATGTCATTGAGGTTGAAGGTAGAGTAATGGAAGCCCTGCCCAATGCGATGTTCCGCGTGGAATTGGAAAACGGGCATCGTGTACTGGCGCACATCTCAGGGAAAGTGCGCATGAACTTTATTAAAATACTCCCGGGAGACCGGGTTACTGTTGAATTATCGGCTTATGATCTGAGTCGCGGGAGAATTACCTATCGCTTAAGGTAGGGGAGGAGGCGCTGTCATGAAGGTAAGACCTTCAGTTAAGCCCATATGTGAGAATTGCAAGGTTATACGCAGACATGGCCGGGTCATGATTCTCTGCACTAACCCCAAGCATAAACAGAAACAAGGTTAATCGTCCGAAGGAGGGAAGATAATGGCACGTATTGCAGGTGTGGACCTTCCGAGAGAAAAACGCGTTGAAATTGCGCTAACCTATATTTTCGGACTGGGGCTAACCACTTCCAAAGAGGTTCTGCAGAAGACCGGTATCAATCCTGATACCAGAGTGCGGGATCTGACCGAAGATGAGATCACCAGACTGCGTGAAGTAATTGATCGTGATTATAAAGTGGAAGGCGATCTCAGACGCGAGGAAACCACCAATATTAAGCGCCTGATCGATATCGGCTCATACCGTGGTCTGCGCCATCGCCGCGGACTCCCGGTGAACGGTCAAAGAACCAGGACCAATGCCCGTACGCGCAAGGGTCCCAAGAAGACTGTCGGCGCCAAACACAAGAAGGCTTAAGGAAAGGTTAAAGTCTTTACAGAAGGGGGTTCAAAAGAATGCCGGTTAAACCTCGCAAGGGAGCACGGGTTAAGAGAAAAGAGCGTAAGAATATTGAGAGTGGTGTTGCCCACATTCGTTCCACTTTCAATAATACAATTGTTACAATTACCGATACCCATGGCAATGTGTTGTCATGGTCAACATCCGGTCATATGGGATACAAAGGCTCCAAGAAAAGCACCCCTTATGCAGCCCAGATGGCGGCCGAAACCGCTGCCAAGGCAGCAATGGAACATGGGTTGCGTCAAATTGAAGTTCTCGTAAAAGGCCCCGGCGCAGGGCGTGAAGCTGCCATTAGGTCTTTGCAGGCAGCTGGTCTCGAAGTCAACATGATTAAGGATGTTACTCCGATTCCGCACAACGGCTGCCGTCCGCCCAAACGCAGAAGAGTCTGATTATATCGGAGGTGTAATTCCAATATGGCAAGATACACAGGTTCTGTCTGCCGCATTTGCCGTCGTGAGGGTGAAAAGCTCTATTTGAAGGGCGATCGCTGCTATACAGAGAAATGCGCTGTTGGTAAGCGTGCCTACCCTCCCGGCCAGCATGGACAAGGCCGTAAGAAAGTAAGCGAATACGGAATTCAGTTGCGCGAAAAGCAGAAGCTGCGTCGTATGTATGGTTTGCTCGAAAGGCAGTTCCATAACTACTTCGAGGAAGCTGAACGCGGACGTGGCGTCACCGGTGAAATTCTCCTGCAGTTGCTGGAAATTCGTCTGGATAACGTCGTTTATCGTCTGGGCCTGAGTGCATCACGCAATGAAGCGCGGCAGATGGTGCGTCACGGATTCTTTACCGTGAACGGCAAAAAAGTCAATATCCCGTCTTATCAGGTCAAGGCTGGCGACATCGTGGCCTTCGCTGAAAACAAGACTGATTCTCCGCGGGTTAAGACCCTGATCGAGAATGTTGCTGGCAAGGTTGTGCCCGATTGGCTGGAACTGGATCTCAACACCATGACAGCCAAAGTATTGAATCTGCCGACCAGAGAGCAGATTGATGTTCCTGTCAAAGAACATCTGATCGTTGAGATGTATTCCAGGTAATTAGTAGCGCATTTGGTAAGAAAAGTGCGTGTGGCGGTTATACTATAAGATCGTTATTACCTGGCTAGAGGAGGGCTTTTAGTGATCGAAATTGAGAAGCCGAAAATCGAGTCGCTCGAAGTCACTGATCAATATGGTCGCTTTGTTGTGGAACCATTGGAACGCGGGTACGGGATGACTCTCGGCAACTCTTTAAGGCGCATCCTCTTATCGTCATTGCAAGGGATAGCGGTGACTTCTGTTAAAATCGAAGGAGTCTTGCATGAGTTTTCTACGATTCCAGGGGTGGTTGAAGATGTTACTGATATCATCCTCAACCTGAAAAATCTGCGTGCTAAACTTCATGGCGAAGGACCAAGAACGATCCGGATCGATCGCTCTGTCGAAGGACCGGTCTGCGCCGGCGACATTGTAACCGATCCTGATGTTGAGATTCTTAACAAAGATTTGCACATCGCCACCATTTCAGCTGGCGGACGTTTGGCAATGGATATTACTCTGGATCATGGTCGTGGTTATGTTTCTGCTGACCGTAACCCCACCAATAACATTATTGGTGTGATTCCGGTCGATTCGATTTTTTCTCCGGTGCGCAAAGTAAATTATACTGTTGAGAACACTCGTGTCGGCCAGATTACCGACTACGACAGATTGAATCTGGAAGTTCTTACAGATGGAACGATTAATCCGGTCGAGGCAGTGAGCTGGGCTGCCAAGATTATGTCCGAGCATTTGATGCTTTTTGTCAATATGTCTTCCAAGGCCAGTCAGGCCGAGATTATGGTCGAAAAAGAGGAAGAGTCCAAGGATAAGGTGCTCGAAATGACCATCGAAGAGCTGGACCTTTCGGTACGTTCATACAACTGTCTGAAACGGGCGGGAATCAACACTGTGGAAGAGCTCGTCCGCAAATCAGAAGAAGATATGATGAAAGTACGTAATCTTGGGCGCAAGTCTTTGGAGGAAGTCAACCAGAAGCTGAGCAATTTGGGCTTGTCCCTTCGTAAGTCTGACGACTAGGGAAACGGGAGTCGAACGGCGCCAACAGGCGCAAGTCTGCGATCAGGGAAAGCGCAAGTCTAACGACTAAGATTTTTTGGCAGCGCAGGCCCGGCCCGGCCTGTGACGGTAGGAGGGTTTGAAATGCAGTTACGCAAACTTGGCCGTAATGCCGGTCATCGGCGCTCTTTATTCCGTAACAGTGTTACAGCACTTTTTGAGCATGAGAAAATTGAAACAACTGAGATAAAGGCCAAAGAAATTTCCGTTATCGCCGAAAAGATGGTCACCTTGGCCAAAAAAGGCGACTTAAGTGCCAGACGGCAAGCTGCCGCATTCATTAATGATGGCGAAGTCGTGAAGAAGCTTTTTGAGACGATCGGCCCGCGTTATGCTGAGCGTGCCGGCGGCTATACCAGGATTCTGAAAGTTGGCCCGCGGCGCGGTGACGCTGCCCCGATGGCTATCATTGAACTGGTGTAACATGTCACCCGTGATCGAACTGCGATCACTCGCTTATACTGTTAGCAGAATGGGCGGTGCGGGTGGCGCGCAGGAAACGGTGTT
Organism: Bacillota bacterium; assembly: GCA_050942765.1. Classification (GTDB taxonomy): domain Bacteria; phylum Bacillota; class UBA4882; order UBA4882; family UBA4882; genus UBA4882. The sequence goes on along the minus strand of JBMNNY010000017.1, from coordinate 5,487 downwards.
GGCGGACATCAATTTGAACATTAATTCCGGCGAAGCAATCGCCTGTCTCGGAAAAAACGGTTCCGGCAAAACGACCTTGCTAAAGCTGATGGCCGGATTGCTGGAACCGGCTGCTGGCGAGATTATGTTTGGTGGCAATCAGGCGGTAGGCGATGCTGATTTGCTTGGCAGCCGGATCTCATGGATTTCTTCCGGGGTTGATAAGTACTTTATCGGAGCCACGGTTCAGGAAGACTTGGAGTTCAGCCTTTTGCAGATGGGGTTGTCAGCATCCGATGTTTCGCGGAAAGTTAATCAGGTCCTGGAGCAATTTGAGCTCGAGGACTTTCGCTATTTTCAGCCGCTTGCACTGGATGCCGCGGCCAAGCGGCGTTTGGCTTTTGCCGGGGCGGTTATTACCGGGCCTGAGCTGCTGCTCATTGATGAGTTGTTTTCTGGGCTGGATGCGGCTGAAACTGATTACTTCGAGCGCAAGATTGGCGATTTGACCAAAGAAGGCTGTGCTGTGGTCAGAGTCACGCAGCGCATATTGGAGATTATGGATTATCCGCGGGCTATTGTTCTGGCAGACAAAGGGATTGTCGCCGACGGGAAACCGGCGGAAATATTCCGGGATCCCGTGCGGATCGCGGAATGGGGATTAAATGTTCCGGTGGCGCTGACCATATCGTCGGAATTGTGCCGCGAGGGGCTGCTGCGCGAGCCGGTTTTCACAGTGGATGAGCTGGTGCGGGAGGCGGGTGGCCGGTGCGATGGGCGCGACAGGCGCGATGTGAGCGACGGGCGCGATGTGAGCGACAGGTGCGATGAGCGTGATGGGCGGCGCGATGAGCTCGATGGGCGCACTGAGCGCGGTAACGCAGGTGGCGCAGGCAGCGCAGGCGGCGTGGATGGCGCAGACGCACAAGCGCAGTTGTTGCTCAAACCCGGTACGATCGTACTGCTTACTGGCAAGAGCCAGACGACACTGGCGGAAGTAACAGAAAACCTTGGCGAAATAGCATGTTTCGAAGGCTTTGCCGGCGGGCAGAAGAAACCGGGCATTGCTTTCCTGCCCAGGAACCCGGAAGAACTCCTTATTGAAAGCACAGTTTGGAAAGAAGTCATTTTGGGGCTGAAAAGCGCCAAAGACGTGAAAGATATAGCGAAAAAAGCGGCCCGGGGTGAGACGGATGCTCGGGTTGTTGAGGTTCTGCAGTTATGTGGATTGGATCCTATGCGTTATTACTGGCGTGATCCTCACACACTGAGTCTTGGTGAACAGCGCCGGGTAGCGATGGCCGCCATTTTGGCTTTTTCTCCGGAAGTCATTTGTCTGGAGGAGCCTTTGGAGGGTCTTGATGCCGAAGGCTGGGAAAGCCTTGGCGAGATTCTCGAAATGCTCAGAGCACGTTCCACCGCTGTGTTGTTGGTATCTGCGGATATTGACCATATTTGGAAACACTGTGACACCGCATATTTTATGGAAGCTGCCGGCCAATTACGGGGCCCGGCAAACCATAACCCGGATCAGATTCTGACGTTGCTGGTTGGCTCAGAGTTCGGTGTTTCCGGTTTTTTCGGTGCTTCTGGCATTTCCGGGACTATGCATGATTTGCCTGAAGAGCTGCGCCTTTGGCGATATCTGCGGCAAAGTGGCATTTTGGAAGACCATGAAATTGGGGATAGCAATGGCGAGAATTGCCCTGGTAAAGACTATTTCACGCAGGCAATTGTGAATGCCCTCAATAGCTTTCTGAAAGGCGCATTGACGATGGAGAAGACCGGGGGAGATTTGCAAAGTGACTGCGAGAAGGCCGGTGCAAAGCCATGAAAGGTTCTGCTGGCGTCACAAAAGCAATGACTGCTTCCGGAAGATATTATCCGGCCCAAACCTTTATTCACAGACTGGCTGCTGGAAACAAGATTATCATTATTACTGTCTGGGCGATAGCGGCGCTTTTTTCGGACAGTATTATCACAATGCTGCTTATGATGGTGCTCGCCGTAATAGCCATGTACGCTGCCAAACTACCGGCAGCATTAATACGTGGTCCATTGCGCGCGGCACTGCCATTTGCAATTCTGTCGCTAGTTTTCGCCTCCTTTACAATACCCGGGAATGCACTGGCGGCTATCATGGGCGTGCTAGAGATTACCCGGGAGGGACTACAAACCGGAATACTCTATTTTTTAAGAATCATCGTTTTGGTCTGGGGCGCTTCCTGGCTGACCTGGACGACTTCACCACTAAGTATCGCCCATGGAATGACGCGTTTAATTAAACCTTTGCAGCTAGTAGGAGTTCGAGTTGAGGAAGTGTCTCTGGCGATCGCTCTGGTATTCAGGTTTATCCCAATTTTATTTTCGGAAGGGGCTCGCGTACTCAGGGCTATGCGTGGGCGGGGACTGGACTGGGAAAGCAGTTCCCTGAAGCAACGGGTGCGAATTTTATCAAAAGCAATGGTACCGCTGTTTGCCAGCACGATCAGGCAGGCTGATTTAATGGCGGAAACTCTTGAAGCCCGTGGGTGGAAGGGCAAAGCCATGATCATTAGGAATAAGATATCGTGGCGGCATTTAATATTTACCTGGATGTTTACTGCTCTGGCGCTATTCTTAATTGCTTTAACCACTCATGCCGGTAATGCGGCAAGCACCGGACTCCACTAAGCCGGAGGTGTTCCATTGCGGACATTATTGCTCACAGTGGCTTACGATGGGACAGATTATGCGGGATTCCAAATACAGCTCAACGGTAATACGATTCAGGCGGAAATCGAAAAGGCTTTATTCCGACTGACCGGGTCAGAAATTCGGATTACCGGTTCCGGCAGGACAGATGCCGGCGTGCACGCTGCGGGACAGGCAATCAGTTTCGATACCGACAGCAGACACCAGCCCGCCACGTTTGTCAAAGCGCTGAATGCGATGCTGCCGCGGGATATTGTGGTTTTAAATGCCGAAGAAGCTCCCCCGGGATTCAATGCGCGGTTTTGCGCGATTGGAAAAACCTATGTTTATCGGATCTGGACTGATCCGATCAGACCCGTCTTTGAGCGGAGATATGTTACCGATTTGGGGCAGACTTTGGATATAGTCGCTATGCAACAGGCATTATCTGCTTTGATTGGGACACATGATTTTGCCGCTTTCTGCGCGGCGGGTTCATCGGCCAAGACCACTGTGCGGACTATGCGCAGGGCAATGGTAGAGCAAAAAGAAAAAATCGTAGAAATATCACTGGAAGCAGACGGATTTTTATATAACATGGTTAGGATAATCATTGGTACGCTGATTGAGATCGGTACAGGCAAACTGCCCAGTAATTGCTTGGAAACGGCATTGAAGTCACTTGACCGATCCAAAGCCGGACCAACTGCGCCTCCGCAAGGTTTGTGTCTGCAAGAAGTGTTTTTTTTGAGACAAGACGGACAACTGGTATTGAGAAAATAACCGAAACGTTCTGCAAGAAACCTTGACAGTAGCCTATCGGATATAATAAAATTATTGGTGTTGTAATGATTGGTAGAACTGACCCGACTGCCCAGAGCCCCGGGAGGACGGGCCATGTTGACCAGCAGCATCGAGGAGGGAATCTGGTTGAAGACCTTTATGGCGAAACCTGAAGAGGTCACCAGGAAATGGTATGTAGTCGATGCCGAAGGGCAGACCCTCGGTCGGCTGGCCAGCTCCGTGGCGGCCATTTTACGCGGTAAACACAAGCCGACCTTTACTCCGGGAGTCGACACAGGTGACCATGTGATTATTATTAATGCTTCCAAGATCGTGCTTACCGGAAACAAGATGGAAGAGAAAATGAAGTATTCTCACTCTCTCTATCCCGGCGGATTAAAGGCGGTACCTTATGGCGAATTGCTCCGCAAGTTCCCGGAAAGAACTGTGCGTAACTCAATTGCCGGTATGTTGCCCCATAACACTCTGGGACGCCAGATGATTAAAAAGCTGAAGGTTTATCGTGGTGCTGAGCATCCTCACGAAGCTCAAAAACCGGAACCTCTCAAGCTTGAACTGTGAGTCGGAGGGAGGTTAAAAAATGGCAGTATCGAATTACTACGGGACGGGCCGGCGTAAATGCTCGGTAGCCAAAGTTCGTCTTGTTCCCGGTCAGGGACGCATTCAGGTTAACGGTAAAGAGATCGGCGAGTACTTTGGCCGCAAAGTTCTAGAAGTCATCGTCCGTCAACCTCTTGAAATAACCGGCACTTCCGACAAATATGATGTCATCGTCAGTGTTGAAGGCGGCGGCGTAACTGGTCAGGCTGGCGCAGTCAGGCATGGATTGGCTCGTGCGTTATTACTTGTCGACGAAACCTTCCGCCCATCGCTGAAGAAGGCAGGGTTTTTGACCCGCGATCCGCGTATGAAAGAGCGTCGTAAGTACGGACTCAAGAAAGCCCGCAAGGCTCCGCAGTTCTCGAAACGTTAACAGAAACGTACGCACAAACGGGCAGATAGAGATATTATTAGAGCTGCTATGCATTATGCAAAGCAGCTCTTTTTCATGTTTGGCGGCATTATTTGGCGATTTGACGGCAAAACCTTCAGGGGGAATCAGAGAGCAATGATAAATGATAATTATATGGCATTTAAGGCGAAATCGTCACCAAGATAGAACGGAGTTACCGGACAACCACGACAGCGGCCCCGGTATTGGGGGCATTTAAGACAATTGGAGCCGCAGGGTGTTTGCTCCTGAGAGGTGGATTTTTTATGGCAGTTGGCAGCATAGATTTGTTCTAATTCCGGAGGGTCAATGTGTGTCAGAGTTTTGCCCCACGTTGCCCGAAACATGCCGTTTGGTTCCAGAAAAGTCCGTAATTCCAGTTCAAGTTCATCCTGGGGACTCTTAAATGTAACCAGAGCACCGCCTTCGAAATAACTGACGGCAGCTACTTTAGGACAAGGTTCAAAGAAGCGTGCTACAAATTCGGCGTCAATTTGCTCGTTAAAAGTGAATACAACAGATGCGTACAACCGGGCTCCTCCTTTGCTGTTTGTCATTTTCTTTTTCGGCATTTACCTGATTATACCTGTAGCCGAAAAGCATATTTCGTGGTAAGATCATTTTTGCGTCATTTGCGCCGCGAGGGCACTTGAAATATGCACTGTAAATGCACAGCACTTGAAAAATCATTTTAGGATGAAAAAGGATATTGACTCAGGCAAAATGACGTGGTAATATAAGTATTGCTCGCTGAGCCACGCAGGGTGAGCTAACCAAAGGATCCAACAGGATCCAGTGGCCAAAGAACACCCGGTGTGCTAAAATGGCTGAGCGGTTTGGAGCCGAGGCTCTGAACCAACGGACCTTGAAAACTGAACAGCGTGCGAATGTGGACCTTAAGAAAAGAGTGAGGTTCAACAAATAGCGGCCAGAGGAAACTCTGGACAGTAATTAAGATAGCTTGGAATTGAGCTTTCTGAGAAATGTAAGCGAGATGCAGTGGAGACACAGCATCAAGCGATAGATTTTATCGGAGAGTT
>JBMNNY010000016.1:0-20784 GCA_050942765.1 Bacillota bacterium | reverse complement strand
CCATTGAAGCATTACGTTTTCATGATGGCGAGCGCATGGACTGTCTGACGATTTTCACGCTCGGTCTCGATTATGATTTCGGCAAGACCTGTCTTGTGGTCGAAGCCGGCGGGGGTATCAGCGTTTTTACCATGAAACCTTTTTACATGTTCCAGATTCAGCTTGGATTCCATTACACGATTAACCACTTGCTCAACCCAACGTTACTGCAGTAGCAATGGCGTGCATTGCAGTCATGGGACCCGGGCAAATCTGGTTTTCATAGAAAGGAGCTGGATTCTTTGAAAAAAACCCTTTTGACATTGATTTTAGCAGCAGGATTGTTGCTTTTCACTGCTTTGCCAGCGGCAGCGGCTCCATCATTAGTTGAAGCGTCCGGCAAAGTAGGCTATTATTCTCTGGATAGCGCCGTTACATATGGTTTTGAAGTCGAAGTACTGGGAAACTATTACTTTCAGTATCTGACTAATTCCACAACCCAGTATTATACCTTTGGCAGTCGCTACGTTTTAATCCCTAATGAAAACTATACACTAAGCATTTCAATTGCTGAATCCCTGCGGCTGCATGAGACGGAGCCTTTGGATTTTTTAGGCAGTCTTTGTCTGGCATTTGACTATGATCCCAAATGGATTACGATCGGTATTGAAGCCGGTGGGGGTTTGTCATTGCATACTTATCAGTTTTTTTATATGGTACAAATTAAATTCGGCTTACAATATATACCCCAGTAGCTTCGGCCATGGCAAAGTAATTTCGCGGAGGCGATTGTGATTAAATCCAAGAAGATCATTACTGTGGTCGCAGTTGTTGTGGCAGTAGTTGCTGTTTTGGTAACATGTCTTTACTTTTTGCTGACGGCGCATCCTGATTCCAGATTGGGCGAAGCAGAGCAGGAAAGTGTCGTTTCTGAATACGAGGACCTCTTTCCGGACAGTTCAGATGGGTACACGGATACCTCTGAACTCCCGGACATGGATTCATTGCCCTCGGATTATGACGAATCCCGGTATGCCGATGAGTTTAAGCTGGCTGGCATAGATTTAGCTGATTCCTATGAGGCAGTTCTTCAGGTATATGGTAAGCCTTTAAGCCAGAAGACTTCTTCCGAGGTGTCGTTCCATAATCCGGATTATATTTGCCATTGGACTTATTGGTACTATGACGGATTAGTCGTCTTGTTTATGAAGGTTGAAGAAAAGGGTCAGCAATTGACCGAAGATATTGGCACGGTATTTGCCATTCAGGTTGTCAGCTTGGATTACCCAACCCGGCGCGGCATAAAAGTCGGTGATACTGTCAGTCAGGTATTGGAACGCTATAATCAGGAGTATGAAGGAGCTAGTTTTTCCGAAGATACTAACGAGATGTTTTTTGAAGATGGCCTGAATTGTCTTCGTTTTTCGGTCAAAGATGGACATGTAACTGAAATAATGGCCAGTCAGGTCATTAATTAGTAAAAGATCATTCTATAAAATAACCTGCGAAGGAGTAAAGATGAAAACACCAAGGATTGCCGGTTCTTCTGTAATCTTACGCTTTGAGGATCGTTTTGTTTTCGAACTGCAAAAATCGTACAAATGGATTATTGACGAGACCGGCAGGGTCTGTATCGGCCTGGGGTGTATTGGTGGCTCGATCGAGGCTGGCGAAGGGCCTTTGCAAGCCTTGCGGCGAGAAGCGCGGGAAGAGATTGGTGTAGAGATTGACCTCCTTCCGGCGCCGGGTATGTTGCTTGTCAAAACCGATAATTCGGTCGTGGATGATGTTGATCCCGGACAATATAAAGGGGCAGTTATTCAATGGTATGGAGATCGTCCTGAGTATGCCAATTGGCTCATCCTATCCTATCTGGGAACAACAAGAGCAAAGCCTGCTCCCAATGATTTGCCAGGGATCATATTGGCGCGTCCGAAAGACTTGCTAAAGGCGCTCAGAGAGTCATTGACTCTTGAAGAACTGCGGCAATCCGGCATCGAAGTGATTAGCCGCGTGCCATTGCCAGACGGTGCCAAACTGGTGCCGAGAGGTACCGCCAAGCGATTGTTTTATTTAATGGAAAATGAACCGCAAAAGCTTTTGGCAGTGATGCCAGCTGACTGGGCCGGTTTTTTCTGAATGCCAGGAAGAATACATAAAACATGCGGGGTGGCTCTCTCAACGTCGGCTCAGCGCCCGAACGAATAATATCATGATCTTGCAAAATCGGCAAAGTCAGCAAAGGATGAACTGCAATGAAAAATAATCATATTGAAAAGCATGCGTCGTTAACCACAGAGAGAAGGCATGCGCCCTTAATCCTAATCGCAGCAGCATTTGCTGCGATTTTGTGGGCTTCGGCGTTCCCATCCATTAAAGTGGCTTTACAGGAGTTTTCACCTTATCATACGGCATTGTTACGGTATGCTGTTGCCTCAGTTGCGCTGGCAGTCATCGCCTTGATAAAACGCCTGCCACTGTTGCCAGCCGTCAAGGATCTGCCAGTCTTCCTGCTATTGGGCTTTATTGGCTTCACCATCTATAACATTGCCTTGAATTATGGGCAGGTAACCGTACCGGCAGCAACCTCCAGCTTTATTGTAGCTTCTGCTCCAATTTGGATGGCGATCATCGCCGCATTGCTCCTAAGAGAAAAGCTCAAACCACTTGGTTGGGTTGGCATTATCATAAGCTTTATCGGTGTTGGGATCATCGCTTTGGGGTCGGCAGGCGGCTTGCAACTTAATACCAGAGCTTTGGCAATTCTGGGTGCTGCTTTGGCTTCGGCCCTATACTCACTAGGCCAAAAACCGCTCCTAAAGCGTTATTCTCCGCTGCAGATTGTGACCTATGCCATTTGGTGCGGAACGTTGCTGCTCATGCCGCTAGGTGGCGGAGTCATCGAGAGAGTTCGCCATGTTTCGCTTCCAACGATCCTGTCCATTATATACATGGGCATCTTTCCAGGAGCAATCGGATATGTACTCTGGTCAATGGTTTTGTCGCGCATGCCTGCCTCCAAAGCCGGAGTCTTTCTTTACATGATTCCTGCGATCGCTCTGATAATATCGTGGCTGTGGCTTGGGGAAGTTCCTTCACTGATTGCCGCGTTGGGTGGCGTGTTGATCGTCGCGGGAGTTGTCACGGTTAATACTGCCGGTTAAATGCGTATGCCGCTCCAAATTTGCCAGGATGCGCTCCAGATATGACTCAAATGCATCAATTTCTTCGGAACTCATGCCTTCATAATAGAGACGGTTCATTTCTTCGGAGACATGATCAAAGGTTTCGCGATATGTTTGGTGTTTGGATGAAAGACATATCAGTGTCTTGCGCCGGTCATCGGCGCACGGCTTTCTGTATAAATGTCCGGATTGCTCCAAACGATCGAGCATACTGGTGAGAGTAGACTTTTCGAGGGATGTCTTTTTTGACAAATCATGAATCGTAATACCATCTTTCTGCCACAGTACAAAGAGAATGCGTCCTTGAGCGGGGTTGAGGTCTTCAACCCCGCATTCTTTTAATTTGCGGGCAAAAATCCTGCCAGACAGCTGATGAATTTTAGAAATCAAAAATCCGCCATTACGGTATTTCATGATCCATGATCTTTCCTTTAAAGCACATTTGCGGATATTGCAGCGTTCTGTCATTTTCCATGAAGAATGCATACATCCGTTACAGGCGATCTCTTCAGCATCAAACTGACATTGCACACCAGACCATTCTTGTGCCAGTTTGCGGCGAGCCACCAAATCTCCGCCCGCTCTAGTTATCTGGTAGGCTGGACAAGCAGAACAGTCTATTCCACAATAGGCAATCAGTTGTTTTTCCAATATTAGTCCTCCCATCGATAATATCAAACCTAGGAAATCAGTGGAGTTACTTCTATATAATATAATACTATATAGAACTAAATGTTAAGACGTAGTAGGCCATTATAGCAAAACTGTGAAAAAATATGTTGACATTATGAGATGTATCTCGTATATTAGAAATAACGATAACATTAGACGTTTCTCTAACAATAGGAGGTGAGCTAATATTGCGCAAGAGAAAACATGACGGAGATTTGCTTGAAGAATTTATCATAAGTGAACCTGAGCAGTTCAAAGCGTTAAGCGATCGAAAGCGACTAAACTTACTTGCCATTCTGGTTGAAAAAAAGGCTACCGTGTCGCAGCTTGCTGAAGAAATTGGAGATATTCCGGCGAATGTGCATCACCATGTTAAGCTGCTGGAAAGGGCGGGACTGATTAGGCTGGTCGAAACGCGGGAGAAGTCCGGAATCCTGGAAAAATATTATCGGGCGGTAGCCGGACGCCTGACAGTGGAACATGATGTAGGTGTATATACCGATTCTTCGGCGCTGGTACTGGACACAGTGGCTGCAGCGGTCAAAAAGGGGATTCGCACTGCTATAGCTGGCAATGGGGCTCAAATATTTGGGACTGTTGAAGAGTTATATTTCGCTCCGGGTCAATTAGCAGATTTCAAGGAGCGGCTAGCGGCCTTGCTGGCAGAGTATGCGGGGTGTACAGAAGAGACAGCTGCGCCCACGGTTGCAACAGCGCCAGCGCCCGAATCAAAGTGCGAGCGTTATTGGCTGGCTCTGGCTCTATATCCTGACATTATAGAAAAATAGGGGGTAATCATAAATGAATACTGAAAAAGAAGCCAAATTCAAAAAGTATGCTCCGATTCTAATCCCGGTGATTATTATTGTGGTCGGCCTGGTGATTTTAGGTGCCACCTACTTTGTGCAATATCTTTGGAACTCGACCTTGCCTGATCTGTTTGGATTCAAGGAAATTACATACTGGCAGACTTTCCGCCTCTTCCTGCTGATTTCGATCTTTTTTGGAGGATCACGCACTGTATCGGAAGGCGGCAAAAGCGTCAAAAAGAACACCAGTCAATATGTATTCTCGCGCGATTCCGAGTAAATCCTGACACCTATTCGGACAATCTGGAATAGCATTAAGGCAGAGAGGGGGTACAAGCATGGGGCAAAAGCCCAATACCTCAGGTTCGGGAGGTTCGCATAAACCACAAGATCGACACACCCACGAGTTCTTGGGCAGTACCCGCTTTGCCGAAGAATGTGAGGATCGTCATAATCACAGATTTGCCGGAGTGAGCGGACCACCAATCTATCGTCCGGATGGCACTCATATTCACGAATTTAAATCAAACACTGACTTCGTTGACGGCCATTATCATCAAATGGATGGTCGAACTGGGCCCGGGATTATGGTGGGAGAAGGCCGGCATGTGCACTTCGCTGAGGACACGACTACTTTTGAAGATGGGCATGTTCACACCCTGGTTTTCGCAACCCTGATTGAAGATCCACCCGGCGAAGAAGAAAACGATAGGTAATCCATAAAAAACGATCGATCATAAAAAAGAACGGTCATAAAAAGCGATCGGTAAAGTATAGGAAAAGATATTGAAGGCTGCGACCGCCCGTAGGGGCGGTCGCAATATTTTGGATAAGTGCGGGCAAGACGCGGGTCGAAAGACGGGGGACAGTCTGCTCGTCTCGCTGAGCGCACAAGTAAGAGTATTACGATCAACTCTTTTAGCGTGTCAACAGTTCCAGGTCGCCTGATATGCTTTCCCAGGTAATTTTGACTCCGCCGGAACCGACAACAGCGGACCACTCGCGATCATTCTGATCGCGGTATTTTCCCAGTAATGGAAAATCACAAAATACCGAACCGGATACGGACGATGTGTCCAACTGGAACTCAGAATCCGCCGGCAAAGTGATTCGGGCAGAGCCGGAAGTGGTAGCCATGGTGATATCATCGGTCAGCGCCTCAAAACGGGCATTTATCTGTCCTGATACTGACTCGAACTGTAGGCCGCCTGTTATGGTATTAATAATTGCATCGCCTGAAACAGTCTCTATTTCTGTCTTGTCAGCCTCCAGTGTTCCGATATGTATACTTCCGGATGTCGTTTGGTAGCTGAACTCGGAAGCACGCAGGAATTGCGCATCCAGATCTGCAGAGGTAGTTTCAATGTCGAGATGCTTAAACGCCATTTTGGGCAGGTAGATATCAAGGCCCACACTTTCATAATAGAAGAATGACATCACAACAGGTTTCCGCTTGACCCTGACCACTAATTCACCATTTTTTAGCTCGGATTCCAGAGTGAGTAGGTCGTCGTCCGGTCCGGCATGTGAACCGGTCAGATGAAAACGGATAGTATCGGTCTCTGTTTCATGGAAGCGAATAGTATTAGAAACACATTCAATTTTCAGGGATCTAACTTCGCCACTGTTAAATAGCAGCTCTTTATTGACATTTTGCTCTTCGGCAAATCTGTCGCCTGCACCGTTGTTTGCCAGTAAAATGACCGTTCCTACCGAAAGGCAAATCACTGCAACAGCCAAAAGTATCAGTACCAGACGCGCCATTTTGTTTTTCATTATTCAGAACTCCTCCCGGTAACAATGCGCATATTAAAGTTCAGGTATTTGATAGTTATTTTGAAAAACCAGGATGATAAGTAATAAAGGCCGATACATGCTAATAATCCCAATGCTCCGAGTCCAATAAAGATGAAGACTAATGCCACGGCGGAAGTAGTCCCTAATCCAAAAATCAGATGCGGGAAAATCAGACTGGCAGACACGAAAATCGCACCCACCGGACTCGCCAGTGTAAGGCCAAGCGCAGCAGCCCATAATCCCATTAATGCCGCCAACAGACAAAGAAACGGTCCGAGGACAAAGACAATGTTAAAGAAGCTCAGGCTCAGAACGGCCAGTATAGCGCGGAAGATGTTGCCGGCTGACTTTTTGTTGCGGGCTTGTTCTACCATGTAATCAGCGCGATAAGCTTTGGCGATGGCACGTGGATTACCTAGTGCGGCAGCGATTTCTTCCTCACTTAAGCCCTGTTCAGCGCCGGCACTAAAGTGGGCGGTGTAGTCTGCCATAATATCCTGTTTTTCCTGATAAGTCATACCGCGCAGCGCTGCATCCAGCTGATTAAGGAATTCAGTTTTATTCACAGTTTTCACTTCCTTCGACAATTCGATTGACTCCTGCTACAAACTTAGCCCATTCCTTTTCCAACTCGCAGGCGTAATCCCTGCCTTTTGCTGTCAGCTGATAGTACTTACGCGGCGGTCCTTCAGCTGATTCCTGGAGATAAGTAGTGAAATAGCCTTCCAATGTCAGCCGGCGCAATAGGGGATAGATGGTGCCTTCTGCAATGTCAATATTCTCTGAAATGCGATGCACTAGTTCATATCCATATAAATCCTGACTTTTCAGGAGGGCCAGCACACATAGTTCCAGGACTCCCTTCTTAAATTGAATGTTCAAGCTTAACATCACCTCACAATCTTGAGCATAGCCACGCCAATTGAGCTCTAGAGTACCGCCAGGTAATAAACATTAAAAGGTAGTTGCCTTTGTAGCTACAGCATAACACATGCTATTGAATAATGCAAGATACCCCATAAAGTTTTCGGAAATTTTTTCGATCAGCAGTCATTTCAGGGATCATTAACCAGTAATCGGGAATCAGAGGTGTGCCAAAATGCGATTTGGGGCCGGAAAGCGGGTACGAAGAGTCAACTGCCGCCGAAATGCCAATTGATGGGGTCGGCAGGAGTAGGCCCGACAAAGGATAATTAGTAACAGGGGATGACTATCCCGCAGCTAACATAGCAGGAATGATATCGCGCAGGCCAATATGGCAGGGTTTTTAGGAGAGGAGAAGATCCATGGACGGAAATGCTGTGATTATTGCCGCCCATCCTGCTCTATCCGGAGATTCTGTGCCGGTGCCCTTTTCATTCAGACCTCCTGGAAAAGCAGAGCGTGTCTCTTTAGCCGGTACCTTTAATGAATGGAATACGCATGCCTGTATCATGCAAAATGAGCGTCAGGCAGGCTTATATGAAACTGTGCTCTTTTTGGAGCCGGGAGTATATCAATACAAATTTGTTGTCGATAATCAGCATTGGTATCTGGATCCTTATGCCACGAACTCAGTTGATAACAATTTTGGTGGCAGAAATTCGGTAATTGTTGTGTCTGCAGAGTATCAGGCAGCAGCAGTGGCTGAAAAGAGCATCTTTGGATGTCATCAACAAACCGCAGACCGGAGTGCAACCGCAATAGGTGCGTCAGCAGTAGCGTCAGCAGTAGCGTCAGCAGGCGCATCAGTAAGAGCCTCAGCCATGTCTGGGAATGGGCAGGCAAGCGTGCTAATGTGGCATGATCCTGCGCAAAAACACTTTTATAATGCTATTGCCCCGGGGCGCTATGCACTGCGTCTGCGGACTTTCCGCGGCCTGAAGGGAGCGGCAGTAGAAGTAGTGAGTAGTGTCACCGGGACTGCAGCGGCCAAAAGATGTGCGGGAGCAGGGGCGGGATCTGAAAAAAGTGCCGAAAAAGGTGCAGGCTATTCCGGCGGCACGGTCGTGATGCAGCCGCTGGCAACGGTGGGTGCCTTCGAGTATTATGAAGTCAATCTGACAATCCCTGAGGGCAAAGCGGGGACAGGTTATGTGTTTCGTATCGACTTTGCCGGAAGTTCCTTGTGGCTTGATCAAGAAGGCGTTAAGAGTGACGGGGATCAATTGGTGCCATGGGAGCTGTTACCGTCCGAGTCGGGGCGTGGGCAGGCACTCGCGCCAGCACAAGGGTCGGGGCCAGAGAAAGCGCCGGCGCGTTATTTTGAAACTCCGGATTGGGTTCAGCACGCGGTCTTTTATCAGATCTTCCCCGAGCGTTTTGCGGACGGCGATCCCGCTAATAATCCGCCCGGGACAGTAGACTGGTATGCGGCACCTCGCGGCGACAACTTTTTTGGCGGGGATCTGCAAGGCATCCGCAATAAAATTCCTTATCTGAAAGAGCTCGGAGTGAACGCAGTATATTTGAATCCGGTATTTTGCTCGCATTCCAATCACAAATACAACATTTATGATTATTTTCGAATAGATCCGGCTTTTGGCGACAATGAACTGTTTGCCCGGCTGATAGAAGACCTGCATAGCGCCGGGATACGCGTGATCATGGATATGGTTTATAATCACACGGCAGTCGATTTTGAGCCATTCCGGGACGTAATGAAAAACGGGGCTGCTTCGCGCTACAAGGATTGGTACTTCTTTCACGGCTTTCCGGTACGCTTGGAGCCACCCAACTATGAATGCTGGTGGGGCTTATGGCATATGCCCAAACTGAACACAGGCAATCCGGAAGTGGAGAATTACCTGTTTGAGGTGACCCGTTACTGGCTTAAGATGGGCGCTGACGGTTTCCGTTTGGATGTTCCCTGCGAAATTCCTCATGAATTTTGGGTTAAGTTCCGTCGTCTGGTGAAGTCGATCAAGCCAGATGCCTATATTGTGGGAGAAATCTGGGACGATGGCAGTCCCTGGCTGGCTGGAGATCAGTTTGACGCGGTCATGAATTACTGTCTGCGCGACGAGATTGTGGCATTTATTGCCCGCCATCAAAAGGATGTCCGGCAATTTGATTCGGCTTTGGCGCGTTTGCGACTGGCATATCCGCATCAGGCAAACCGGGCCATGTTTAACGTGCTTGGCAGTCATGATACCAAACGCATTTTGACAATCTCAGAAGGGAATATAGAAGCTGCGAAACTAGCTGTTTTGCTGCAGATGACCTATCCGGGAGCGCCTTGTATCTATTATGGGGATGAAGTCGGTATGGAAGGCGGTAAGGATCCGGAATGCCGGGGAGGTTTTCCGTGGGATCCCGCCCGTCAAAATAAAGAGATGAGTGCCTGGTACCACCGGTTGATTGCCCTGCGGAATAACTATGCCTGTCTGCGCACTGGCGGCTTCAGAACTTTGGCTAATGATCCGGCTAATGGGATTTATGCTTATCTGAGGACGCATGGCAGCGCAGAAATGGCGGGCGCAAGTGTAGCGGGAGCAGAGGTAGCCAGCGCCGTAGAAATGCCAGCGGCCACAGACGCACTTGTAGTGATGAACTGCGGCTCTACAGCCAGAGAAGTGCATATTCAGTTAGGAATGCGACATGCGGGGGAACCGCAGTGCTGGAAGCAGCAGTCCGGAAAGCCCCGGCAGCTGGCAAATCAGCCGTTGGATGCTTTGTCCGGCAAGTATTGCGAAATCGAGGATGATAACGGAGCATTAAGAATTAATCTGGGTACTATGGCTCCGGGCACGGGAGCACTGCTTCTGCTGCCGGTGCTACCAGTTGCTCGTAAGTATCATTCGAAATAAAGTAGCATGTCCACCTTAACCTCATTGTGATAATATATAGGCAGTATTAAGTTTTGGGAGCGTGATGAGAAATGGAAGACTCCAAAGTGGCTGTACTGCTGGAGGACATCAGGTCTCAAATACGCACAATTGGTGAAGGATTACAGATACTGGACGAAAAGTTTATTCGTGGATATCAGGAGATGAATGCCAACTTTAGCAAACTGGAAGCCCGCTTCGATCGTTTCGAACACCAAAACCAGCAAGAGCATCGTCTCATGATGCAAATGATTAAGGAATTGGGCGAGGAACAGCAAAAGCTTAAGAAAGCAAAATAGCTGGCCTTTAAATACCTGATAAATCAAAAAGCAGACAGTGTGACCGGCTGTCTGCTTTTACATTGTCAGTGATTGACTTTATTATTGACCTTAATCCGGCGGCTGCGGTCCTCCTGCGGCTGGCTTTTGACCAGCTTAATCTCCAGTACACCATTTTCATAATCAGCGACAGCCTGATCCGGAATTACTTCCACAGGAAGCGATACGGTGCGCGAAAAGCTGCCGTAGCGCCTTTCGGACATTTTGTACCCCTTTTCATCTTTTTCAAGGGAGCGCCGTGATTCACCTTTAATGGTAACAGACTTTTCATCTACAGTAATATCAATGTCTTCGGGGTTAATGCCCGGAATTTCTGCCGACAGGGTAAATCCGCGCTGATCTTCATGCAGATCAACACTGGGTCCCATCCGGCCTAACATTTCATTAAAAAACATGCGTGACCATTGGGAAATGGGGCGATCCAGCATATCGCGATCGAATGGTGCAAGCCAATTGCTATTGCCGTGTCCGTCCATTGCACAACCTCCTGCTTGGCTTAAATTGTCCTGACATTTGCTTTTGTTATTATTCCCAGAGGGCGGAAGAAATGATTCGGTGACGTTTTTTCCCTTTTGAAGGATCATTGGCTGCCGTATAATAAGTTTACGAGGGCTCTCGGCGAGACCGCGGGCTTGTACAAAATAAAACTATGAAACGCGAGCCTGTACAAAATGATGGGGAGGGATGTGCCAATGAGAAAGCACTTTGAATTGTCTTTAGTTCTAATGGTAAACGGCTCCACTGGTACAGGCCTGACCCTGAGTCCACTGCGTCCTGTTTAACCAGTATGCTTCAGCGTGATTACATGCGCTGATTGATGGCGGTCTTTGGGTGCACTGACCCGTGGAGCAGATCGAACAGACAGCTACACGGGTTTTTTGTATCTCATTCACAGGATTTGTGCGTCTAAAGAATACTAAGGAGCGTGAACCGCCATTAATAATAATCTTCAGCATCAGGAATCAGGATGGAAATGTAATCTTCAGGAATTAGGGTGGAAGTCAGTTTTTGAAAGCAGTTTTGAACCTTTCCGCAGCGGGTTTGTTCCCGGGCGCGTATCCATTGAGCATCGCGGGCAGTATGTCGTGCTGACAGAAACAGGAGAAGTAACTGCCACTGTAACTGGCAAAGTGATGCATCAGGCGGCCAGCCGGGAGGATTATCCGGCAGTTGGTGACTGGGTTGTACTTACACCACCCTCGCCAGACCGGAAAGCTCAAATTCAGGCGATTCTGCCGCGGGTGAGCAAGTTCGTGCGCAAGGCGGCCGGAGGGGTTACGGAAGAGCAAATTGTAGCTGCCAATATCGATTTGGTATTTATCTGTATGGGCTTGGATGCCGACTATAACTTGCGACGACTCGAGCGTTACATGACTGTGGCCTGGGAAAGCGGTGCGATCCCGGTGGTAGTGCTGACCAAAGCGGATCTGTGCCAGGAAGAGCTGGATGAGCGGCTGCGCGGCGCTGAAAATGTCGCCATTGGTGCCGAAGTTCTGCCGGTTAGCAGCATCAATGGAGAAGGCCTGGAGGCAATCAGAAATATGCTGACATCCGGAAAAACCGGCGCGTTAACCGGCGCATTAATTGGATCATCCGGTGTAGGCAAATCAACTCTCATTAATCATCTATTGGGATTCGAACGTCAAGTCATTGGGGCAGTGCGCTCCGGAGATGGCCGCGGCCGCCACACAACTACCTACCGGGAGCTGATTTTACTGGAGGGCGGTGGTCTGCTAGTTGACACTCCAGGCATGCGTGAGCTGCATCTGATGGATCTGGCTGGCAACGCTGTGGATGGAGCATTTGAAGACATTGAGAAGCTAGCCCAAAACTGCCGTTTCCGCGATTGTCAGCACCATAAAGAACCCGGATGTGCGGTTCGGGAAGCTCTGCGGGCCGGTACTCTGGAGGCCGGGCGGTTGGCAAGTTACGAAAAACTGAAGCGCGAGCAGGCCATAATTGAGCGCAGGGCTGCGTATCGCCAGTCAATAATTGAAAAACGTGGTTTTCATGCCAGCGACTCCGGAACAGCCAATCGGAATGGCCGCAAAAATTGGGTTCGCGACTGGGAAAATGAGTATTAGTTAGAGCAATTGTTGTTGGAGTAATTGTAGTTGGAGCAATTGAGTGGGCTTCCTTGATCCGGGAAGCCCACTGCTTTATTCGCGCCAACATCGCACTATACAACGCTGCATCTACGCTGTATCTACGCTGCCGCATTTACAGCGCCGCATCTACACCGCCGCCTTTACGCCCCGCCAATCGCCAGTTCTTCGAAACGAACAGCTTTTGGCCCATAATAGCGCCTGAGGCGGGTAGTCTCCTGACTCATCCGGCAGTTAGCAAAAGCGCTGAAAACATTGCCCGACACGGCACCGCCCTTAATGGGCGTGGCGTTGCCGCGGGCATCAATTTCATAGCCCAGGCGAATTTCGCTGACAAAATCGCCAGACATTGGATCAGCGTGAAAATCGGCGAACTCCACTATATGACAGGCCGGACCACGCAATAGTTGCTCAAAAGTCAATGACCCGGTTCCGACTACCGTATTGGTCGCGGCTCCGGTTGCCGGAATGCCAAGGTAATCCGCATAGCGCTTACTGGCCATTAGACTTTCAACCCGGCCTTGTTTAATCAGCTGGATACGGCGCAGCGGCAGCCCCTCATCGTCAAAGGGCGCAGAAGCACCGCCATATGGAATGGTCGGATCAAGTGCCAAATCCAAAGGATCGCCGCTGACAGGACGGTCACCAAAAATGTGGTCTCCAATGGCGGTCTGAAAGAATTTGCGATAGATCGCCTGACCGTCGACGCGAAAAACAAATGGGTCAAAAAGGCTGGCCACCGCTCTGCCGCTAATAATCACCGGACAGGTACGGCTTTGCGGCGTCTGCGCTTTGAGCATATCACGTGCATAGGTGGCGCGTTCCTTGATAATACTGGCTAAGTTCAAGTGTGATGTTGCCCGGACGGTAGTCGAGAAGTAGTTTTCATTTTCTTCCTGACGATTTCCGGCCAACAGCACTATTTCAATGAATGCACGCGTGGCGGTGTAGTCTCCCTTTACGCCACGGCTGTTCAGTATGGAGTTGGTTTCCAGTCCGACAAAAAACTCGGCCGCTGAGAGCCGGACATCGTTTTCACGGCGAACAGCATCATAAAGCTCAGTACGCCAGCGCTCCATCGTCTCCCAGGGACGTTCGGCCAGCTCTGGATCACGCAGTTCGATTTTCTGATATTCAGCCGGGCCTGGCAGTTCATAACGGGGAGTGATTGCCAGCGTCGCATTGTCCAGTGCACGTTCGATGCGATCCGCAATATCATCGGAGACTCCAGGAGTAAATTGAAGTGTGGAGGCACCGCGTCCCTGCGCTTGATCGGCAGGAGAGGTCGCAAACACATCAATATTGATCGAATCTGTTTCAGCACGTCTCTGCGATTCAACTTGCGTGCCGATCAGGTAAAGCTGATGCTCAACCATATGCTTGCGGCGCAACTGCCAGTCATCTACGCGGGCATTAGCCTGCAGCGTCCTGATAATCTCATCCAACATCAGCCTAACCTCGCTTTCATCTTCATGTGAGGGCCGCCATCGCCGACCCGCACAAATTCTTTATAGCCTTTGCCGCAACTTCCTCCCGACAATCTAATATCATCGGCGACCATCGAGATACTGCTAAGCAGATCCGGAACAAATCCGGTCAGACCGATTTGGGTGAAGTACTGGTCGGTCAGCTTGCCTCCTTCAATGGCACGCCCCCAGCGCAGCACGCACTGCACGCCCCAGCCTTTGGGATCTTCCATACCACTTTCTATCTCGCCCAAGTAAACGCCATGCTCAATACTGGCGATCATATCTTCCAGCTTATCAGGACCAGCACCAAAGTATGTATTAGTCATACGGGCATAGGCCTTGCCAGTGCCATCCCGCCGGCCATTGGCGGTGCGGGGGAGTTTCAGGCGCATGGCGGCATTTAGATCGGTCAGCCCACTGACCAGAATGCCTTTGTCGATGACTTTAGTGCGTGAGGCAGGCTGCCCTTCATCATCAAAGAAAAAGGAACCGGGACCGGCTGGCCAGGTGGGGTCGTCGTACAAATCGACCAGATTTGAACCGACCGGGCGGTTAATATAGTCGCGTGCGCGGGCGCGGCCTTTCAAAAACATATCGGTTTCCACTCCGTGCCCAAAAGACTCATGCGCAATCAGACCGGATGCTGCCGGACTGGTGATGACATCGTAAAAACCCGGTTCAATGCGCTTGGCTTGCAGCAAGCAGGGAATGCGGGCGATCATGGCCTCGATTTCCTGCTGATCAACCTGGGCCAGCTCATAACCGCCGGTTCCCGCATTATAGAGCACATCATAGCGGGTTGTGCTGCCATCACTGATCACGATCATTGGTCCAAAAGTCAGGTAGATGATTTCCTGAAAGAGGTCACGATTGCGGTTCACAAAAGTCGTCGTGATGCGATTCTCATTGTAGCGGCAGGAAGCATCCACAATGCGTTGATCAGCTTCCTGGATCTGCCGGAGCATCTCACGGCAGTGAGCCAGCTTATCCGCAATGGTGACTTGTGCGGGGTCAATGCGATGCGCAGTCCTATAATCTGCAGTAATTGTCGGACCCGGGTCGATCAATGAACTGTCAGCGCCGGGTTTTACGCTGATGCGATTGGTTAGATTTCGGGCCGCCTGAGCCAGGCCATCCCGGCTGAGATCGGATGTGACTTCTTCTTCAAAATGCTCGCCAGTCCACGCGGTCAGCACGGCACCGGCCTGCGGTCCTGTCTCATTGACCCGATCCATCCGGGTCGAAGAGGTAATCGCAAGACTGCGGTTTTCATTGATCAGGATCGAGGCATAAGGTACTTTACGTTCCATATCAGCCACTAAATCGCTTAAAAAAGCGCGTTCGGCAGGAACATGGCTATTTATGCCAGTTGTCATAGCCAAACCTCCGTTCTTAATGGTTAGTCAATTGTTTATCATTACGATTTTAATATCGCCGCCGCCGGTAGTTCGTCCATAATCCATATATGTTAATATTACTACACATACTGTTCTGGCAGAATGAAAGATTATCAAAATACGCAAAAAAGCTGGCCAGTCCGCTATGCGACTGGCCAGCAAGCGGAAAAAGGTTGATGTCTTTTAGAATGGCATATTCTGAAGCGTTGGATAACCGTCATTGAAACCTTCCTGGATGGTCCAGAGCAGGTCGAAATCCCATCCATCGTAGCTGCTCTGAAGCTTCATATCAGCCGTGCTTAGTGGTGTACCTTTGCCGGTATCGGTATCATCCGGGAAACCGGTAGCATCTTTGTCATAGTAGCAGCTTGTTATGGTGGGCGTCGCGGTTTCATTAACAAAGGCGATAAAACCGCCAATTTCGCTGGATGTACTGGTAACGAGACCGGTGGCATAGCAGCGCTCAAACGTGTTAGCATTAAAGATTAGCCCGATAAAGCCACCCAGATAGTCTCCAGGAGCCGCTGAATTGTCAATTTTGCTGACAGTTCCTCTGGCATAGCAGTCGGTCAGAGTTGAACCAGATACTATAGCGGCAAAGCCACCAGCAAATCCAGCTGAGGTAACATTGCCGGTAGCATAGCATCTGCTAACGGTGGCTTTTTTGAGCTCGCCGCAGAAGCCGCCGGCAGTATTGGTATTCTGGGGCTGGGAAGCTTCGGGACTAACTGTAATCGAACCGGTAGCATAGCAATCTGTAGCTGTACCAATAGTACCACTGTCCGGCCCGCTCCAGCCATCAAAAGCATAGTTTTCTGCGGGAGTTGCCGTCAAAGTCACAACCGTGCCAGCATCATTTTTATGGGTGCCAACATCTGGAGTGACTTGACCTTGGCCTGCGATCGCCACGGTCAGAGTGTACTGAACCGGCTTTTTCTTACAGCCGCCAGCACCTATCGCCAAAACGAAGCACAGCAGAATACATAGGACTAATGACCGGTTCAATAGTTTGGCTTTCATAATCAATGCCCCTGTAATGTCGGTAGTACGCAAATATTTCGTGCGCCAAATTTTCATTGTTGGTAATATTCTACATTTATGCATGTCATCCTGCCTGATAAACCCGAATTTCGCAGGGTCTATAATGGTACTGTGCCAGAAATACACTGGAAAGAACGGATCCGAATGGTCTTTTCCGACCAGCAGCGGGCAGGTGGGGGTATAATAAAATAAGCCGCTATTGCGGCGAGGCAGGGGGATGTGCAATTGCTACCGGCGCAAAAATAGGGTAACTGACCAAATTGCAGAGGAAACAGTGATGATGCTCCTGAAATAATCACGTTTCAGGAGTAACGATGCTCCGGATCGGATCGTTTGGATCGGATATGTTCGGGGCTTGTTTGCTGTTGTCCAGTTTGGTTACCCGCGGATTAGTGATGGCCTAATCAGGCCCGCTCCGAATATTCGGGGTGGGCTTTATTTTATGCCCGCCATGGCGGCAAGCGGAGGAACTGTGTGCTTCCGAGCGGCTGCCACTCCAAATGTTTTTGCATTGCCGGTTTTGCATTTTGATTAAGAATGACATAAATGCGGCTATTGTATTCAGTCGCCAAAGCCACGGTTCCTCTCCAAAATGGAGGGAAAACCGTGTCGACATATCATGTTAGTTGGGTATTAACAGAGCAATATGCTTCCAGTGCAGAAAGCCTGGCTGATACAGCCAGTAGTGGCCGCGGCAGCGGCCGCAATGTGATCAACCGATACTGTGCCAATTGCGGCAAGGTCGTGCCGTTTACCGATTCAGGGAAAGTACGCCGTAACGCTAATGGGAAAAACATTCACATTTATGCAATCTATAAGTGCCCTAAAGATCACACCTGGAATAAAAAGATCGCCGAAGAGTCTGCGGCAGCTGTCGCTGAGCGCGAGCGCGAATGTGAGCGCGAAAGCGAGTGTGGACACGAGCATGGGCACGAGTGCGAATACGAGAACGAGTGCGAGCGCAAGTATGAGTTCGGACGCAAGTACGAGTGCGGATGCAGACACGATCATGAAGACGTCCGGATTGATGCGGATCCGCCTACTGCTCCACAGCCGCTCTCTTTGAATGATCTGCGTGTCGCCGGGTTCAGCACAATCGCGATCAGGATATTGGCGGCACCAGCTGAAATGCGCCTTGATCATCTATTGGCACAATACTTGCGCGAATGCAGCCGCAGCGAATGGCAACGCCGCATCCGGGAAGGAAAAGTCCTGGTTAATCAGAATATAGTCAAGGCTAGCTTTACATTGCGTGAATCCGTTGAAGTTTTAATTGCCATTAATTGAAGTATCTATTTTCATAGTCTGAAACTATCTGTAGGCATTTTCGTACAAGAATGTGCTGACCAATTAAAGTGCCAACCAGTGCAAGCCGCGCAGCGCGCATCCAAATGCGCTGATCCTGCGCGCCAGTCCCGGCTGCACCATGAAGGCAACCGTAAGTAAAGCAGCAGCAATTGGATTTAATCAATTAAGTTAAAGGAGTGGGCTATTTGATACAAGTTCAGGACTTAACCAAGACATACAACGAAAAGGTACAGGCTGTTAAAGGCATTTCCTTTCAAGTAGCTCCTGGCGAAATTTTTGGGTTTCTTGGCCCCAATGGAGCTGGCAAAACTACCACGGTGCGTATTTTGAGCGGACTAATGGATCCTACTTCTGGCACGGCAACCGTTGCAGGCGTGCCGATTCCTGGAGATCGCCAGCAACTCCACCGCTTGATTGGCGTTTTATTCGAAAACAGTTATCTTTATGAAACGATGACTGGCAAGGAGCTGCTGCTATTTTTCTGCGATTTGTACCGTCAGCCCCGCAAACTGGTAGACGAGTTGCTGGAAAAGGTTGAAATGACACCTAAAGCCAACGAGCTGATTAAGAAATACTCCAAAGGGATGAAACAGCGCATTGCATTCGCACGCTCGCTTCTACCGCAGCCACGGGTTTTATTTCTGGATGAACCTACTTCTGGTCTGGATCCTGCGTCAGCAGTTCGTTTGCGTGAGGTTATCCGCGAGACGGCTGCTGCGGGAACCACAATCTTTCTGACGACACACAACATGGAAGAGGCTGACGAATTGTGTGATCGGGTAGCTATTATTAATGAAGGCCTTATCGTTGCTATGGACACGCCGGAGGCACTGAAGGAGTCATATAGTGATCATACCGTTTCTATTAAGATGCAGGACGGGACGAATCAGATTTTGGCGCTCAGCGATCCGGATTTGAATCAGAAACTGACGGCCCTCATCGGTCAGGGTGTAGCAAAAATCAATACTGTAGAGCCATCGCTTGAGGATGTATTCATTCGCATGACCGGGAGGGGTTTGCAATGAGGCTGAGTTGGAAAAACGTCTGGATTATCCTTTGGTCAGATATTAGGCAGTCTTTTCGTAGTAAAGGCTTGATCTTTTTCCTGGCATTGCCAGTCATTCTTTCGCTAATCATGAATTTGGTCACCAGGCAGCCGTCAATTTCGAGCTCTGACATTGTTATCCTCGGCGAATCTCAGGGAGCATTTGCACAGGCTCTGAAAGAAATTGAAGCTGATGGCATAACCCTTTTCAATGTTGTTGAAATGAGCGAAAGCGAAGCCATGGATAAATTGGAGCGCGGCAAAATTTCTGCCGTAATCGAAATTCCGCAGGGCACTTCCGCCGCTTTACTCGCTGGAGAACAAGTGCAAATTAATGTTACCACCGATGAGAGCTCACCAAATACGTCGATGATTATCCAGAGTACTTTGCGTGAGATGGCCAGAGCCTTTTCCGGAATTGTGGAGCCAATGCAGCTCAACGTGAAACCGGTGCGCAGTATTAGTTCTTCTCAGGCGATGTTGCCGACATGGATTGTCATGGCGCTAATGTCTGGCCTGACGTTGTTGCCGGCCACGATCGCCAGCGAACGGCAGCTGAAAACGTTGGACGCCCTATTAATTACGCCAGCCAGTTTTCTGGATATCGTTGTTGGAAAAGCGGCTTATGGCGTGGTATTAAGTTTATTCGGTTCACTTGTGATCATGGTAGTTAACGGCAGTATGGTTGGTAATCTGGCACTGGCGTGGCTCTATATTTTGCTGGGAGCCGTCATGGCCTCATTCCTGGGGGCGCTTATTGGCGTGGCAGTCAAGGATCTGCAGGCTGCCTCCTCAGTATCAACCGTGGCCTATATCTTCCTTCTGTGGGGTATGTGGTTTTCGGAGTTGCCCGGAGTCATCGGTACTATATCCAAATATACACCGGCGTACTTCATTGCTGATGGCATTCGCAATGCTTTATTTACAACTACTCCGATTAGCGAGCATATTACCGGTCTGGTGTATATCGGCGCGATCATAGTGGCATCTTTGATATTATCGATCATTGCGTTAAGAAGACAGGATGCCTGACGCCTGATTAGCATGCGCAAACGCACGTGATGCGTATGGAGCGGATGGCTCGTGGCACGCGTGAAATGTGTAATGGGCGTGGCACACAAGAAAATCATGATCTTAAATAAAAAGCCCGGGTATTCGAATCCCGGGCTTTTTGCGATTCTAATCTTTATGGGGATTTCAGCCGATAAGATTAGTAACAGGGAGTTGTCGGCGCCATTTTGGATCACTGCAGTTCTGGATCATTGGGGGCATTTTTCTTTTGCAGCATCTTATAGAATCTGACCAGACTGATAATGACCTCATCAGACAGCGCCTGTCCGTCAGCCGTTTTAGTGGAGTCGCCAGCAAACGGGCTTTCACGCTCACGACATAATTCAATGTAGGTCTGACGTTCAGTCTGAGAAAGCT
The DNA here is from genome assembly GCA_050942765.1 of Bacillota bacterium. Taxonomy (GTDB): domain Bacteria; phylum Bacillota; class UBA4882; order UBA4882; family UBA4882; genus UBA4882. The sequence continues at coordinate 405 of JBMNNY010000016.1, read as the reverse complement.
GCTGTAGTACTGAAGGCCTGGGGATCACGGCAAAACCGGTATCTTTATCACCTTTGCCAGGATTGGCGGAGTGGAGTTCGCTATCCCCGGCTATGGCAGATGGAATCGGAGTAAGTCCTATTAAATAATCGGCGCTGACGTTAAAATACATGGCAAACTTCCTGAGCAGCTCCAGGTCTGGAAAGCGTTCATCGTTTTCATATTTGGAAATTGTGGAATAAGAGACACCCATCGCCTCAGCAAATGCTTTTCTCGTTAATCCGCATGCCTCTCGTAGAGCTTTCAGGCGGTTGCCGAAAATCATCATTGCACCCCGCGTATTCAGAATACCTTTAGTTCATATAGTAGCAGAATTCCAGTTTCAGAAAATCAAACTGGACAAAACGGGAAATTATGGTTGACAAT
>JBMNNY010000194.1:0-3879 GCA_050942765.1 Bacillota bacterium | reverse complement strand
CTAAACAAAAAGCTCTATAGGAAAAATGCAAATAATCCACAGGCATTTGCGGTGCCGGTAGAAGATAAATGGGTTGGCAGTATGGGAACTAAGAACAGGTTTAATAAGTATGTGGCGAATGCGGTTCCGTTGTTTTTTCCGCCGCAGGCTTTGATTGCCGATGATGAGCATCATAGGGCTATGATCATTCATGAGATGGTGCATGCCTGGCAGGCGAATAACAGCATTAATCGGTTTATGCGCATCATGACGCTCCATGACATATGCCAGGATTATTATGATGATCAAGAGTTTAATAAGCTAATCGTTCAAGAAGCTTACTTCCTTGAGCAAGCAATTTTGGCCGAGAAACATGAAGATGTCTTGGCTTATACCAGAGAGTTCTTGGAAGCGCGCGAAAGGCGCAGGACGGTGTGCAAAATGCGCATGTTGGAAATCCAAGACGAGGTGGATTTTGAGTGGCTTGAGGGACTGGCACGATATGCAGAGTACAAGGCTTCTGCTGATTCCGGCAGCATGGTGGCGAAGAATCTCCTCAATATTGATCAGAAAGTTCGGGCCAAAGGAGACGACAGGTATTATACGCTCGGAATGGCTCAAGCACTTGTGCTGGATAAGCTGCAAAAAGAGTGGAAAGACCAGGCACTTTATGATAACTTTTCAATGGAGGCATATTTGAAAAAAATATGCGAGTCAAACACTGACAATCACGTTTGAGGGGAAGTTGCCTCCCGGTATGCCAGTGAAGTTCTGGCAACAGACATATCTTTGTCAAGATTTGCGCGAAGGAATATTACTGAACTCCCCAGTAACATCAGATTTGCAGAAATGGATGCGTTAGAGAGAGCGGTTGAAAAGGAGAGATGAGTAGAAATGCCATTGGTCAAAGTGGAGATTCTAAAGGGCAAAAGTCAGGAATACAAAAAAGCCATATTAGATGGCATTCATTCCGCATTGGTCGAAGCATTTGAGATCCTAGACGGCGACAGGATGCAGCGATTGTATGAACTGGACGAAGATTGCTTTGAAAGATCCACGAATAAGACCGAGAATATTACTTTAATCGAATTAACCGTTTTTAAGGGAAGAAGCTTCGAGGCGAAGAAAAAGCTATATTCTGCAATTGTAAGGAACTTGGCAAAATCTCCGGGAATTGACGGCAAGGATATTTTTATAGTTATCAACGAACCGCCTTTGGAGAATTGGGGAGTGAAGGGCGGACTGCCTGCCAGTGAAGTAAATTTGGGATTCAAAATCGACGTATAGATAGACGTATAGATATGCGCAGATAGATATGTGCAGATAGATATATAACAGATGTGCTGAGGGTGTGGTGGCGGCGGTTCATGGCAGATTATCGTAATTCAAAGTGGGCTTCTGAGATTATCGAGCTTCAGAAAGACGATGGATCCTGGGGCTACTTTCATACACTTAGTGAGCCTTCAAAACGCAATCCCTTAACAACTGAACAAGCCATAAGAAGACTGCAAACACTGGGATTTACGATCATGGACGAGCCCATAGCTAAGGCTGTCTCCTATATGCACGATTGCTTGGTGGGCGAAAGAACAATACCTGATCGCAGAGAGAAACTTCACAATTGGGATATCTTCACGGCCCTTATGTTAGCTACATGGATACGCCGATTTACCAAGGATGATCATAATGCCAATGAAGTTGCAGAAAAATGGGCCGAGATAATTAGTCGGGCATTCGAAAAGGGCGCATATGATCATGGCCGATATGTTGAGGTATACCAAAAAATTTTCCGGCTGCCGCCCAGGGGCGGACGTTTACAGGACTTCGTCACTTTTTATCAGATATCTTTAGTTTCGGATATGTTAAGCGATCAAGTGGCCGTGCCCTTAATGGATTACGTTTTGCAGAAAACGACGGGCATTTATTATATCCACGATAAGCAGTTGTCTATACTGCCGCAAGCGTTTAAATCCAAGGAAGCAAGCAGGTATATTGCGGCGATTGAGTTATTGGCTGAGTATAGAAACCCGGGGTGCCAAGGAAAGCTTAAGTTTGTTGTTGACTGGCTTAACATCAACAAGGAACATGACGGCCATTGGGACATGGGAGCATCAGCGAAAGACGGAATTTGCTTTCCTTTATCCGATTCATGGCGCAAGGAAGAGTCGCGGGTAAAGGATTGTACATTTCGGATAGCAAAACTTATAAGAATGTTGGAAGATTAGCTGACGGGGAAATTGGGATATTTGGGAGTTGTATTTATTGAGAGAACATCTGAAGCATGGCATTATTGATAATTACACAAAGAAAGATCTGGTCGCTGCCGCCCCCTGTAATTGTCGGGATTTTTAAGCGGTTTGCAAAGCTGGCTTAACAGACAGATACGAGACAATTGGTGACTATAATCTGTTTATGGTACGTGAAACGCCTAACGCAGGCACCTTCAGGGAATTGCCAGAGGGGTATTCGTTCAGACTCTGCAGACGTGATGAAGAAACTTATGCCTGAAGCTGACTATACAAGATTGAGGTTTTTGGAAATAGATGATAGTTTGCATAGGGCAGCGCTGTCATCTTAGATGGCTGAGTTTTAGGAAACGATCTACTGACAAGGAGAGTTTTGACTAATGAAATTTGAATACATCTTGTTTGATCTCGATGGAACTTTAACCGACCCTGCCGTAGGCATCACTAATTCTGCCATTTATGCTCTTAAGAAATTTGGCATTGAAGTCAGTGATAGAAAGGAATTATATAAGTTTATCGGGCCGCCTTTATGGGATTCGTTTGAAAAGTATTGCGGATTTTCGAAAGAAGAAGCCAACACCGCAGTAGGATACTGAGAGCATTTCATTTGGCACATTGGCCGCATAGTAGATTGGAAGTACTGTTTGCATGATACGAAGAGATTTTTCCCTGGTAATTTTAACAAGGCGGCTCATCTATGGTTTAATGGCTTCCAGGAGTTGATTGGATTTGTCATCTCCGAAGGTATGAACAATGAGTTTACAGTCTTTTTAAAGGATGAATATCGCTTGTTTTGTTCGGATTTGCTGGACTGGGTGCTCCAAGAGTGGGACAATAAATATGAGACCCTTGTGACCCAGTCAGTTGAAGGGCAGCCTCGAGCAGGCTAGTTTGCGCAGGGAATCCTGGCCAGGATCTTTTGATATTGTGCTTGATCTACAAATAAGAGAATATACCCGCAGCAGCCCGATTTATAATCCGAAGTTTGACTTCGTACTGGTCAATGAAGAGAAAAAGCATGTTTCAGGCTGCGAAGCGTTTATAGACTATCAAAATAATACTGCAGAAATTGAGCGGGTTTGCACGCGTCCAGGCTTTCAAGCTGGGACATGTCAAAGAAGTTACCAGGTATTTTTATAAGCTGGGCGGCTAATCGAGCATTGTAATCTAATGTGGAATGGAGCATCATACATGGATACAAGAGATAGGATTAAAGAACTTTTGGATCAGGTTTCTTCCTTAAAAGAAGTAAGAGCGATTGGCCAGACTGGAGCAATGAACTCAGTGCCAAAAGCCGGAGAAAGCGATATTGATATTTTTGTTTTAGGTGACAAAATCCCAGACTATGAAGAAAGAAAAGCCATCTATGATAAAAGCGCCGCTTTGTTTCAAGAATGTGACATGAATGTGTGCGAAGGTGGCGACTGGGGAACCGGAGATGTATTCATTATTGATGGCGTAGAAACCATGTTAATGTATTTTCGCATCGATGAAACCTTGAAGTATGTGGATGAGATTTTGGCCGGAAATCATCTGGATAGTATTAAGGGGTTTTATCCTGTCGGGCGCTGTGCAACGCTGAAAAACATCAATGTTATATATGACGAGTCAGGAGTATTCGCCGCCCTAAAACAAAAATATCAATATCGCTTTC
>JBMNNY010000036.1:0-14919 GCA_050942765.1 Bacillota bacterium | reverse complement strand
GAAGATATTCAGAAAGCCGGCTATCAGATAAAACCGTCCTCTGCAGCTTTACCGCAGTTTATTGAAGTGATTAACAACGCACTTGGGCCTTATCAGCTGAAAATTCGGCGCACTGTGCGCACCGGGAGGACTTCTGAAGCCAGCAATGCTGGAGACAGAGAACTGAAAGTTGCTGATATATCTAGGTTTCAGGGACTCGTCAATAGTTATCTTATTTATACATTTGAGGGAGAAACCCAGGCACTTCGGATTACAGGCATCGACACCAAGATCAAGTTCAATAGTGATCCATTAAAAAAGGGCCTTCCTGCTGGCGCACTTTTTGTTGTTGTTGATACAGTTGAGTATGTCTATGACCGGGATTCAGGAGTGTTGACTCGTTCAGTGAATGGCAGTAACACTCATAACATCAATGGAGTGGACGACCTGACGTTTACATTTGTATTAGAAGACGGCTCGACTGTAACCACTCCCAATGCGGCGCAATCTGCTATGATCCGATATGCAGATTGTAATATCAGAATACGCCATGAAAGACGCGTCCCTCATGGACGTACCTATAATGCAGTTGCTCCCTTGGCGCAGCGCGTAGCGCTCGAAAATCTCATTTAATTAATCTCTATCTGATCATCTGCCGCGAAGATTGGAGGGAATATCATGTTCAAGAAAATCTTGAGGCATTTGCGAGATGAACGCGGACAGGCATTATTGATTGTTTTAGGAATTGCATCAGTCGTGATGATACTGATGATGGCATTGATGTCATCAACTGATGCTGAAGTTAAAAACTCGAAGAGCAATCAAGCCAAGCAAAACCTGACCTGGGTGGCCCGTTCGTCCCGCAATATTGTGGAAGAGTGCTTTAATCAGTATATTTGGGGGCCGCTGGCCAGCGGTATTGAAAACAAAGATCGCGTAGATGAAGGCACTGTCCTTGATGCATTACTCGATGATGACCCTCTGTATGTCGTTGAATGTGCTCTGGGTATTACACGCCAGGAGACGAATGCGATTCGCTTTTATATTGATCTGAGCGATCCCGATGGAGTTGTTCTGGACGACCTGGCATCTGGTCAGGTAATTAGAAACGAACTGGACGATGAACGCGCCTTCATAGCCCAGATTAGGCTTGAGCCCGGAGGCCCGGCTCATATATCGGAAGATAACAGTACATATGTGTTTCCCTTAAATTTTGAAGCACGGGTTCGCAATGAGGTGGCCGTGCAGCAAACTTCAGTCAACAGCGGTTTCAGCCGTGATACATCAGTTGCGCATGGCAACTTAACGATGTATATTCGCCGCGGATCTTTCTGTATCTACACACTCTTTATGGAAAGAACGTCCGGCGTTATCCTGACCGGTGCTGACTATATCGAAGGCGATGTACATACCAATGGGTCGTGGGAATTTATGCAAAATCCGGGAACGGTTATCACGGGGCGCGCAACGCAGACAAATCGATATGCCTACTTCCATTATAACAACAGGAAATATAGTGTTGAGGGCAGTCAATATCCGCCCAATGAGACAAATCCATCGAAAATCCGTGTAAAGCCTACTTTCGGACGCGGTTTTTACAGGAACGTTCCTAAAATATCGCTCCCGGTTGATTTGTCGGAGTTTAGGGAGGGTGTGCTTGGCGGAGGATCGGCCCCCAGCAGCCGTGGCGTCTATTTGCCGGTTAAAGATGGCGCAATTGTTCCGGGAAAGGGTATTTATATCAAGAATGATGCCAGCATTGAGTTGACACAGGGTAATTTAAGCCAGACTTATGTGATTAAGCAGAGCGACACTACCTACAACTACATTTATACGATTACTACGAACTATGCGACCGAGAATACGGCTGCAACCACCACATACAGCTACGAGAAAAGAAGAAAAAGAAATAATAAACTGGAAGACAGCAGTGGTCCTACCACCTACGCGGGAACTTTCAAAGTAGGTGGCGAAAACAGGGGTCCGGAGAATGCCATTTATGTAAATGGGAGTATCACTGGTATTAATGGTCAGCTTGACGAGAACACCAGCCTGTCGATTTGTGCTTACGGACAAGTCACGGTGAATGGAAATATTACTTTGGAGAAACCGGAAGATACTACTGCGCCACATAGATTCGGGCTTTTGTCGGAAAGTTCTAACGTAGTTCTTGACCTGGGTGCAGGAAACAACAATCCGCCGCGTTATATTGACATTCATGGCTCGATTATGACACCCAATGGAAAGTTCGAAGTCTGCAGCACCTTGAGGAACAAGTACATCTATCCGTATGATACGAATAACCCGCAAGATAAAGCGAAAGTAAGGATTTTTGGCGGAATCATTTCTAAAGAGTTGGGTGCTACAGAAAGTGGCAAGAACGGTTACGGTACCTTCTGGCAACACGACAAGCGCCTGTTGTTTGATCCGCCGCCACTTTTCCCCAAACTGGAAAGCGTTAAAATGAGCACAGACGCGCCCAGCGGACAGAGCACTTTGCAGTGGATTTGGATTAATGACTGATTTTAATGTTTTGGAGCCCGGGCTTAGGCATTCTGAATGCATTCCTGATAATCGCAAAGCGGAGCCATGTTGGTTCCGCTTTTGCATGCTTTATGCATAATAAAGGTAATGCTGGCGCAAATTATTACAAAGAGGAGGGGCGCGCCTTTTCTGGCGGGAAGTCCGATGATTTCCCCGTGTGGCGCACTGCCTTCTCTTTTGTGTTTTCCTGCATTGGTCAAGCAGGAAAAGAGCTTTTGCAGGAGAATGAAATGCTGGTGTTTGTTGGGAACGTAGCCAGCCGGTGTTTGCATTTTTCTGGAGGGGTGACTGGTGCAGGAAAAGAGACTTCCACGGGAATATATCCGTCGCATATGGCGTGCCATATATGAATTCGGGTTATTGCAGCCGAATGATCGGATTCTGATTGGCCTGTCGGGAGGGAAGGACAGCCTCTTTTTGCTCTATGCGATGGCTGTTCTGCGCGAGCATCCGCCTTTTCCCTTCGAACTGGGGGCAGTAACCATTGATATGGGCTTTCCGGAAGCCGGAGTGGCAGCCAAAGCCAGCGATAGTGGCGCTACCTCAGAGGGCAGCAATAGCAGCGCTGCCCCAGGGGACAACGATACCGGCGCTGCCGCGGATGTCACCGCATCCAGTGCTGACAGTGACCGCCAAATACTGGCCCAATACTGCCGCGATCTGGATGTCCCTCATATCTGGGTGCCGACTAAAATTGCCGATGCCGCCTTAGGCATAACTGCTGATAATAAAATCACCGGCAAAGACCCTTGCGCCAGATGCAGCCATTTCCGGCGTGCTGTGCTGGCTGAAACGGCTGTGAAACACGGCTATCAGAAGCTGGCACTGGGACATCATCATGATGACGCTGTGGAAACCTTTTTACTCAGCATTCTTTATTCAGGACAAATCCGTACCTTTACACCAAAGGCCCACATGGATCGCTCCGGTATCACTGTTATCCGTCCGCTCAGTTATCTCAGAGAACATGAGATCAAAAAGGGAATTACACTCACAGGATTTACACCACTGGCGAGCCGCTGCCCTCTGGATTGCACTTCTCAGCGGGCGGTAGTCAAGAACTTACTGCGCGAGTTGACCCGTGATAATAGATTTGTATACACCAATATAGCAGCGGCGATGCGGGCAGGGCGGCCATGCGAGCTATGGCCGGCCGCTCTGAGCACCCAGGAAAAGCGGGAGCTCAATTTCGGAGCCTGGCAGTATAAACCGCGACAGAACGCGGGGGAGGAGATAGAAAATGACTGATAAGAAGATGCGCATTAATCCGGACATTAAAAAGATCCTACTAAACCTGGAGAAGCTATTGCAGACTCCCAGTGTGACAGGTAATACATCTGAAATCATTCATCTCTTAGAAGATCAATTTAAGAAAATGGGTTACGCGACGCAAGTGCTGCCTAAAGGCGGCTTATTGGTCACAATTCGCGGCGGCCAGGGCAATGGCATCGCCTTCCTGGCTCACGTCGACACCTTGGGGGCAGTCGTCAAGGAAATCAAGGGCACGGGACGTCTCAAGCTGTCCAAAGTCGGCGGATATATGATGAATGCCGTGGAAGGCGAGAACTGTCTGGTAGAAACTCTGGACAGACGCCGTTATAGCGGAACGATACTTACCACGCAATCATCCACCCACATTTTTAATGAGGCGACCAAACTGGAGCGCAATGAAGCTAACATGGAGATTCGCCTGGACGAACAGGTGCATGGCGCTGCAGATGTCGCCAAACTGGGTATTGCAGTTGGTGACTTTGTTTCTTTCGATCCACGCACCATTATTACTCCGGCTGGATTTATCAAGTCACGCCACCTGGATGATAAAGCCAGTGTCGCCGCACTCGTGGCGGCAGCTGATATACTGCGTTCAGCGCCAGTCATCAGCAACAGGGACGAAGAACCAATCTACTTCTTTATCACCGTCCATGAGGAAATCGGGCATGGTGCCAGCGCCGGACTGCCGGTTGATGTAGGTACAGTCTTGGCGGTCGATATGGGTGTAGCAGGTGAAGGACAGACTTCCGATGAATACAGCGTCTGTATTTGTGCCAAGGATTCCTCTGGTCCATATGATCTCGAACTCCGACGCTATTTGACATCCTTATGTGAGAAATATCGCATTCCCTATAAAGTAGATGTCTATTCCTATTACGGTTCCGATGCCGGAGCGGCATTGCGCGCCGGTCGTGATGTACGTACGGGACTGTTTGGGCCGGGTGTGAATGCTTCTCATGCCTATGAGCGCACGCACAAAGATGCGATTGAAGCCACCGTTAAGCTGATTGTGGCGGCTGTCTTGGAGCCATTTCGTTCCTGACAGTCGCGCCAGCTGCACCAGCTGCACCAGCTGCACCAGCTATACTATCTACGCGACCGATGCGGTCAACGCGGTCAACTCGGTCGACGCGACCGACGCGGTCAACACGACCGACGCGATCGACATGATCGATTCGCTTATATTTGAAACTTCATCCCGCGAAACTCGTATGCCAATATGACTACGCCAACATGACTATGCCAAAGATTGTATGATGTGCCAAACAGATTATGAAAGGAGGAGACAAATGCTTGTCACCAGCGAATTATCGAAGAGTTTTGGCCCAATAAAAGCTGTTGATCAAATTTCACTTAAGGCAGAAGCCGGAGAAGTGCTGGGAGTTCTGGGACCCAATGGCGCAGGTAAGACGACCTTCTCGCGTTTGATTGCCACCCTGCTTAGTCCGACTTCCGGGACTGCTACTGTTGACGGTCATGACATTATCAAAGAAGCCGAAAAAGTGAGGCAGGTAATAGGTTTTCTGCCAACTGAACCTGGTCTGTACGGAAGATTCACTGCTGTAGAAAATCTGCGTTATTTTGGCCGGCTGCACAGCATGGATGAGAAAGATCTGGCGCAACGTATTGATTACTTATTGAAGAAATTTGACCTGTATGAAGAGCGCGACCGTCGCACGGCCGGTTTTTCTAAGGGTATGATGCAGAAAGTCTCATTGATCAGATCTGTATTGCATGATCCCAAAGTGCTGCTACTGGATGAGCCTACTGCCGGTTTGGATGTTCCGGCTGCGCGTGTAGTGCTTGATATGGTCAAGGAGTTCAAAGCGGAAGGCAAGTGCATTCTGTTCTCAACGCACCGTATGGCGGAAGCAGAGAAAATCTGCGATCGCATGGTCATCATCGCCAAGGGACGCATTGTTGCCCAGGGAACTGTGGCGGAGCTGCGCCAGCAGGCCGGACAGGATGATCTGGAAGAGATTTTCTTGCGATTGGTAGGTGAAGCTTCATGAAATGGCGTCATATTAAAATTATCTGGTTTAAGGAATTGCTTGATACCTTTCGCGATAAGAGAACTTTATATACCATGATTCTGGCGCCAATAATCATTATGCCTTTGATGATGGTCGGCGGGCCGCTGCTTATGACGCGTCAGGAAAAGGTGGCTGAGGAAAAACCCAGCCCAATCGCAGTGATCGGGGCAGAAAATGCGCCGATATTTATGAAGACTTTGCAGGAAGCCGGTACACTCCAGATTGTTGACAGTCAGGATCCGGAAAGCGATCTCAAAGAAGGGCTGATTTCATTAGCCGTCATATTCCCGCAGGATTTCGAGCAAATCATTGCTGCCGAAGGTAACCCGGCAGATATTACGATTCTATTTGAAGCGCGGCAGCAGACCTCGACTGTCAGTCTGCAGAAGTTCCGCAATATTTTACAGTCATATACCGCATCCGAAGTCGCCGGGCGGCTTACCCGGCGCGGAATTGATACGGCATTACTGAACCCGGTCAGCGTTTCTGAAAAGAATGTCGCCAATGATCAGGAAATGGGCGGCATGATTCTGGCAGCCATTATCCCATTTATGCTGGGGATTTGGGCAGTTTCAGGCGGCATGTACACCGCCATTGACACCGTTGCCGGTGAAAAAGAGCGTAACACGATGGAAGGCTTGCTAGTGTGCCCGCCAAGCAGATGGTCGGTTGCTATTGGAAAATTCCTGGCCGTTTTTATAATTGCCGCCATTACAGTAACATTGGCCATCGTTGCGATCATTTTGGCGTATCAATTGATGCTGCCTGCTTTGCTTGGAGATGAGCTGCAAATTGATCTGTCTCTGAGCCTTGGTAGTGGATTGATGTTGGTTTTGATCAGTGCTCTGATGGTTACAATGATCTCAGCCATTGAGATCGCCATTTCTGCCTTTGGCAGAAGCTTTAAGGAAGCGCAGAACTACATTACGATTTTGACGTTTGCAGTGATGCTTCCCGGAATGCTCTTTGTTTTCATGCCAGACCTGAAATTATCCGGGGCAGGACTGCTTATTCCGGTATTTAATCTTTTTGCCGCCACCAGGGATATTTTAATGGGTCAGCAGGAAATCTTGAATATTGCGGTGGCACTTGGATCGTCACTTGCATATGCGATTCTGGCGATTGTCTTTAGTGTACGGGTCTTTAAGTCTGAGAAAATTCTGTTCAGGGGTTAGGGGTAGTTTTGCTTTTTGAGAGGAATCAGAGCCCAAGCAGGGAATAGTAATAGCATGTATGTGTCAGTGACTGACACTTTTTCGGGGGGATCCTTTTTTGGATAAAATCTATCTACGTGATTGGCAAGCTACGATTTCTTACACTAGAACGGTTGGCGAAGGAAACCGATTACTGCTTTTCTTGCATGGCCTATCTTCGACGTCCTCAGATTTTCGTGAGATCATGCGTACACCCGCATTTACGGAGTACAACACCGTAGCTCCGGATCTGTTGGGCTTTGGTGCCAGTGATCGTCCCAAGAAATTCGACTACTCGATTGAACACCATGCTGAATGTCTCGTTGAGCTTATTGACGAATTAGGATTTGATAATATTGTCCTGGTGGGACATGGCATGGGCGGAACAATCGCAATTAGAGTGTCAAACTTACGTGCTGACCGTGTGGTCGGCTTAATTGTTGCTGAACCGGTTTTGACTGAGACAGAAAGAGGCTATGAGAAGCGTTTTCTGGCTTATACTGAGGAAGAGCTTGAAAAGCACTTCCCCAGGCTGATCCGGGAGCTTTCCGTAAAAGGCGATATTGAACCGGATTTGGCATACTGGTCAAGGTCACTGAAGACAGCAGAACCGCGCGCCGTTTATCGTTCGGTGCAATCGCTCTATGCCGTAACAGCGGATCCCGGTTTTAAGAAGGTGTTCGCGACCACCCGTCTGCCGCGCTATTACCTGATTGGCGAAAACTCTGAACCCAGGTCAGTGCTTCCCCTGCTGGAGGAGAACGGCGTGACGATTCACACCGTTCCCGGATGCGGGCATGCCATGATTCAAAGCAACCCGGCGGCATTTGCTGAAGCGGTAACGAAATGCCTGAAAGAGATTGATTTCTGAGGCTGGTTTTGTGTCTGGCGCACTGTAGTGGCACATAGCAATTGAATAGTGTGATTAGATTGGTCTGTGACGGCTTGTGTCGGAACTATATCCGGCGCAGGCCGTTTTATATTGTATAGGGACGGGGATAAGACCCGCTTTTGTTATATGGAGTCCGAGTACATATTTTGCCATATGGAGTCCGATTACATGATGCATTTGCGCAGCTCCCAATAGATTCCTGAACTGCACGGGAATAAATATTATTTTCAACGAAAGGAGGGTTAGACAAGGTAGCGAATATAATATGGTCACAGCGGGCTTATCATCATAAATGAAGCGGGTGTATGATTTTTATGTTGCAGAGAGACACAAAACGCAGTATTCCAATCGCAATTGTTTTTCTTGTTTTATGTTTATGGTTAATCAGACCGCTTCTATTGGGAAAAGCGCCTTTGTCCATCATTGGCGCAGGCAAAGTTCCCGCAGGTGAAGATGTGCAAAATGAAAGCGAAGCTGCTATTGGTAACGGCGCGGCCAATGGTACCGGCAATGGCAACGGCGCAGCAGCTGGCAGTGGCATCGCTGCAGACGCTGGAACTGGTACCGGCACCGGTACGGGTACCGGTGCCAGCAGCGGTACCGGTGCCAGCAGCGGTGCCGGCAGCGGTGCCGGCAGCGGCACCGACACCGGCACCACCGATCTGAATAGAGAGTTTCTTGAAAGGCTGAGGCTGAACCCGAAAGCCGGCTTAACAACAGTAATATTGCTGCCAAGCAGCATCACCAACCTAAGGCCTCCGATCGGTCCTGATATTCGCCTGGTGCCTCCGGATAATAATGAGAATCTCAAGCCAGAAGTGCCGGTGGTCAAGGGTGCTTATAGTACCGGGTGGATCGCCGGCTCCAAATATTTTGATCCGTTGATCGCCTTCATTCAAAAAACAGAAGTCAATGCGCTGGTTGTTGATATTAAGGATGACACTGGTTCGACCAGTTATCAGAGCAAAGTTCCTCTCGCTAAAAAGATCAATGCTAATGTCAGCAAGATTAAATCAATCGAGAACCTGATGGAGACTCTGAAAAGCAACGATATCTATCCGATTGCCAGAATCGTATGCTTTAAAGATCCGTTGCTGGCGAAAGCGCGTCCGGACCTGGCCGTGAAGAGCAAAAAAGGCGGACTCTGGTATGACCGGCAGGGTCTGGCCTGGGTTGATCCGCATAACCGTGAGGTCTGGGATTACGAGATCGATTTGGCCAAGGAAGCCGCTGCATTAGGTTTCAAAGAAATTCAGTTTGATTATGTCCGGTTTGCCAGTGATGGCGTGCTTTCAGATATCATTTATCCGTATGCCACCGGTCAGTCCAAGGCCGAAGTGATTCGCGATTTCCTGGCATATGCCCGGAAGGAGCTTTCAGTCTATGGGGTAATTTTGTCGGCTGATGTCTTCGGACTGGTCTGTTCAGTGCCGGATGACCTGGGTATCGGGCAGCAGCTGGAGTTAATCGCGGAAGAAGTGGACTACATTTGTCCCATGGTTTATCCTTCGCATTACTACCGCGGCACGTATGGCCTTGAGAATCCCAATGCCAAACCGTATGAAACCGTTTATAAGAGCCTGACTGATGCGATGCAGCGTATTGAGGGAAAACGCGCCAAACTGCGTCCATGGCTGCAAGATTTCAGTCTTGGTTATACCTATGGTCGTGCTGAGTTGCAGGCTCAAATCAAAGCAGCAAAAGATGCCGGAATTGAAGAGTGGTTGTTCTGGAATCCGACTTGTCGCTATGATGCCAGCAAATATTAATTAATGCCTGTGTAGTGTGGAGTGGGTTCCTGATGCTTTGAATCAGTAGCCGGTATGGCCTGTTTTGCGATGGCAGCAGGACTTACCGGTTTTTATTTGCGAGTAATGAGTCGAGTAAATGGGTCGAGTAGTGGGTAATGGCCGATTGCGTGTGGCGAATGGACTGGGCTGAGATTATGGGCGAATTACGAGGGGTGTTGTTGCGGAAGATATTAGTGCTTGTCCCGGTTTGCTTGACACATAGGGGCGGCATTGATATGCTTAAGTCGCTGCCGGATTAATGTAAGGCGAGCTTTAATCCGGCTTTAATCAGGCATTAGCCTGGCATTAATCAGGCATCAGTTTGGAATTAGTCGCCATAATCAAGTAATTGTGCATAGGAACTCAATTCTTTTCGTAAAGCCGGGGCGATGCTCTCGGCAACTTCCGCGTGAATTTCAACTTGCTGTGCGAAAATGCGGTTGGTAATAGTGGCGGCATGTTGAGCTAAAATGTACTGTACTTGGTCAACGGCAGAGTATTCAACGATTAAGCGCAAGGCGGCCTTTTTCTGGCGTTCAACGATCCCGGCGGCTGCCAGCGCCAAAGATGCGGTTGAGCCGTAGGCATCAATCAGGCCGCGTACTCCGAGTTTTTTGCCACCATAATAGCGTGTGACTACAACGACGGTGTTGGTAAGGTTCAGGCGGGCAATGGCACCCAGAATTGGCTTTCCGGCAGTACCGCCAGGTTCGCCATGATCATGAAAGTATTCGAGGCGTTCGCTGCCTGTGCCAATAATATAGGCAAATGGGTTATGAGTGGCCTGGCGATGCAGTTCACGAATTTCCGCCACGAACTGGCGGGCTTCGTCTTCGCTGGCAGCGGGCGCAGCGTAACCGATAAAAACCGAACGTTCGATACGTTGTTCGGCCTGAGCACGTTCGGTAATTGTCAGATAAAGATCACTCAAATCAGTCACCCCGTCAGCTGCCTGCGATATTTTGGCATCTTGGCGCGCGTTACTTTTTGTTTTTCATATGGATAATTCATATGGATAGATGTTCTTCGTCAGGACAGAACGCTAGTCCTGCACGAAACCGGGAGGTAAATGAGGGTGAGTGGATCGCAATACGACGTAATTATTATTGGCGGTGGGCCAGCCGGCATATTCGCAGCTTTGGAGCTTGCCGAAACTGGTCTTAAGACTCTGATTGTTGAGCGCGGACGCGATATTTCCGGAAGGACATGTCCGTCTCATGAAAAAGGGATTCCCTGCTGTCAGTGCAAAACTTGCGCCACCATCAGCGGATGGGGCGGAGCCGGCGCTTTCAGTGACGGCAAATTAACGCTTTCACCTGAAGTGGGCGGCATTCTGGATGAGTTTGTACCCAAAGAAAGGCTCAATAAGCTAATCCGCTATGTCGATGATGTTTATCTGAAGTTTGGGGCACCACCCGAAGTTTACGGTACTAATGAAGAAGCGATTAACGAAATTAGTCGCAAAGCGGTGAAGGCCGATCTGCGCCTGATCCCATCGCGCATTCGTCACCTTGGTACAGGGCGGTCCATGGCTGTACTGGAAGCCATGAAAGAATATCTGATTGAAAAGGGAGTCGATATCGCCCTTCAGACCCAGGTAGACCGGATACTGATCAATAAAGATAAAAAACTTTGCGGTATTGTGACGGTGGACGGTCAGGAGTACCATGCCAAGTATGTAGTGGCTGCTCCGGGGAGGGAAGGCTCCAAGTGGCTCACAGAAGAGGCTGCGCGGCTGGGATTAACGCTGGCGATTAATCCGGTGGATATAGGAGTGCGCGTGGAAGTGCCGGCCGAGGTAATGGCACACCTGACGGATGTCATCTATGAATCCAAATTTGTCTTTTATTCGCATAGCTTTGAAGACCGGGTGCGTACATTTTGCATGTGTCCCTATGGTGAAGTGGTTACCGAGAACAATGACGGCCTGATTACGGTTAACGGCCATAGTTATGGGGAGCGGCGCACAGGTAATACTAATTTTGCCCTGCTGGTCAGTAAGACGTTTACTGAGCCGTTCAAAGATCCGATTCAATATGGCCGTTATGTTGCCGGGTTGGCCAACTTGCTGAGCGGCGGTGTAATTGTGCAGCGCTTGGGCGATTTGCAGGCTGGCCGGCGGTCAACTCCGGAAAGACTCAAGAAGGGTTTGGTAATTCCTACGTTGGGCGAGGCCACTCCGGGCGACTTAAGTCTGGTCTTCCCTTATCGGCATTTGGTGGCGCTGCTGGATATGCTCAAGGCGTTGGATGTAATTGCGCCGGGGGTGAACTCCCGCAACACCCTGATTTACGGAGTGGAAGTCAAGTTCTATTCGTCGCGTTTTGAACTAAACACTACGTTGGAGTCACATATTGATAACCTGTTTGCGATTGGTGACGGAGCCGGTATTACCCGTGGTCTGATGCAGGCTTCGGCTTCGGGTGTTATTGTCGGAGAAGAAATAAAGCGGCGCGAAGGTGTTTTACGGAACAGTATTGTCAATAAGCATTGATTCATTGATTGATGAGCGGCTGTGAGGCTTGTTGTGAGAGAGGATGGGTGTGCGGATGGCGGCAGATGTGATTTTGACTAAAGGAAGGGATAAACGGATTAAAAGCCGGCACCCTTGGGTCTATCGCAGTGAGATTCAAGCCGTGGACGGTGACTTTGCTCCCGGGGATATTGTCGATGTTAAAGACTGCTACGGTAAATTTTTAGGGCGCGGTTACATTAATCCGCAATCGGAAATCGTTGTTCGGGTGCTGACCTATGAGAAGGAGGAAGTGGATCGCTCCTTTTTCAGGAATAGAATTGAAAAGGCCAAGGCTTACCGGGCCTGGCGGATGCCAGACGAGCATTCCTATCGCGCTGTCTTTAGTGAGGGCGATTTAATGCCTGGCCTGATCGTTGACAAATATGGAGATTATCTGGTGGTGCAGTTTTTGACGCTTGGCATGGATGTGCGCCGGGACATGCTCCTGGATATTTTGGAGGAAGTGTATCAGCCGGTTGGGATTTATGAGCGCAGCGATGTGGGGAGCAGGCGTCTGGAAGGCCTGCCAGAGCAGAAAGGGCTGTTGCGCGGACAAGTTCCTTCAGTGATTCGGGCTCGGGAAAACGGGTTGAAATTTATCGTGGATGTACAGGGTGGTCAGAAGACCGGTTTCTTTCTTGACCAAAAAGAGAACCGACGGCTGCTCCAGCCGATTAGCCGGGGGGCGCGCGTATTGGATGCCTTTTGTCATTCGGGTACGTTTGCGCTGACAGCGGCTGCCTCCGGGGCCAAGGATGTCATTGGGCTGGATATCTCAGCGGATGCCCTTGGACTGGCCGGCGAGAACGCTGAACTGAACGGACTGGCGGATGTATGTCGCTTCATTACAGTGAACGCCTTTGACTATTTGCGTCAGGCAGAGCAAGACAAAGAACATTATGATGTCATTATTCTGGACCCGCCAGCCTTTACGAAGACAAGGGGCGCGGTGGGTGGCGCCCTCAGGGGTTATAAAGAGATCAACCTGCGGGCCTTTAAGCTGCTAAGGCCGGGTGGATTCCTGCTGACCTGCTCCTGCTCACACCATGTTAATGCGGAAATGTTCCGCAATATTGTCGAGAATGCCGGAGCTGATGCCAAGCGCGTTATCCGATTGATCGCCAGGGGAACCCAGGCACCGGACCATCCGATCCTTGGGAACGTGCCCGAAACCGAATACCTCAAAGCCCTGCTCTACCAGGCGCTCTAGAGGAGGAGAAGGAGGGGCAGTAAGTCTGTCCCCGATCGGATCAAAACAACCCAAATGGGGACTGGTTTAAATCGGCCATTTTGATCTAATTGGGGACTGGTTTAAATGGATCAAAATGGCCGATTTAAACCAGTCCCCAATCGATCGCTGCTCCCAATCGCTATTTGTCAAACACTATTTGTTGCGTATTATATGTCATATATGATATAATTCTAAGGTGTCAAAGTGCCGAAGAGGAGTGAATTTCGTTGAAAAAGGATATACATCCGAATTACCAGAAAACCACAGCTACCTGCGCTTGTGGAGAAACCTTTGAAACCGGTTCTACCAAAAAAGATCTGCGTGTTGAGATTTGCTCAAAATGCCATCCGTTCTTTACCGGCAAACAGCGTATTGTTGATACCGGTGGCCGGGTTGACAAGTTCAACAAACGTTTCTCGAAAGAGAACGGCTGAGCAGAGCCGCAAGGCTCTGTTTTCTTTAGAAAGAAGGTGGCTTCGTGGCAGGGAAATTCCAGTATGGAGGACAGGCTGTGATAGAGGGAGTCATGATGCGCGGCCGTAAAACCATGGCCGTTGCTGTCAGGCGTCCTGATAATTCGATATCAGTCCATTCAGAGCCGGTGAAATCTCTGGCTCAGCAGCATCGCATCTGGTGCCTCCCATTTCTGCGCGGCATGGTTGCTCTGATTGATTCCTTTTCCATTGGTATGAAAGCGCTGATGTTTTCCGCCGACGAGGCGATCGATGCCGAAGAGGAAGAAAAAGGCAAGGGCATTGAGATAAGCAACGAGAAAGACAACGAGAAAGACAACAAGAAAGACAACAAGATAGGTAGCGAGAAAAGCAACGAGATGGGGCACCAAATTGACGTTGCCGCCACAGCAGATTCGGAGACTGTGAACGATGCCGAGGTCAAAGAGAAAAAGGGCCTTTCCACCTGGGAAACCATCCTTACCGTTGGTATGGCTATGGTCTTGGTCATCGTGCTATTCGTTCTACTGCCCCTAGGCGCCGGCGAACTGCTGAAAAGGATTGGACTGCCGCCTTTTGTGATTGGGTTTGGAGAGGCACTTGTGCGCGCATTGTTATTACTCGGCTATATTAGACTAGTCACTCTCATTCCAGATATTCAGCGCGTATTTGCCTATCATGGAGCCGAACACAAAGTTATTCATACCTACGAAGCTGGCGAGGAGCTTACGGTAGACAATGCCAGAACCAAAACAACCCTGCATCCCCGCTGCGGTACCAGCTTTCTTTTCTATGTCGTATTGGTCAGTGCAGTTGTTTTCACTTTAATTGCCAGTAACGTTTGGTACGTGAAAATACTCCTGCGCATTGCTCTTCTGCCGGTAGTGACCGGAATTTCATATGAAATCATCAAACTCGCTGGCAAAAGCAATGCCTTCTTTTTGATCCGCTGGCTGGGCATGCCTGGCTTGTGGCTGCAGAAAATGACCACCCGCGAACCGGATGATTCGATGGTGGA
>JBMNNY010000133.1:0-6127 GCA_050942765.1 Bacillota bacterium | reverse complement strand
GCTGCTTTCGGCCGGTTTCAGCTGATTCCGCGCAGGCATGATAATGCCGTTTATTCCGATATTGGAGCGATTGTATGTTTGAGAAACTTACCGCTATAGAAGAAAAATATGAAGAACTCGGGCGGCTGCTGGCCGATCCGGAAGTAATCAATGATCCGCAGGCGATGAAGAAATACGCTAAGCAATATGCGGAGCTTGAAGACATTGTGCAGTGCTTTCGCGATTTTCGTAAGTGCCAGCAAGAACTGGCCGACGCCAGGGAAATGCTCAATCAGAACGTTGACCCTGAAATGGCGGAACTTGCCAGGGAAGAGGCTCAGCGGCTGGAAGAAATAATTGCCCAGCATGAGAATCACTTGAAAGTCCTATTGCTGCCTAAAGATCCCAATGATGAAAAAGATGTCATCGTGGAAATCCGCGCCGGTACAGGCGGTGACGAAGCTGCCCTGTTTGCAGGCGATTTATTCCGCATGTATTCCCGCTATGCCGAGCTCAATAACTGGCGCGTTGAGATTATGAGCAGTAACGAAACTGAACTCGGCGGCTTTAAGGAGATCATTTTCGCCGTGGAAGGCCGCGGCGCTTATAGCAAGCTGAAATTTGAAGGCGGTGTACATCGCGTTCAGCGCATACCGACTACCGAATCAGGCGGGCGCATTCACACTTCTGCTGCTACAGTGGCCGTGCTGCCAGAGGCGGAAGAAGTGGACATTCAGATCAATCCGAACGATTTGCGCATTGACGTCTATCATGCCAGTGGTCATGGCGGACAAAGCGTCAATACTACCGATTCGGCGGTGAGGGTTACGCACTTGCCGACTGGCCTGGTAGTTACCTGCCAGGACGAAAAATCACAGCTCAAGAATAAAGACAAAGCTCTCAAAATTCTACGGGCACGGCTGCTTGCTCAGAAACAAGAGGAGCAGGATGCCGAATTGATGCAGACGCGCAGAAGCATGGTTGGTTCGGGGGACCGCAGCGAACGGATCCGCACCTATAACTTCCCCCAGAACCGCCTAACAGATCATCGCATTAACCTGACGCTTTATCAGTTGGATCGGATCATGGAAGGCAATCTCAATGATGTCATTGATCCACTGCTCGCTGCTGATCAGGCAGAACGACTGGGAAGTGCCGAACTGTGATGATGACATATGCGGCGCTGTTGAAATGGGCTGTCCGGGAACTGGAAGATGCAGGTATTGAAGGAGCGCGCCGCGAGGCGGAGCTCCTTTTGGCATTTACCCTGGGAATCAGGCGTGAGGATCTTTATCTGATGAACTTCCAGACTGAAGTGGCAGGGGACGGAGATGCTTCGATTGCCAGATTCCGCACTGCAGTTGCCAGACGTGTGGCACGGGAGCCTTTGGCCTACATAACAGGAGTCAAAGAGTTTTACGGACTGACCTTCACTGTTGATCAGCGGGTTCTGATCCCTCGTCCGGAGACAGAATTGCTGGTCGAGCTATGTTTGGAACAACTTAAGCTTCGCAGTCAAGAACCGCTGCTGCGCGAACAGTGTCAGACTTCCAAGTGCGACCGGCGTAGGTCTATTGTGGTGGCCGACATCTGTACCGGCAGCGGAGCCGTTGGCATTGCCGTTGCCGTCAATCAGCCAGACGTCATCGTGCTGGCCAGTGACATTAGTGCAGCCGCTCTCGCCGTTGCGACTGGTAACGCACAGCGGCATGGTGTCAGTGACCGGATCATTTTTGCGCAAGGTGATCTTTTTGCCCCATGGCAGAGGTTGTCCTCCCGCACACGCTTGGATCATGCAACCTTGGACCGCGTCACCTTAGATTGCGCCACCTTGGATTGTGCTGGCATGGACGTGATCTTATGTAATCCGCCTTATATTCCGCAGGATGATATCGCAATCCTGCAACCAGAAATCAGAGACTATGAACCACGGCAGGCCCTAGAAGCCGGTCCAGACGGATTATCATTTTACCGGCGCATCTTCTCGGAGGCAGGCGCTTTTCTGAATCAGAATGGTTTGCTTTTAGCTGAAATAGGTGATGGGCAGCAAGACGCCGTATTACATATAGCACAGGAAAATGGATGGAAGGCGGTGACAGTTCCGGACCTCGCGGGCATAGCACGCGTGGTTACCGCCAGGAGAGGGTAACATAACAACAGCAGGCTGATCCGTATACAAGAGCGAAGCTTGCAGAAAGTCTGAGCAAATCAAAAAAGGTGGGTTGAGTATATGGAAGTCAGAGTGGCAATAGCCCAGATCAATACAGTTACCGGCGACTTAAAAGGCAATTCACAGCGCATCGTAAAGGCAATCGAACGGGCACATCAGGAAGGCGCAGATGTAGTTGTTTTTCCTGCAAAGGCGCTGACAGGGCATTGTGCCGGAGTACTCTTCGAACAGCAGTATTTTATCGCGGATCAGCAGCGCTATCTATATGAAGACATAGCCACCCGCGTGCCTGCAGACCTCACAGCTGTAATCGGCTTTGTTGGCTTTGTGGATCTAGAACCGGAAGCGGCCAAGGCAAAGGCTGACGGCCAAAGGCACCTGCCGGTGGGGCACCTGCCGGTGCCATCCATGACGGACTTGATGGCCATAATTCAGGACGGTCGCGTTGCATCGGTTTGTGAGAACAGATCGGGAGGCGCCCAAATCTGTGAAATCAACGTGCGCGGGCATAATGTACGTCTGGCGCTGATCCTCAACCAGGAACGCTTTGCCTACGGACAATTGCCGGAGCGCCGGGAACGGTGCGCCACACTGGCCTGCGAAAATGGAACGCCTCTGGTATTCGTAAACACCGTGGGTATCGGCGACACGATGAAAGAGTTCCACATTTTTGACGGCGGCAGCATGGCCATTTGTCAGAATGGGAAACTGCTGAGCACTTTGGCCCGATTTGCCGAAGACTTTAGCATTGTAAAGTTTGACCTCGACAACCCGGTCGCCACCGCCTGCGATAGAGCAATGGCGGCGCACAACACTGCGCCCGCTACGCCTGCGCCCGCTACGCCTGCGCCCGCTACGCCCGCACCCGCTGCCGCCACTCCCGAAAAATACGAAGAAATTTATGAAGCGCTCAAATTCGCCGCCCGGGAGGTATTCCGGCTAAGCGGTCTTAAAAAAGCGCAGGTACACATCTCTGGAGGAGTTGACAGCGCAGTAGTCGGAGCACTTGCTGTCGACGCCTTCGGACCCGAAAATACCGTTTTTATTACGAACCCAACCGTAGATAGCTCAGAGCCCCTGAAAAACATAGCGCAAGAGATCGCGCGCAATCTGGGGATGCCGCTGCGCTCAAATCCGACCGGTCCGATTTATGACGAAACCGTTCGTCAACATATCGCGGCGTTTGGCGTCGAGCCAACTCCGGCCGGGCGTGCCTCTATCCAGGCCGTTACCCGCACAGTGCAGGGGCTGGCAGCAAGTCATACGTTTAAAACGGGGATTCTGGCAGCCGGCAATCATACGGAGATCGCGCTGGGTTGGGCCAGTTTTCATGATATCGGAAGCTCAGGCGTGATGTCTCTGATCGGAGATCTTTCGAAGCGCGAAGTCTTTGCTCTGGCAGATTATATTAATCGCAGATTTACATCGGCCAGCGGGCGGCACGAGAAACCCAACAAGCCGATTCCGCGTATCCTTTTTGATCAGGATGAAGCGCAGTTCATCAAGCCAGCCGCCGAATTGGCCGACTCCAAAGTTGATCCGATCGACTATGACATTATGAGCGGCGTATGCGCCTTGCTTGCCAGAGAGCATCTGGGCCCCGAGGAGATTATCCGGCAGTTTAACGAGCGTAGTCTCGATATGGAACTGTTCCCGAAAACAATCTACCAGAAGGAAGATGTTTTCGCTGACGAGGTCTGGAAGGCGTTTAGCATGTCGCAGCGGGCAACGTACAAAGCTGGGCAGGCAGCACCTACTCCGCTGGTGGCTCCCAGGCGTCCTGGCGTGTATTCTCATACCCTGGGGACCATTATCAACCGTTATCTTGGCCGTTATGAGCCGCTTGCCTGATGCTTGCCTGCCTGATTGATTTTGCCTGCGCCATCGGGCCTGAGTCCGGTGTGGGGCAGCGGCGAAGGCATGATCTTTGAATGAGCTTTGCTTAATCTTTACATGATCTTAATGTCATAATTTTTCCAAGCCATAATACCCTTAAAAGGAACAGGCAGTATTGACCGGAGTCTCTGTCAAAATCCTGAAAAGGGGTATTAACATGAAGCTTGTAGATTTGAACATTGGCGGAAAGGTGACTCTGATTACAGCAGGGGTTGCTTTTCTGTCATTTTTTATGAACTGGTTCGACATCGGTTTTGCAATGCGCAATGGGTTTGCCGCCGGAACGGTCTTCTATATTGTCTGCTTTCTCTATCCGGTGATTGCTCTGCTAACAGGCAAGAAGGTCAACCGCATCCTGGGCACCATTTGCGGTATAATTGCCATTGCGGCCACCGTGAACTACATCACTTCCCATACCATGATTCTGTATGACACACCGCTAGCCCTTACCGGTACGGGGGCCTGGGTTTTCATGCTGGCTGCTGCCGGATTAATTGTGGCCACTTTGATGGGCGCGGGGCCGCGGCCGCGGGTTGAGGAGTGATGCTGCAATGACGCAGACCAAAGCATTAAAAGGTGATACTCGGCGTTCGACGATCGCAGGTACGCGACGAGTCCGCCGATTCTCGACAACTGCCCTGGCAGTGGGAGTGGCCGTTATCACTCTTAGTTTGGTGATTTTCCCGAAAGATTCATTTGAAGCAGCCGTGGAAGGCTTGAAAGTTTTTTGGGAAATTGTGTTCCCTTCACTGCTGCCGTTTTTTGTTCTCTCCGAAATGTTGCTTGGATTAGGTGTGGTGCACTTTCTGGGGGTATTGCTGGAACCTTTGATGCGTCCGCTTTTTAATGTTCCCGGTGTCGGGGCGTTCGCCCTGTCGATGGGTTTGGCAGCCGGATATCCCATGGATGCGGTCATCACTTCTAAATTCAGGCGTCAAAACATGTGTACCCGGGTCGAGGGTGAGCGGCTGCTGGCCTTTACAAATACCGCAGATCCGCTATTCATGTTTGGAGCGGTGGCGGTCGGGATGTTTGGCCGCCCTGAACTGGGTGCAATCCTGGCGGCCGCACATTATCTTTCCAGCTTTAGTGTTGGATTCATTTTTCGGTTTTATCGGCGCAAGGAAAGCAGTCTGGATGCGCCGGTTACCAGGAGAGGCAGCATTTTTGTCCGGGCGTCGCAAGAGATGTTTAAAGCCCGTCGCGAAGACGGTCGCCCATTTGGACAGCTGCTGTCAGACGCTGTTACAGAATCGATCAGTACACTGTTGATGATTTGCGGCTTCATCATGCTGTTTTCCGTAATGGTCAGAGTTCTGACGGTTACAGGGCCGTTTAATATAATCAATTCCGTTCTGACCGGTTTGCTGCGGCTAATCGGGTTTGAACCAACTCTGGCTCCAGGGCTGTTTCAGGGGATTTTGGAAATAGATATCGGCACCGTGACGATTAGTAAAGCCATCGCACCGCTTTGGCAGAAGCTGACGATTGCCAGTGCGATAATCGCCTGGAGCGGTTTGTCCGTACATGGACAGGTGGCCAGTGTGATTAACAAAACCGATATTCGAATGACACCCTACGTGGCGGCCCGTATTTTGCACGCTTGTATTGCAGGATTATATACAGTTCTGATTCTCCTGATAACCGGTGGTTCTTTGCCGGTGATGACCGGTGCCGGAGCGGTGTTCCGCAGGGTATTCGCAGCCACCGGACTGCAATCAGTGCCGCTGATTGTCGAGCGTTTCCTTCTGAACACGTTTCAGATGGGGCTTTTCCTGGGTGGACTGGTTGTGCTTTCGCTGGCCATCTACTTTTTGAGGAAAGTGCGCATCGTGTGGCTGCGGGTTAAGAAGTAAGGGGGCAGGTACAGGAACCGTCCCCGTATTGTGCGTATTGCGCGGCACGCGTTTCGTGGCTTACGCGAACGGAAGATCCAGGTGATTTGGCAGCGGCTCGCCATTCCAGCCTCTGCCAATTTCTATTTTCAGACCATTTTTCTCGCGTTGGCCGTGATAATCAGACCCAGCCGTGGCGAACAGTTGATGCTTGCGACACAGTTCTAACAAGAAAGCTGTCTGCTCC
>JBMNNY010000193.1:0-3912 GCA_050942765.1 Bacillota bacterium | reverse complement strand
CATTGATGGGATGGTTGATAAGAATTCTATTAATGACAGTATTCTCAAGACATTGCTGGTGCAAGTGCATCAAATTCCACCGGACGCCCGGGAGGGCAAACGGGATCCGGAACAATGGGTCAAAAGCGCGCTGCTTGCCATTGGTGAAGTCAAAGAGGTGTCGACAGTTGATGATGTGGTCGAGGCTGTTCTGTCAGGCGATGCACCGCTCCTGGTTGACGGCATGACCTCGGCGATCGTTACCGGTGTCAAAGGCTGGCCGACACGTTCTATTGAAGAGCCTGACACCGAGGCCATTGTACGTGGCCCGCGTGAGGGCTTTACCGAGACTCTCAGAGTTAACACGGCTTTGATACGCCACCGGCTGAAAACTCCGGATTTACGGGTGGAACCGTTTATACTTGGCGAGCGGACCAAAACAGATGTTGCCTTCTTATACATTAAAGGATTGGCCAACGAGAAAATCATCAACGAAGTCAGAACGCGTCTTAAGTCCATCAAAGTAGACGGTATTTTGGACTCTGGGTATATTGAGCAATTTATTGAGGACCATCCCTTCTCGCCTTTTCCGCAGGTGGGCAATACCGAGCGGCCAGATCGGGTAGTAGGCCATTTACTGGAGGGGCGCGTGGCGATCATAGTAGACGGTTCGCCGTTTGCACTCATTCTGCCGAGTGAAATGAACACCTTTATGCAGTCACCGGAAGATTATTACGACCGCCCGTTTACCGTACTCTTTTTGCGCGTAGTGCGTGCAATTGCCTCCATCGGGGCCTTGTTGCTGCCGTCTTTTTATGTGGCTGTGACCACCTTCCATCCGGAACTGCTGCCCACTCCGTTGGCGCTCAGCATCGCTGCCGGGCGGGAAGGAAAACCTTTCCCGCCGGTTATTGAGGCGCTGTTGATGGAATTTGTGTTTGAAACACTCCGGGAAGCCGGCGTACGGCTGCCGCGCCCGTTTGGTCAGGCGGTTGGCATTGTTGGTGCGATTGTTATCGGTCAGGCCTCGGTTACAGCGGGGCTGGTCTCTCCATTATTGTTGATTATTGTATCATTGACTGCTATTGCAACATTCGCATTCCCGTCATTTCTGGTTGCGAACAGTATCAGAATCCTGCGCTTTCCTTTGATCTTTCTGGCGGCCGCATCGGGATTGTATGGCATCGTCTGGGGACTTATTTTTCTGACGGTGCATTTGATGACGCTGCGGTCCTTTGGCGTACCTTACTTTTATCCGTGGGCACCAAGCAGTGGTCGGGCAATATTAAGAGATACTCTGATACGCGCACCGCTGTGGAGCATGCGGAAGCGTCCGGACGCTGTCCGGCCGCAGGATATCATCCGCCAAAAGAAAGATATGAAACCAGGCCCGCGTCAAAAAGACGGGACCAATGAAAGCGGTGAAGCGGATGAGTAACAGTTCCAGACCGCCCAAGGAAAAAATTAGCTCCTATCAAGGTGTGATGGTCTCATTTGCCATAACAATAGGCACCTTGTTTATTACTATGACCAGAGAGATCGGCAGTATCTCCGGCGAAGAGGCCTATATTGCGGTGCCGGTGGCGTATCTCATCTCAGCATTACTGCTGGTACCGGTGTTTATCTTTAACAGCCGTTTTCCAGGAAAAAGAATCGGAGAATACAGCCAAACCATCCTGGGCCGCTTTTTTGGCAAATTGCTTTCTCTGATGTTAATGCTCGTGATGGTGGCTGTCGCAGCGTTAATTCTTCGCAATATTGCGGAGTTTTGGGGAGCGGCGCTGATGCCGGAAACACCTCCCTGGTTTTTTTTGATCACCATGGTGATCTTGGTAGTATACACGCTGATCAAGGGATTTGAAGTTTATGCAAGGGTCTGCCAGATATTGTTCCTGATCGTCATTGGGTCATTGCTGTTTTTAGTAATAGCTTCTCTGCTAAGGATGGACACTGAGAACCTGCTGCCCGTTTTTTACCGCGGATGGGAACCGCTGCTTAGAGGATGTGTGCGCATGGTCGGATTTGCGGCGCAGTATGCCATTTTTTCAGGAGTGCTTTGCGGGCATTTGCGTGATGCGCGAACCTCAACAGCGACCGGCTTAAGAGGCTGGCTGGGAGCAGGTCTGTTGATCTCTCTGATCATGCTGGCAGTTCAGGGTGTTTTCGGGCCTCAGCAAGTGGCCAAGTTCGTAAGTCCGCCGCTGGAACTGGCAAAAATCATTGAGATTGGGGGCGTAGCCCGGGGATTGGAAGCGCTAATCGTCTCCAGCTGGATCATCGCCGGCTTTTTGCAAGTTAGCGCTTATTTTTATACTGCTTCCATTTTGCTTGTGGATACATTTCCAAGGCTCCAGTTCGCCAAAGCGTTACTGGGCGTATCAGTTCCCATATTTGCCGGCGCATATGTGATCCGGGATCAGGAGCAGTTATTTGCTTTGTTCCCAATCATGAGAATGTATCTGATTCTGCCTGCTGCGCTTGGGGCGTTCGGGATATTAATAGCCGTGGCTTTTCTGCGGGGCTTACTAAGAAAGAGTCCTTCGTCTGGGCGGAAAATAGGAGAAGAAGAAGAGGAAGGGACAGGCTAATGCGCAAGCTGGCAATTGCCGCCGTAATAATCGCTGTCGCATTAAATTTGGCCGGGTGCTGGAGTCAGAAGAATATGAGTGACCTGGCCTTTGTGATGGGAATCGGATTCGATGCGCCTCCGGAAGGCGTTGATCCGGAGATGAATGAATATTTGTCGCTGCAAATTGCTGTAACGAGGTCGTTTGGTCAGGAGGCTTCCGGTGCCGGGGCAGAGCCGGTCTGGGTGACTTCTGCATTGGGCAAAGGACCGGCCGATGCCGAACAGAGTATCGCCAGGCAAATCGGACGTGTCATTTTCTATGGGCACACGGCGGCCATAGTGGTGGGTAAAGAACGTGCCGAGCAAGGACTGGAGGGGATTCTGGATTCAATTGAGCGCTTTCCGGGTTTTCGCCGATCAATCCGCCTGTTTATCGTAGACGGAGAAGCCAAAGGTGTATTGGAAGCAATGCCAAAACTGGACCAAATTTCCGTAATGGCTATGTTACGAATGGTTCGGCATACGGGTATTACTTATAGCATTCCATTTGGCGATTTTGTGGCTCAAACAGAGTCGGAATTTATCGAAGGAGCCTTGCCAATTACCAGCACGGTCCCGCCGGGTGGCTACGATGTCGAAAAAACCAAGGACAAAGGCAATCAGGAAGGCGGGCAAAAAGGCGATCAAGAAGGCGATAAGGAGGGCGAGGGGGGGTCAGGTGGCGGACAGGGAGGTAAGGGGCAAGGCGGCGATTCCTCCAGTCAGGAAAAGATTATTCATATGGGTGGTGTTGCCGTTTTTCGTGGCAAGAAAATGGTCGGTAGTCTGGAGGGAACGGCTTCCGAGGGATTTCTCCTTTTTAAAGAACAGTACCGCAATATTGGCTATGCCATTAAGACACAGGATTTTGGAGATATGGGGGTAATTATCAGGAAACTGAATGTCAAACCGGAAGTCAATATCGTTAATGATCGGTTGCAGATTCGCATTAAGACTAAATTTTGGGCTGGCATTACACAGGTGGGAATTCAGCAGGATTTTACGGATCGAGATATCAGGAAAAAAGCAGCCCGGATTATAGGCGATAAGATTGCCAGTGACATGAAGCTGGCCATCACTACAGCCCAATCATACGGCGCAGACGTATTTGGTTTTGGAGGTCAGCTGTTTCGCAAGAACCCCAAGCTTTGGCAAAAATATAAAAGCAATTGGCCGGAATTATTCAGCAATGCCGTAGTGCATTCGGAAGCTACCGGTGATGTAATAAGGACTGGAATTATCCGTCGGAGCAATTAAGGGACGTGCCAATGAATGGATTGGTGGGAGAGCGGCTGGCGAACAACGAACAGACCGTGCGACAGGAA
>JBMNNY010000192.1:0-3926 GCA_050942765.1 Bacillota bacterium | reverse complement strand
CCTTGTTCCAACCCTCATGAATATAGACCAGTTTTGACTCAAAAGAAGCAATCCCCTTTTGCCCCGGAACATGATCTTCATCCGCCTCAACAAACAGATATTCAACAACCTTCTTTTTATCTGGTGCGTTGTCTTTTGAAATAAGCCGCAAATCACGAACATGATTTAATACTGCCTGACCACTTACCAGCGCTTCAGGATATTGCCTCCCAGACTTACGATAAGACCTATGACATGTTTGCTCTACTAAACCAGCAGACAAAGTGCTATGTATTCTTTCATGCGTGGCTATGCCGCAAGCTATATCGCTTAAATAGGCGTATTGCGCTGTTGGCTTATGCTGGTAGTATGTGCGCTGGTAACAAACTTCCCCATAGGGTACCAGCAAAGTATGCCTATCGTTCCGGCGCTCCACGACCCAGTCCTTACGCCTAAAGCGTTCTTCCCGTATCTGTCGATCCTTTTCCTCTAAGACAGTTCGGGTTAGTTCGCACATCAGCCTATTTGATTCCTGCTGTAACTGCGAAACCAGTTCCCCAAAGTCCATCTTTCCATCAAAAAAGCCTTCAATTCGTTCCAGTGTTTGCAGGAATGCACTCTGTATTTGGCTAATTAGTTCCATCAAAGACCCACCTTCTGAGTAGCTGGACTACCCGGTTACTCGTCCGTTCCGGGACGGTGGGTCTTTTCTTCTTTGTTAACAGGGTTTTTACCTGTTTCAAAATCCTACAGTTATTTTACACTACCTTACGTGAGTCATTTTGGGGTGGTATACTGTAAATTTGGGTTAGGCGCGGAGATAGCTATAGCCACTGTGCGTATTATATGGATAATATAAATAGCATTTATATTGTGTAAATGCTGGCCACTTTTTCAGAGAAGGGTCTTTTGCGGCCATCAAAATAGACGTTGTTAATCAACCATCGGCCCCATGAGTGATAATCGTCGCCAAAGCTTTGCAGCAGGAAATCGTAAAGGCGGGGAGCGAGAACCGCTCCAATTACATAATTATGGATATAAACCGGATCAATGCTGCGGAATGAGTCCAGCGCCCATAATTCGGGATGATCGATCTGTACACCGAGGCGGCCGTAATGTTTGAGATATAATTCTTCGGGTTGTTTGGGCGCCGGGCTTTCCCACAGCTCAAGTTCGAATAAAGCGCTGATGGCGCAGCGGGTATGTTCAAGCACGTCGATTTTGGCGGCTTTTTTTTGTAGGGTGGGGCCCAACAACAGGCGGGGTGCGAAGTACTCAATCACAACGGCCATTGCTTCGTCATAACTGGCCGGCAGAATGCGGAA
The DNA here is from genome assembly GCA_050942765.1 of Bacillota bacterium. Classification (GTDB taxonomy): domain Bacteria; phylum Bacillota; class UBA4882; order UBA4882; family UBA4882; genus UBA4882. The sequence goes on along the minus strand of JBMNNY010000192.1, from coordinate 2,622 downwards.
CAGGTCTTGCTCCTGATTAAAGCAATAAGTGAGTGCATGCCCCAACTCGTGAAACAGTACTTTGAAACCAGCAAGTGACGCGATAGGCTCAACCATGACACGGATGTCTCCGGGGGCGACTTCACTGGTCATGCCGGCGAAACCATGGTCCTGGAATGCGATTTTGATTTTGGAGCGGGCATCGGTTAGCCCGAGTAGTTCCAGGAATCGATTGATAGCCGTGGAGGGGTCGAATGGGAAGGCGGGTGAGGGTGCGGGTGCGGGTGCGGACGTACCAGGGAACGATTCTGCCAGTGGGGCGATGCGATTCAAGTCGGAGAACCAACTCTCCCAATGGATGTCATATTTCTTTATCAGATGCTGCGCGTGGGGCAGGTTTGCATCCAGAAAATCGTGGAGCATCTTAATCAGGCGCTCGCGGTTAAGCTCTTCGGTGGACAGTACCAGATCAGGATAGGAATGATAGCCCTGGTCCTTGGCCAGGCCGTTGCGAATGTACATCAAGTCAAGAACATCCGACCGCATTTTGCGCGCCAGGGCAAGGCGGCGATCGGTGGTGGAGCTGGTGGAGCTGGTGGCGCTGGCGCTATCATCGTCGCGATAATTATTCCAATCATCAAGACGATTGCGCAGTTTGGCGGCAGCCGGGTTTTTGTCCACCAAATCCCTGCTGAGCAACGTCCGGACGATCTCGGATTGACGATCAGTGGGAGTGAACGCGGATGCATAGCGGCTGAGGAACTGCTTGGCCAACATGAAAAACTGACTGTCCAGAAGTGACAGATCGTGTACGCCACCTTCAAAGTAGTTGCTCCACTGAAGCAAGCGCAGATCCCAGATAAGGTTTGTGTAGGTCTGTGCCAGGGACGCGGAGATGCCGGCGGAGGCGGCGATAGAGGCTGTGGCATCGGCATTGGCAGCGGCACCAGGACTGGCAGCAGCACCAGCAGCGGCAACGGCGGTACCGGTTGCAGCTCCGATTTCAGCGCCGGATGCGGCATCGTTAGCATTTTTCCCGCGATGGTCAGAATTACTATTGGACAATTTGCACCCACCCATCCAGCATAATCGCTCATTAGTCACATTTTCTTATCTGGGGCATACTTTGCTGTTCGGGAGAATTGTTCCTGCCGAACCTTGAGAAATATCATGAACGAGAGAGTATAGGGGTAGGGGGTAAGGGGTGGGAGGAAGGAGCAAAACGCTGGGGCGCGGCCGGGGACTCCGGTTGGGTCCGGTTGGGTCCGGTTGGGTCCGGTTGGGGACTGGTTTAAATCGGCCAAAATGTACCAAACTAAACCAGTCCACAACCGGATCAAAATGAGCCAAATAAACCTGTCCCCAATCAGATCATTATTGCTCTCGTTTTCTTCGGGGTGTAAAATAGAAGGTAAATTTATTCGGTGCGGTTAAGCGCAGATAGAAGGTAATTAGCTTGGCATTAGCAGGGTTTGTAGGGAAAGGTTCTCTTTGGGATGGTTTAAATGAGTTGTTTCAGCTTTATCGCGAGCTGGATAGCGCCATAGCAAAGTTTAGTGAGAAAACAGGTGTGGCTTGTCCTGTTGGGTGTCGAACCTGCTGCGATACTCCAGCCACCAAAATCGAAGCCACCATATTTGAACTGCTACCGCAGGCGATTATCAGTTGCCTTGAGGGGCGCGCCGAATATTGGCTGGACAGAATCACCCGCGCAGAAGAAGATCCCGAAGCACGCTGCGTTTTTCTCGACTTTAATTTGCCACAGGGAGGTTGCAGTATTTACCAATGCCGTCCGCTGCTGTGCCGCTTGTTCGGATTTGCCGCGATTTTGGATAAAGCTGGCCGGCCGTTGCCGCTTATCTGTCGGGAGATGAAAAAAGCCAACCCGCAGGTCGGCTGCCATGCAGAAAAGCTGATCAGTGACGGTGTTGTCGAGGTTCCCATCAGTACCTATTATGCCAGTCGCATTGCCGCTATCAACCCAACTCATGGGCAAGGCTTGCTGCCAATTAACGAGGCTTTCCGGAATGCCATTCAATTGGCAGGATTGTATCTGTCCTTAGCCAGTGGCGACAGCGGTAAAAGGCCGCATCCTGATGATGATAACAACAACTCGCCGCAGACGCCTCCATTTGGGCAAAGCGCGTAAGTCTGTCCCCAATCGGCTCATTTTGACCGATTTAAACCTGTCCCCAATCGGAGCAAAATGTGCCATCTAAACCTGTCCCCAATCGGACAATTGGGTCACGAGTTCTTGCACGGCTGCCAGGTTGATGGCGCCGTGGGCTGAATGCCTTTCCCGCACGCTGGTGCCAACGTGCAGTTCAGGCGCGCCCGTGGCCTGCAAAATCTTCCGGCAGTTTAGCCGGTTGACTCCGCCACCGACCAGCAGGGCTTTTCCCTGTGCCGACAGAATGGCCTGCATCTGGCGCAAAGTCTTCAGATTGTCCTCAGCGCGCCCCGATCCTCCACCCGATGACAAAACTCTACGTACTGGCGTGGCGGCGATCACCCGGGTGGTAGCCAGGATATCCGCGGCTTCCGCAGCCTCTGCGGTCGCATCTATGGCACGATGAAAAGTCACTTCCAGACCGTCGCAATAGGCTAGCAGCCTTTCGAGTGCTGGCAGATCAACTATCCCTT